>JAHFUQ010000126.1 GCA_023265045.1 Acidimicrobiia bacterium
CCGCGCACGGCCGAGGCGGCGACGGTCGCCCAGGCGCTGCCGGCGGCGACGGCCGAGGCGGGATCGGCGACGGCGACGACACCGGCGACGACATCGGCGACGACACCGGCGAGGACACCGGCGAGGACACCGGCGAGGACATCGGCGACGGGATCGGGTGAGGCCCGCGAGCAGCCGGCGGGCGAATCCGCCGAAGCTTCCGCCTCGTCACCGGTCGCACCGGCCACTGAGGGCCAGCCCGCCGGCGCTGCCACGGCCGAAACAGCCGCCACAGCCGCCACGAACGACGAGGCGTCGGCCAACGGGTCCCGGCAGGCGGCGTCGTCCGGCTCCACGCAAGCGCCGGCGCAGGGCCACCGCCAGGACCAGCCCCGCGAGCACCGTGACCAGCGCGAGCCCCGGGAGCAGCGGGACCAGCCCAGAGACCAGCCGCGGGACCAGCGCGGCCCCCGGGACCAGCAGCGCTTCGACGCCCAGGGCGGCGATCCCGGCAACCGGCGCAGCCGGCGCCGGCGTGGGCGTGACCGCGGCGAGCGCGACATCCAGCAGGAACGGCCCCAGGACCAGCAGTACTCGGGCGAGCTGGTGGCGACGGACGGGCTGCTCGACCTGCGCGACGAGGGCTACGGCTTCCTGCGCTCCGGCGGTTACCTTGCGAGCTCGGGCGACGCCTACGTGTCGCTCAGCCAGGTGCGGCGGTTCGCCCTGCGCAAGGGCGACTACGTCCGGGGCGCGAGCCGGCCGGCCGGGACCAACGAGAAGTACCCGGCGTTGCTGCGCATCGACACCGTGAACGCCATGACGCCCGACGAGGCCCGGGTGCGGCCCCGCTTCGAGGACCTGACCCCGCTGTTCCCCGACGAGAAGCTGCGCCTCGAAGTGCCGGGCGACAGCAACAACATGATCTCGCGCATCGTCGACCTGGTGTCGCCGATCGGCAAGGGCCAGCGCGGCCTGATCGTGTCGCCCCCCAAGGCCGGCAAGACGACCGTCCTCAAGCAGATCGCCCACTCCATCGAAGCCAACAACCCCGACGTGAAGCTGATGGTGCTGCTCGTCGACGAGCGGCCCGAGGAGGTCACCGACTTCCGCCGGTCGGTCAAGGGCGGCGAGGTCGTCGCCTCGACCTTCGACCGCCCGTCCGACGAGCACGCCCAGGTCGCCGAGCTAACCCTGGAGCGGGCCAAGCGCCTGGTGGAGCTGGGCAACGACGTGGTGATCGTCCTCGACGGCATCACCCGCCTGTCCCGGGCCTACAACCTGGCCGCCCCGGCCACCGGGCGGATCATGTCGGGCGGTCTGGACGTGAACGCCCTGTACCCGCCCAAGCGGTTCTTCGGGGCGGCCCGGAACATCGAGGAGGGCGGGTCGTTGACGATCCTGGCCACCGCCCTCGTGGAGACCGGCTCCAAGATGGACGAGGTCATCTTCGAGGAGTTCAAGGGCACCGGCAACATGGAGTTGAAGCTCGACCGCAAGCTCGCCGAGCGCCGCATCTACCCGGCCTTGGACGTCAACGCCAGCTCGACCCGGCACGAAGAGCTCCTCTTCGACCGGGGCCAGCTGCCCCAGGTTTGGAAGCTGCGCCGGGTGCTCAACGCCCTCGAGGCCGGCGCGGGGTTGGAACTGCTCATGGACAAGATCAAGACCACCCGGTCGAACGACGAGTTCCTGGCGGAGATCGCCAAGGCGCCCGTACCTTCGATCTAATGATTTGGCCGTCGATTTAGATTTCGGATTCGGAACAGGAGCAGCGCCATGCAGGCAGGTATCCACCCCCGGTACACGGCCGCCACCGTCAAGTGCTCGTGCGGGAACACGTTCACCACCGGATCGACCAAGGACGAGCTGCGGGTCGAGCTGTGCAACGAGTGCCACCCCTTCTTCACCGGCAAGCAGAAGCTGGTCGACACCGGCGGCCGGGTCGAGCGCTTCGAGCGCCGCTACGGCGCCCGCAAGGGCGGCGCCGCCGCCCCCAAGAAGTAACGGACCGTCGCCCTGGACGAGCGGCTCCGCCGTCTGGAGGAGGAATACGTTGCCGTCCTGGCCCGCCTGTCGGACCCCGACGTCATCGCTGACCAGCGCGCCCTGATCGAGCTGTCCAAGCGCCACAAGGAGCTGGAGCCGATCGTCGCGGCGTACAAGCGGTACCGCCGCGCCGTGGAGGACGTCGCCGCGGCCAAGGAGATGTTCACCGACTCGGCGGGCGACGACCGCCAGTTCCTCCGGGACCAGATCGACGACGCCGAGGCGACGATCGCCGAGCTGCAGGCCGAGCTGCGCGTCCTGCTGCTCCCGAAGGACCCCAACGACGACAAGAACGTCATCGTCGAGATCCGGGGCGCCGAGGGCGGCGAGGAGGCCAACCTCTTCGCCAAGGACCTGTACGACATGTACACCCGCTACGCCGAACGCCAGGGCTGGAAGCAGGAGGTCCTCAACGCCGACCCGTCCGACATGGGCGGGATGAACGAAGTGATCTTCCTGCTCAAAGGCGACGGCGTGTGGTCGCGGATGAAGCACGAGGCGGGGCCCCACCGGGTCCAGCGGGTGCCGGTCACCGAGTCACAAGGGCGTATCCACACCAGTGCCGCGACCGTCAGCGTCCTGCCTGAGGCCGAGGAGGTGGACATCCACATCGAGGAGTCGGACCTGAAGATCGACGTCTACCGCTCGACCGGGCCGGGCGGCCAGTCCGTGAACACGACGGACTCCGCGGTGCGCATCACCCACCTGCCCACCGGCATGGTCGTCGCCATGCAGGACGAGAAGAGCCAGATCCAGAACCGGGCCAAGGCCCTCCAGGTGCTGCGGGCCCGGCTGCTCAAGCACGAGCAGGACCGCCAGGCGGCCGAGCAGTCCGAAGCCCGGCGGGGCCAGATCGGCGGCGGCAACCGGTCGGAGAAGGTCCGGACCTACAACTACAAGGAAAACCGGGTTAGCGACCACCGCATCGGGCTCACCCTCTACAAGCTCGACAAGGTGCTGATGGGCGAGCTCGACGACCTCGTCGACGCCCTCACCGCCGACGAGCGAGCGCGCCAGCTGGCCGAGGGATGACCTGGCGGGAGCTCTGGACCCGGGCGGAGGCCGCCCTGGGTTCTCGCATGGACGCGCGGCGCATCGTCGAGCGGGCCTCGGGGTATGACGGGGCGACGCTGGCCGCCCACCTCGACGAGGACGTGCCCGCCCGGGCCGTCCCGTTCGCCCAGGCCATGATCGAGCGGCGCGGCGGCGGGGAGCCGCTGCAGTACGTGGTCGGGCGGTGGGGTTTCCGGCGGTTGGAGCTGCTCGTCGACCGGCGGGTGTTGATCCCGCGCCCGGAGACCGAGGTGGTGGTGGAGGTGGCGCTCGGGGAGCTGAAGCGGCTGCCGGCGCCCTCCCCCGTGGTCGTCGACCTCGGCGTGGGCTCGGGCGCCATCGCCCTGTCCATCGCCCACGAGGCCCCCACGGCGCAGGTCTGGGCCACCGACGTGTCGGCGGCGGCGTTGGCCGTGTCCCGGGCCAACCTGGCCGGGCTGGGCAGCGCCGACGCCACGCGGGTGCGCCTGGCCGAGGGCCGCTGGTTTGACGCCGTCCCCGCCGACCTGCACGGCCACGTCGACCTGGTGGTCTCGAACCCGCCCTACGTGACCGAGGCCGAGGCCGCCGAGCTGCCGCGGGAAGTGGGGGAGTGGGAGCCGCGCGAAGCGTTGGTGGCCGGCCCCACGGGGCTCGAGGCGATCGCCGAGATCGTGGCCGAGGCCCCCGCCTGGCTGGCCCGGCCGGGCGCGGTGGTGGTTGAGATCGCGCCCCACCAGGCCGAGGCCGCCCGTGCGCAGGCGCGGGCGGCCGGGTTCACCCAAGTCGACGTGCGGCCTGACCTCCAGGGTCGCCTCCGCGCCCTGGTGGGTAGGGTGGACTGAGATGGCGATCCTGTCCGTCGAGGAGGAGTCGCTGCTCGCCGCGGTCGGCGCGCTGCGCGACGGCCAGGTCGTCGGGATCCCGACCGACACGGTCTACGGGCTGGCGGTCGACCCCTTCGTCCCTGGCGCCGCCGACGCCATCTTCGCGGCCAAGCTCCGGCCTCGGGAGGTGGCGTTGCCCGTGCTGGTGGCGAGCGTCGAGCAGGCCTTGAGCCTGGCGACGGCCGTCCCCCCGATGGCCCAAGCCTTGATGGACCGGTTCTGGCCCGGCCCGCTGACAGTCGTGCTGCCCCGGCGGCCCGACCTCGCCGCCGACCTGGGTGACGACGATGTGACCGTGGGCGTGCGGTGCCCCGACCATCCCGTCCCCTTGGCCCTCTGCGCCAAGGCGGGCCCGCTGGCGACCACGAGCGCCAACCGCCACGGCGAGCCGACGTCCGAGACGGCCGCCGAGGTTGCGGCCGTATTCGGCGCGGCGGTGGCGCTGGTGCTCGACGGGGGCCGGGCGAGCGGGCTGGCGTCGACCGTCGTCGACTGCACGGGGCTGGAGCCGCGACTCCTGCGCCAAGGCCGGATACCGTGGGCCGACGTCCTGGCGGCGGCCCGCCCGCAGGCGTGAACCGTCGAGGCCCGCGTGGCGGCCGCCTTAGGCAAGGGGTTCCATGGCCCGCTTGATGGATCGGATGCCCCGGATGATGGACCGGCGGCCGCGCATGCCGCAGTGGCGGCCGGACAGCGGCCCGCCCCGGGACATGTCCAGGTACTACCGGATCGGGATCGTGCTGTTCTGCGGGGCCGCCGTCGGCCTGGCCATCGCCGGGTTCCCGTCGTCCAACCCCGGCAGCCGGCCCGGCCCCACCATCGCCACGTCCTCGACGACCCGCCTGGTCACGACCACCGTCCCCCCGACGACGGCCGCCCCCAGCAGCAGCGTCGTCGAGGACCCGACCGTGCCGGCCACGGTGCGGCCCTCGCCCGCGACCACGAGGGCGGCGCCCAGCGGCACGCAGGCCCCGGCCACGACCGCGCCCCCGAACACGGCCGCGACCACCACGCCGACCACCGCCGCCCCCAACACGACCGCCGCGCCGACGACCACGAGCGCGACCGTCACCACCACGCCGACGCTTACGGTGCCGACGACCAAGAAGACGACCACGACCTGCGTGTCGGTGGCGACGACGGCGTTCTGCACGTAGGAAGCCGGCCGGCGCGGCGTTGATCTCAGGCAGATCCCACCGCTTTCCGGTGGATTTTGCCTAAAACCTAAACCTCAAGCCGCCCGGCAGGCCGGCGCGTGGCTCCTTGGGTCAGGTGCGCTCGGCGCCGGCGGCGGCGCGCTCGACCGCCTCGATGTCCCACCGCTCCCGCGTGACGGAACGGACGGGGTCGGCGTGCACCAGCACGCGGCTGGCCGCGGCGGCGGTCGTGGTGACCCCGCGGGCGGCCGGTCGGCGGCGATGGACGATCGAACCGAGCGCGAGCGCCAGCACGCCCACCCCGCCGAGCAGGATCAGCCCGGGCAGCACCGGCGCGGTATCGCGCGACGCAGGGCGGTGGAGGACGTCGAGCGGTTCGGCGGCGCTCAGCGGGCCCTTCGCCGGTGATTTGACCACCACCGGGATCGAGGCCAAGGGGGTGGCGCCGGGGGCGTTGCAGGCGGGGGAAGTGGGCGCGCACGCCGTCTGACCTGCGGCAACACCACCTGCCAGCAGCGTCAACAGTCCCGCGACGAAAAGGGCGCACAGACCCCGTAGCTCCCGCATACCACAAACCCGAAGGCACCCTAGCAGGCCGGAACCCGCCGGGACCAGAGACCGGCGGGTTACGAAGCGTGGAGCAGCCGGTCCGTGTAGCGGGCCAGGCCCGCCCGTTCTATGCGCACCCAGACGTAGCTGGGGGCGGTGAGGTCGCCCTTGAACACGGCCGTGCGCGCCCCTTTGGGCGTGGCGTTGCGGGTCTCGACGATCTGCCAGCCCGCGGGAACGCTGATCGACACCTCGACGTGGTCGGGGTGGACCGTCGGTTGGCGCAACACCTCCAGCCGGTACCACCCCTCCGCGCTCAACTGGACGTTGCCCGCCACCGCCATGTCGACGGCCTTGGCCTGGCTCGCCGGTATCGACACCGTCAGCGAGTGGGCCAGCCGCCCCGCGTCGGGATCGGTGACGACTTTGGTGGGGGCGCCGTTGAGCGTCGCCGACTGGACGGGGAAAGGCGAGTACACCGACAGGTAGGTCCGGTTCTCGCCGGCGAAGAACCGCTCGTCGTAGGGCCCGAGCACGACCGCGGGCAGGCCCGACGGCGGCGCCCGGTTCTCGAGCGAGACCTGCACGTGGCCGCTGAGCTTGGCGTCCCGGCTGCCCTGGCTCGGTGTCAGCTGGACGTTGTAGTAGATCGACCGGTTGAGGTAGTAGTCGATCTTGTTGGCGGCCAGGTTCTGGTCGACGACCATGAGCGTGTCGCCGTCTACGGGCGGCAGGGCGCCGTCCACGCCGATGAGGTGCATCAGCTTTTCCTCGCCGGGACGGCTGAGCCACACCTTGATGTGCTCCTGGCGGGTGGCGCTGCCGAGCGCCGCGCCCAGTTTGGTGGGGCTGCCGATGTTGGCGCCGGTGAGCGCCTGTGACACTTTCTCGGCCACGTCGCCCAGGAACTCGACGCGGACGTCCTGGCGGAACCGCTCGTAGGCCTGGCGGAGGGTGACATCCACGACGTTGGCGGACGAGATCGGCCCGTCCCAGCCCGGCACGGTCACCGGGCCGGTCAGGTTCAGGATGCTGGCCAGCCCGAACGGGTCGATGGCGATCACCCCGTCGACCGGGCTCCCGCCCGATTGCGGGTAGAGCTGGGCGATCACCTCGGCCGTGGTCGGGAAGTCGGGCGAGACGTTGACCTGCTGCCAGGTGGACGGAAGCTCGAACTCCCGCCAGCGGGTCAGGAAGTCGTCCATCCCCTCCAGCTTGAGGGGCTGGGCATGGCCCTTGATGAGGTCGTCCTGGCGCCCGAAGCGCACGATCCGCACGCGGCCCCGGTCGGCGATCAGCTCACCCCAGTTGCCCATGAAGCCGCCGCTGCCCCGCAGCTCGGCGTTGTTCTGGAAGGCCAGGAAGTACCGCCGCGGCCCGTCGGCGCCGAGGATGGCGGGGAGGATCTTCGCCATCTGCACCACCGTCTCGGACCGGCTCGACTGCTTGTCGAGCTCGACGCGGGCGTCGTCGACGGCCCGGGCGATCGGCCGCAGGACGAACCCGGTGTTGATGTCGTCGATGCGGTTCTGGGAGCGTTCCAGCACCCGCTGCGCGTCCTGCAGCAGCGGCGCCAGCTTGGCGATCTCGTCGAGGGGGACGGCGCCGCTGCTCACCGTGACCGATTCGGCCGCGTAGGCGCTGGCCAGCAGGGCGCCCTGGCCGGCCAGGTCATAGCCGATCGAGACGAGCGTGCGGGCGGCGCGCAGGTTCGACGACAGGCCGGGCACGACCAGGCCGGCGGCCACCAGCGGGCTGCTGAGCCGGTCCTGGGCCTGCGCCAGCTTGGCCCGGGCCTCCTGGAACTTGACCGCGGTGACGTCGGCGTCGCCCCGCTCCAGGGCCTTGAGGGCGTCGACCGCCGCCTGGGCGCCGGCGCGGGCGGGCTTGCCGGACTGGGCCAGGGCCAGCGCCGCGGGCGCGGCCAGGAGCGGGACGGCGACCGCCACGCCGATCATCCCCGCCCGCAGCCAGGCGGGGAAGCCCTCGACGGTCTCGAGGTAGACGGGCACCCGCGCCGTCTGCCAGGCCAGCACCCCGACGATCACGACGGTGGCGGCGACGGCCCAGCTCACGGGCATGATCCGGCGCCCCGCGAGCACCGCCATGCCCGCCACGACCGTCTCGACCGTCAGCAGGATCCCGACCGCCTGCTTGCGGGTGCGGCCGTTGGCGACGAGGCGATGCGACAGATGGTCCCGGCCGCCCATGAACACCGACCGCCGCCGGCGGAGCCGGCCGATCGTCACCATCGTCGTGTCGAGGACGGGAATGGCGAGCACCATCAGCGGGATGAGGAAGCTGGTGGGCGCGATCAGCGCCGAGTCGACGTCGATGGTCGTGACCGCCAGCAGGAAGCCGAGGAACAGGCTGCCCGAGTCCCCCATGAAGATCGAGGCGGGAGGGCTGTTGAAGACCAGGAAGCCGAGGCAGGCGCCGGCGGTGGCGGCCGCCAGGGACGCGATCACCGGCTGTTCGGCGGCCACCGCGAGGGCGAAGACGGCGGTGGAGGCGACGGTGGTGAGCCCGGCCGCCAACCCGTCCATGTTGTCGAGGAGGTTGAGGGCGTTGGTGATGCCGACGATCCACAGCATCGTGATGGCGACGTCGAAGGCGTCGATGCCGGTCGCATGGATACGCAGCCCGGCGGCGGTGGCGATGGCCGCGGCCACCACCTCGGCCGCGAACCGGTAGACGGGCGAGACGGTGCGGTCGTCGTCGACCAGCCCGATCGCGCCCAGGATGGTCGCCGCCAGGGCGATCAGCATGACTTTGGCCCCGATCGGGTACTCGAACACGAGCCCGGCCAGGACGCCCAGGATCAGCCCGACGCCGCCCAGGTAGGGGATGGCCCGGGCATGGCTCTTACGGGCGTCGGGGATGTCGACGAAGCCGATGCTGAGGGCCAGCCGCCGGCATCGGGCCACCGTCACCAGGGCGACGAGGAGAGCGACGCTGAACGCCAGAGCCCACGTCGGCACCTAACGTGGGGAGGGGCCAAAGCCCCCTCCCCCCGACCCCCTCCCGCTGGTCGGGCCGCCTCCGGCGGCGCTCAGCCTCCTCGGGGGCAAAGCCCCCTGCGGGCCTTCTGTGGGGGGCAGCGCCCCCCACACCCCCACTCCGGGCGCGCCGCGCCGGGCGTTCACCCCGGGATCACGGCCGCGGCTTGCTCGGCTCTCGCCTCGGCGATCGCCTCGTTGAGGATGTCATCCAGCGTGCGCTGCACGCGCCAGCCCGTGAGCGTCTCCACCTTGGTCGTGTCGGGGACGCGCCGGCGCATGTCTTCGAAGCCGACGGGATAGGCGTCCTGGTAGGCGATGAGCTGCACTTCTGACGATGCCTCGGTCTTGGCGGCGATGCGGTTGGCCAGGTCGAGGATGGACGTTTCCTCCTGCGAGCCGAGGTTGAACACTTCGCCGATGGCGGCGGGGTTGTCGAACAGGCGCAGCATGCCGTCGATGACGTCGCCCACGTGGCAGAAACAGCGGGTCTGGGCGCCGTCGCCGTAGACGGTCATCGCCTCGCCGGCCACCGCTTGGCGCACCAACCGGGGAATCACCATGCCGTAGGCCGGGCTCTGGCGCGGCCCGACGGTGTTGAACAGACGGATGACGGTCGTGGGCAGCCCGCGCTCACGGTGGTAGACGTAGGCCAGGATCTCGTCCACTGCCTTGGCCGTGCTGTAGGCCCACCGGGCGACTGCCGGGGAGCCCAGCACCCGGTCGGCGTCCTCCCGCAACGGCACCGCCGAGTTCTTGCCGTAGATCTCCGACGTGCTCGTGAGCATGATCCGCCGGCGGTACTTGTGGGCCGCCGCCAGGATGATCTCCGAGCCCCGGATGTTGGTGGTGAACGAGCGCAGCGGCTGCTCCACGATGAGCCGGACCCCGACCGCGGCCGCCAGGTGGAAGACGGCGTCGCACTCGTGGACGAGCTCGTCGACCATGAGCTCGTCGAGCACCGAGCCGTGCACGAACCGGAAGTCGGGGTTGCGCTGCACGGGGTCGAGGTTGGCGATGCGGCCGGTCGACAGGTTGTCGAGCACGACGACCGCGTCGCCGCGCCGTAGCAGGGCTTCGACGAGGTGTGACCCGATGAACCCCGAGCCTCCGGTCACCAGCACGCGGCGTGTCAAGAAGAGCGATCCTAACCGGGCGTGCGTCCCGTCCGACCCCGCAGCAGCCCGGCGTAGACGCGGCGCATGTCCTCGAGGAGGCGTTCGGCCCCGAACCGCACGTGAACCCGGGCGCGCCCCGCGGCCCCCCACCGGCGGGCCAGGTGGGGGTCGCCGAGCGCTTCGCGCAGCGCCTCGGCCAGGCGCGCCGGGTCGCCGGGAGGCACGAGCCGGCCCGTCACCCCGTCCTCCACGACCGACGCCACGCCCCCCACGGCGGTCGCCACCACCGGCCGGCAGGCGGCCGACGCCTCGATGAGCGAGACCGGCGTGCCCTCGTTCTTGCTGGACAGGACCACGACGTCGAGGTCGCTGACGGCGGCGGGGACGTCGGGCGACCAACCCGTGAAGTGGACCCTGGCGGCCAGGCCGAGCGCCGCGGCCTGGGCTTCGAGGGTGGGACGGAGGGCGCCGTCGCCGATCACCGCCAGGTGGGCGCCGGGGACGTGCACCATGG
>JAHFUQ010000127.1 GCA_023265045.1 Acidimicrobiia bacterium
CTGACGCATGGTGACCCTCAGCCCCTCGGCGGCCAGGGACGTCACGGCCTTGTCGGGGATGCCGCACGGGACGATCCGGTCGAACCAGGCCATGTCGGGATCGACGTTCAGGGCGAACCCGTGCATCGTGCGGCCCCGGCTGCGCCGGACGCCCACCGCGCACAGCTTGCGGGGGTCGCGGCCGTCGGCGTCCATCCACACGCCCGGGTAGCCGTCGAGGCGGCCCAAGCCGGTGAGCCCCAGGTCGGCGCAGGCGTCGATGACGACCTGCTCGACCGAGTGGACGTACGCGGGCGTGGCGCCGGGGCCGTCGGGCCAGGACAGGATCGGGTAGCCGACGAGCTGGCCCGGGCCGTGGTAGGTGACGTCGCCGCCCCGGTTGGTGCGCACCAGGTCGGCGCCCACGGTGGCCGGGTCGACCAGCACGTGGTCCATCGAGCCCCGGAGGCCGAGGGTGAACACATGGTGGTGCTCCAGCAGGAGCAGGTAGGGATCGCGGCCGTGGAGGAACAGCGACCGTTGCAGCGCGAACGCGTCGGCGAAGCGGACCTTGCCCAGCCAGCGGGTGCGGAGGGTCACCGGCTGCGTCAGACCTCCTGCGACCAGTCTCGGGTCTCGATGATCTGCTTGACCTTGCCGACGAACGCCGAGGCGTAGGCCCCGTCGAACGCCCGGTGGTCGAACGACAGGCCCAGCATCCCGACCGGGTGCACGACCACGGCGTCGCTGCCGTCGGGCAGCTCGACGGCCACCGGGCGTTTGCGGATCCCGTCGGTCGACAGGATCGCCACCTGCGGCTGGTTGATCACCGGGAACGTCAAGAAGGTGCCGAAGGGTCCCGGGTTGGTGATCGTGAACGTGCCCCCGGAGATGTCGTCGGCCGTCAGCTCGCGGGACCGGGCCCGGTGCGCCAGGTCGGCCATCGACCGGGCCAGGGCGCGGAGCCGCATCTGGTCGGCGTCGTGGACGACCGGGACGATGAGCCCCTCGAAGTTGAGGTCCACGGCGATGGCCAGGTGGATGCGGTTGTGGACGATCAGCTCGTTCTCGCCCACCGACGCGTTGACGTGGGGGAACTCGGCGAGGGCGTCGATCACGGACCGGGCGATGAACGGGAGGTAGGTGAGGGAGAAGCCCTCCTTGGCCTTGAAATCGTCTCGCGCCGCCTTGCGGGCGCGCTCGACGCCGACGTAGTCGACATCGGTGGCGACCAGCACGTGGGCCGACGTCGCCTGCGACCGGATCATGTGCTCGGCCGTGCGGCGGCGGATGTTCGAGAAGGCGATGACCTCGTCGTCCGCGCCCCGCTTCGGGGCCGGCGCCGCCGCGGCCGGCCTGGGCGGGGCTGCCGTTGCCGTTGGGGCGGCCGGGGCGGCCTTTGCGGCCGGGGCGGCCGTGGTCGCGGGCGGCGCCTTGGTGCGGCCGTTCTGGTCGATGAACGCCAGCACGTCGGCGCGGGTGATGCGCCCGTCCTGGCCGGTGCCCGGGATGTCCGCGGCGTCGAGGCGGTTCTCGTTGATCAGCCGGCGCACGACCGGCGACAGGAGCTTGGGCGCCGCGCCGCCACGCACGGGGGGCTCGGGTTGCGGCGCAGGCTCGGGCTCCGCCGCGACCGCCGCGACCTCCGGCTCGGCCCGGGCCTCCGGCGCCGCCGCCACCGGCTCGGGCGCGGGCTTCGCGCCCTCCGCCGAGATGACGGCCAGCTTGGTGCCGACGTCCACCGTCTGGCCCTCGGTGACCAGGATCTCGGTGACGAAGCCGGACGTCGACGCCGGCACTTCGGAGTCGACCTTGTCGGTGGAGACCTCGAACAGCGGCTCGTCCATCACCACCTGTTCGCCGACGTGCTTGAACCACTTCGTGATCGTTCCCTCGGTGACGGTTTCGCCGAGCTGCGGCATCGTGACATCGGCCATCAGCCGTGGAGCCCCCTTCCGGTGAGCGACATGACGGTCTCGCCGAACGTCTCGGACAGTGTGGGGTGGGGGTGGATGTACTGGCTGATCTCGTCGGGCGTGGCTTCCCAGTTGACCGAAAGGTACGCCTCGGCCAGTTGCTCGGTGACCCAGGGGCCCACCATGTGGACGCCGAGCAGTCGGCCCGCCTTGCCGTCGGCGCCGCGCTCGGCGATCACCTTCACCAGCCCCTCCGCCTCGCCGATGATGAGCGCCCGACTGCTGGCGGTGAACCGGTGCTTGGCCACCACCACGTCGTGCCCGGCGTCTTTGGCCCCCTGCTCGGACAGCCCCGCGAAGGCGACTTCCGGGAAGCAGTAGATGCACCACGGGACCTTCTGGTAGTCGACCGCGACGGCGGGCTCGCCGAGGATGTCCTTGACCGCCACGATCGCCTCCGCGAACCCGACGTGGGCGAGCGCCGGCGTGTTGACCAAGTCGCCCAGGGCGTACACGCCTCGCTCCTTGGTGCGCAGGTGGTCGTCGACCATGACGAACCCCCGGGCGTCGACCTCGACCGCCGTGGCTTCGAGCCCGAGCGTGTCGGACAGGGGCCGGCGGCCGATGGACATCACGATGGCGTCGACGGCCAACGTCTGGCCCTCGCCGAGGCGGATCGTGGTCTGGTCGCCGGAGGGGTCGTGGCCCTCAACCTTCACGCCGGTGCGGACGTCGATGCCCCGCCGCTTGAAGGAGCGCACGACGATGTCGGCGACGTCCGTGTCGAGGCCCGGCAGGATCTTCGGCAGCGCCTCGAGGATTGTCACCTGGACGCCAAGGTCGCTCAGCATGGACGCGAACTCGCACCCGATGGCGCCGCCGCCGATCACGGCGGCCGACGCGGGCAGGCGGTCGAGGGCCAGCACCTCGTCGGAGGTGAGGACGTAGCGGGCGTCGACGTCGAACCCGGGCAGGGTGCGCGGGGCCGATCCGCTGGCCAGGATCACGGCCTTGGCGGCCTTGAGCTCGGTGCCATCGTCCACTTTGACTGTGCGAGGGTCCGCGAGGGTTCCCGTGCCGTGGACCGTGGTGATCTTGCGGCTCTTCATGAGGGTCTGCAGGCCCTTCCAGAGCTGGTCGACGACCTTCTGCTTGCGGGCCTGGGCGGTGGCGAAGTCGACCGCGGGCTGGTCGGCGACGACCCCGAACTCCTTGGCGCCGGCCACGGTACGGAACACCGTGGCCGTCTCGAGGAACTGCTTGGCGGGGATGCATCCCTGGTGGAGGCAGGTGCCGCCCACCTTGTCCCGCTCGACCACCGCCATCCGCAGCCCCGCGGCCGCGCCGTACAGCGCGGCCGCGTACCCCCCCGGCCCGCCTCCGATCACCACCACGTCGAACTGCTCGGCCATGGCAAATCAGCCTAGTAAGGCCACGGGGCTGCGCCGTTTGGGCTGCTCCGCCCGGCGTTCTGCGCACATTCGGAGTCGAATCAACGCCAGACGTTGACTCGACGCCGGGCTATCGGGTGACAAGGGAGATCTGGATGGCGAAGGCCACCAGGATGGCGATGCCGCAGATCATGGCGGCGACGATCAACTTGCGGGTGCTCACCGGGCCGCTGCCGGCGTTCGCCGCCCGGCTGAGCCGCGCGCTGTGTCATGGGAGTTGCGCTCCTCCGCTCCGCTTCGGTGCTCGCTCACTGGGAGCCTTCCTCGCGAGGCAGCGGTCTGCGGCCGGGGAAGCCGTCCTTGGGGAGGTGCCACCAGGCCAGCTCGGGCTCGCCGCGCCGCCAGCACAGGTAGTACACGACGCCGTCGGCGCCCTGGGCGTGGAAGTCGAGCAGGCCGGACATGGCGTCGCGCAGAATGATGTCTCCGGCGCGCATCTCCTGGTAGGCCTCCTCGGCGTCGACCAGGAGCGAGCGCTGGCCGTTGGGGGACGGATGGCGGCCCGCCCGCACGAGCGCGGCGGTGCGGATGGTCTCGACCAGCGCTTTCAGCCTCGGCAGGTAGGCGCGCGCCTCGTCCACGGTCCAGAACCGCACGGCGGTACGGTAGTGGCGACCCCGAATGAGATAGCGCAGGGGAGCTCGGAGCGCCGGGCTGAGAGGCGAGCACGATCGGCTCGCGACCCTTAGGAGACCGGCCCGGTAATGCGGGCGGAGGAAGCGTGGGAGAAGTGTCAGATCCGTTGGTCATCGCCGGGCGGGAGTTCGCGTCGCGGCTTTTCCTCGGTACGGGCAAGTTCCCGTCCACCGCCGCCCTGCGGGGCGCCATCGCGGCATCGGGAACGGAGATGGTCACGGTCGCCCTGCGGCGGGTGGACCCCACCGCCCACGACCCTGAGGGCGACATCCTCGACGCCGTCGACCCGTTGCAGGCCCTCGTCCTGACGAACACCAGCGGCGCCGACGACGCCGAGGAGGCGATCCGCCTCGCGAGGCTGGCCCGGGCGGCGGGCCTGCCCACGTGGATCAAGCTCGAGATCACCCCCGAGCCCCGGTACCTGCTGCCCGACCCGGTCGAGACCCTGAAGGCGGCCGAGGTCCTGGTGGCCGAGGGGTTCACCGTCCTGCCCTATGTCAACGCCGACCCGGTGCTCTGCAAGCGGCTGGAGGAGGTCGGCTGCGCCACGGTCATGCCGCTGGGGTCGTGGATCGGGTCCAACCAAGGCCTGCGCACCCGCGGCGCCCTGGAGATCATCGTCGAACAGTCTCTGGTCCCGGTGGTGGTGGACGCGGGCATCGGCGCGCCGTCCCACGCCGCCGAGGCCATGGAGCTGGGCGCCGACGCCGTCCTGGTGAACACCGCCATCGGCACGGCGGGAGACCCGCCGGCGATGGCCGCCGCGTTCCGCCTGGCGGTGCAGGCAGGCCGGGCTGCATACCTCGCCGGGATCCCCGCCGCCGGCCCCCGAGCGGCGGCGTCCTCACCGCTGACCGGCTTCCTGGCCTGACCGCGTGACCTCGCTCGCCCTCGAGTCGCGCCCCGCGGGCGTCCCTCCCGGCACGGCGGCGTCCGACGTGCTCGCGTTCATGGACGGCGCCCTCGAAGCCCTGCGCACGAAGGCCGAACAGGCCACCGACGCGGACGTCGACCGGGCTTTGGGCGCGTCCCGCCGCCGCGCCGACGACCTCGCCGCCCTCCTGTCGCCCGCCGCCGCCAGCCGCCTTGAGGACCTGGCCGCGGCCGCCCACGCCACGACCATCCGACGGTTCGGGCGGGTCGTGCGGATGTTCGCGCCCTTGTACGTGTCGAACGAGTGCGTGTCGGTGTGCACGTACTGCGGGTTCGCGGCCGGCAATGACGTGGCCCGCCGCACGCTGGCCATTGACGAGGTGCGGGAAGAGGCCCGCGCCCTGCTCGACCGGGGCTTCCGCCACCTGCTGCTCGTCGCCGGCGAGCACGCCCGGATCGTGTCGAAGGACTACCTGGTCGACTGCGTCCGGGCGCTCGCCCCGGAGGTGCCCTCGCTGTCGGTCGAGGTCCAGGTGTGGGACACGGCCACCTATGCGCGGCTCGTCGAAGCGGGTTGCGAGGGCCTGATCGTGTACCAGGAGGCGTACGACCCCGCCACGTACGCGGCGGTCCACGTCAAGGGGAAGAAGCGGAACTACGACTGGCGGCTGGCCGCGCCCGACCGCGCCGCCGAGGCGGGTGTGCGCCGGCTGGGCGTCGGCGCCCTGCTCGGCCTGCACCCCGACTGGCGGGCCGAGGCCCTCACCCTGGCCGCCCACGCCCGGGCGATCCTTCGCCGTTGGTGGCGCTGCGACCTCGCCATCTCCCTTCCGAGGCTGCGTCCCGCCGCGGGCGGGTTCCAGCCGGAGCGCCCGGTGACCGACGCCGAACTGGCGCAGCTCCTGTGCGCGCTGCGGCTGTACCTCCCCGACGTGGGCGTCTCGCTGTCGACGCGGGAGTCGCCTGCGCTGCGCGACGCGCTGATCCCGCTGGGCGTCACCCAGGTGTCCGCCGGCTCGCACACCGAACCGGGCGGTTACGCCCACCCGAGCGACGCCGAGCCGCAATTCGAAGTGGCCGACACCCGGTCGCCGGCCACGGTGGCGCTGACGCTGCGCGCCGCGGGCTACGAACCCGTCTGGATGGACACCATCGGGGCCAGGCGGCGTGCTTCCCCGTAGGGGTTCCGCGGCCGCGCTGCTCGTCGTCCTCACGGCCTGCGGCGGGACGGCGTCGCACGCCAACCCCGCTCGCAAGCTCAACCAGGCCCAGGTCGAGCTCCAGGTGGTGTTGAAGGCCAAGGAACGCTCGCCCCGCCTCATCGTCGGCAAGGCCACGTGCCCGCCCGGCGTGACGGCTCGGGTGGGCGAGACCTTCGTGTGCTCGGTCGAGATCGAGGGCCAGCAGGCCCGCTACACCGTCACGATCTCGGAGATCCTCGGGGACCAGGCCCAGTTCGACGTCAAGCCGGCCCAGGCCATCGTCGACCTCTCGAACGTCACCGACTTCATCCGCAGCCGGCTCGACGACCATTGGAAGACGGCCAAGATCGACTGCGGCCAGTCCAAGGTCCGCCTCGCCGACACCGGCGCGACGATCGACTGCACCATCTTCGACGGCGCCACCACGCGGTACATCCAGGCCGTCGTCGAGGACCGCGACGGCGCCGTGAGCCTGCGAGAACGCTGAGAGATTTCCTGTTCTGCGGGAACCAGCCCCGGACCGGCGGTCGTCCAAACCGGCGCAACCACCAAGAGGAGGTCCTGGGATGCGCCGGTTCACCATCGCCCTTGCCGTCAGCGCCGTCTTCATCGGGCTCACGGCCGGCCCCGCCCTCGCCTGCGGCGGCCTCATCGGCCGCAACGGCAGCGTCAACCTGGTGCGCACCACCACCCTGGCGGGCTACCACGACGGCGTCGAGCACTACCTGACGGCCTTCAAGTTCGCCGGCGCGGGCGGCGAGTTCGGGTCGATCATCCCGCTCCCCGGCGTCCCCACCAGCGTCGAGCGGGGCGGCGACTGGACCCTCCAGCGGCTCGTGCGCGAGGTGTCGCCGCCGCCGGAGAAGCTGTTCGCCACCGCCGATGCGACGTCGCGGGCCAACGCCGGCGCCGCCGCCCAGGTCCTGCTCGAGACCCGCATCGACGCCCTCGACATCACCGTGCTCAAGGGCGGCGCCCAGGCGGTCGGGGAGTGGGCCACCGACCACGGCTTCCTGCTCACGCCCGACACGCCCGCCGTCCTCGACTTCTACGCCAACCGCAGCCCCATCTTCCTGGCCGCCCGCTTCAACGCCGACGCCGCCCGCGCCAAGGGCGTGGCCCTCGGCGACGGCACGCCTGTCCACATCACCATTCCGACCGGCAACCCGTGGGTCCCGCTGCGCATCCTGGGCGTCGGCCTCCAGACCGGCGAGCGGGTGGCGGCCGACGTGTTCCTCCTGACCGACAAGAAGCCGTCGCTTCTCCCCGGTGAGAACGCGCCGGGCCTCACCCTGGCCCGCACGCAGCAAGCCTCGGACCTCCTGCTGAACGACCTCCGTACCGACAAGGGCGGCTCCTGGGTGCCGGCGTCGTCGTGGCTGACGTACCTCAAGGTCGACGCCGCCCCGACCGACCTCACCTACGACCTCGCCGTCGACGCCACCGGCGCGGGCAAGGCGTCGCCCGAAGCGACCGGCCTGCTGGAGGAGCCGGTGGGCGTGACCGGCGGGAGCGGTGACGGCGGGGGCAGCCTGGCCTGGCCGATCGCCGTCGGCGCCGGGCTGGCGCTCATCCTGCTGGTCGCCGGCATCGGCGTCCTCGTGAGCCGTGACGGGCGGTCGACGCCCGGGGCCACGGCCTGATCAATGCGCGGGCGCCTCGCCATCGCCGGCTCGGCCGTCGCCGTCGCCGTCCTCGTCTTGGCGGGGTGCGGCGGCGGCGGACGGCTCGGAGCGCCGCACGTGCGCACGATCGAGATCGACGTCCACTACTCGGCCTTCTCCACCACGGCGATCGACGTGCGCCCGGGCGAGACGGTGCGGTTCAAGGTCCGCAACCGGGACCCGATCGCCCACGAGCTGATCGTGGGCGACCAGGCCGTGCAGGACTATCACGAGCACGGGACCGAGGCGCACCACGCCAGCCGCCCCGGCGAGGTCTCGGTCGCGGCCGGGTCGACGGCGGAAACCGTGTACACCTTCATCAGCCGGGGGACGGCGCTGTTCGGCTGCCACCTCCCCGGCCACTGGGCCTACGGCATGAAGGGGACGATCACGGTCGCGTAAGCCGTCAGCCCGGGGCGTGCAGGCCGATGCAGAACTCGTTGCCCTCGGGGTCGGCCAGCGTGGCCCAGGTCACGCCCCACTCCTGGCGGCGACCGACGACGGTGGCGCCGAGGGCGATCACCCGATCGACCTCCGTCTCCAGGTCGGTGCTGCCGAGGTCGGGGTGGAAGCGGTTCTTGGCCGACTTTCCCTCCGGCACCTTGATGAACATCAGCCGCGGCCCGAACCGACCGTCCCCGGTCAACTCGGCGAAGAAGGGGTTGACCTGGCCCAGTTCGTACCCCGTGACGTCGGCCCAGAACTGGGCGAGGGCGGGAGGGTCGGCGGCGTCGAAGGTCAGGCTGTGGAGGTGCAGCGCCACCGGCTGCAAACGCTATCGAATTGTTCAGACCACGTGGAAGGCCACCGGCAGACCGACGGCGCTGCCGTCCTCGGCCACGAAGCAGAGGTCGTAGTCCCCGGGCACGCGCGTCACCGGGCCGGACGTGTTGGCGATGAACCCGCGCGCGTTCGAGAACCGCGGGTTGGCGTTGACGGGCACGAGGTCGACGGTGCAGGTGAGGTCCGGAATGGTCTGGGCGGGCGAGGTCATGAGCCGGAACGCGGTGTTGGTGCGCAGGCTCGTGCCGAACGCGGTCACGACCGTCCCGCTCGGTCCCGTCTTGGCCGACGACCCGTCGCTGTACCACGTGAAGCCCTGGACGGTCAGGGCCGGGATCGTGTCGGTGTTGACGATCCGCCGCACCTGGCCGCCGCCGGCGTAGGTCGTGTAGTAGAGCGCCTGGGTCCGGCCGTACGGGCCGAAGCGCAGGTCGGTGGCGGAGTTGCCGCCAAGGCCGGTCACGAAGTCCGTCCGGGCGAAACCGCCGCCCGCGTTCGGGTCGAGGCGGAAGATCTTGCCGCACAGGTAGTCGGCGAAGAGGTACTTGCCCTGGTAGCCGGAGGGCCAGACCCCGTTCGGCACGAACGCGCCGCCGGTGATCGTGCCGCACCCGTCGGCGCGCCCGTAGTCGAAGATGGGGTTGGTCATACCCGCCGGGGGAGGCCCGCAGTTGGTGGTCGAACCGGTGGCGCAGTGGCCCTCCCGTGTGTTCCAGCCGTAGTCGGCGCCCGCCGCGCCCAGGTCGATCTCCTCCCACGTCGACTGGCCCACGTCGTTGATGTAGAAGCGGGTGGACGCCGCGTTAGGGTCGAAGGCCAGGCGGAACGGGTTGCGCAGCCCGAAGGCGAAGATCTCCTGGCAGGTCGTGCCCACCGCCGCCACCCCGGTGATGCAACGAACCGTGCCCGGGCCGGTGAACGGGTTGCCCGCCGGAATGCCGCCGTCTCGGTCGATGCGCAGGATCTTGCCGACCAAGGCGTTCATGTCCCGGTTGGCGTCGTTGTCCTGCGCGCACCCGCTGTTGCCGGCGTAGTCGCACCCGCCGTCGCCGACGCTGACATACAGGAGGTTGTCCTTGCCGAAGTGGACGTACCCGGCGTTGTGGTTGCCGGCAGGCGACGGGATGTTGTCGACGAGGACGGTCTCGCCGCCGAGGGTGTCGCCGGTCATCACGAAGCGCGCCACCCGGTTCACCGTGCCGCTGTCGCATGTCGGGTTCTTCTTGAACGAGTAGTAAACGAACACGTAGCCGTTGGCGGTGAAGCTGGGGTCGACCGCGACGCCCAGCAGGCCCCGCTCCGAGTTCGAGCAGACCTTGGACGTGATGTCCAGCGCGGGCGTGGCCAGCAGGGCGCCCGCCTTCACCACCCGCATCGTCCCGCCCTGAGACGACACCAGCATCCGCCCGTCGGGCGTGAACGCCATCGACGTCGGCGCCGCCACGCTCGCCACCAGTCCCTCGGTGAACCCGCTCGGCAACGTGGCGGCGGCCGCGGGGGACGCCGTCACGCCGACGAGCCCGACTGCGGCCGTCACCGTTGCAAGGAGGGCCCCAGCCGCTCGTCGCATGGGCGACGAGTGTGCCACGCCACAAGGCGCGTCCGCGCGCGGTGGCGTCCGGCGCAATGGTCGATTCGCACCATTCAGGCCGCCCGACGCCTGGACGATGCACACGCCATGCGCACCTTGGCGATGTCCCGGACGTGGCGGCGCGGCGCGGCCGCGATCCAGGCCGGGCTCCTGGCGGTCCTGGGCTTGGG
>JAHFUQ010000268.1 GCA_023265045.1 Acidimicrobiia bacterium
GCCACCAGCTCCAGGGCCTCCTCGCCACTGGCCGCCCGGCGGACCCTGTATCCGGCCAGCTCCAGGCCGAGGCCGATGGTGAAGAGGAGATCGCTCTCGTCTTCGACGACGAGGACGGAGGTGTTCATTTCGCCGGGAGGAGGATCGTGAAGCGGGCTCCGGAACCGTCGGGGTCGTAGCGGAGGTCACCGCCGAACGCCTCGACGAGCCGGTGGCACAGGGCGAGGCCGATGCCCGACCCGCCGTGTGACTCGGCGTTGGAGCCCCGGGCGAACACCTCGAACAGGCGGGGGAGGAGATCGACCGGGACGCCGAGACCGTCGTCGGCGACCGCGATGCAGGCCGTCTCGCACTGGATCCGGCCTTCTATCCGTACCTTGGGCCCGCCGTAGCGGTAGGCGTTGATCAGCAGGTTCGTCAGGACCTGCTCGAAGCGGACCGCGTCGACGCGGACGCGCAGGCCCTCGGGTATGTCGACGTCGGCGGTGGTGCCCGGGGGCGGTGGCGCCGAATCGAGCGCCCGGCGGGCGGCGGCGGCTACGCCGACCGTCTCGAAGGCGAAGCGCACCCGGCCTCCGTCGAGCTGGGAGAGGTCGAGCAGGTTCGCCACCAGCGCACTGGCCCGTTCCCCCTGCCGGCGCAGCGCCGCCAGCGCGGCGGCGAGCTGCGCCTCGCTCATGTCGTGGAGGTGGTCGGCGAGGATCTCACCGAGCCCGGCCAGCGTGGCCAGCGGCGTCCGCAACTCGTGGGCGGCGTTGGCGATGAACTGGTCTCGGGCCGCCTCCAGCCGCTTGTGTTCGGTGACGTCACGGGCGATGGTCGAGGCGCCCGTGACCCCGGAGCCGTCCCGCGTCGGCGACAGCGTGAGGGAGATGTCGCGGATGTTGCCGTCCTTGCGAATCCGGACGGTCTCGTACTGCTCGACGGTCTGGCCGGCGGCGACGGCGGCGAGGAGTTCGGCGGCCTCGTCCTTGCGGTCGCCGGGGACGATGAGGTCGACGTGCCGGCCGATCGCCTCCGCCGCGGTCCAGCCGTAGATCCGCTCGGCGCCGCGGTTCCAGCTCATGATGATCCCGTCGAGCGTCTGGGCAGTGATGGCGTCGTCGGACGACTCCACGATGGCGGCGAGGAGCGCCCGGGTCTCCTCCGCGCGCTTGCGCTCCGTGATGTCGCGGATGGCGGCGGTGATGAGCACGCCATCTTGGGTGGGGAGCGGCGAAAGGCTGATGTCGACCGGGAACTCCTCGCCCGTGAGGCGCCGTCCGTAGAGCTCGAGCCCGGCGCCCATCGGGCGGGTGCGGGGATCCGATCCGTAGGCACCGCGGTGGCCGGCGTGGACCGCCCGGAAGCGCTCCGGCAAGAGAATCTCGACCGGTTGGCCGAGCAGGTCCTGGCGCGACGCCCCGAACAACCGCTCGGTCTGGGCGTTCACGAGGGCGATCCGGCCGTCGCCGCTGATGATGACGACGGCGTCGGGGGCGGCTTCGAGAAACGCTCCGAAGGGGGCCGAATCGGCGCCCAGCCGAGGCAGCCCCGGTGCGGCCGGTTCGTCCATCGCCCCCGTCCTGACTCTGACCCCTGACCCCTGATCCCTGACCCCTGACCCCTGACCGAGGGGAACGGTAGCAAAGGGCCGCCTGCCCGCATCGGAGGTGCGGCTTGTTCGCCCGAATCGACCCTTTACGGCAACGGCTCTCGGGTGGGCCGATGTCCGACACAACCAGTCAGGCGGCAACGGCTCTAGGGTGGGTCGATGTCCGACACAACCGGTGAGGCGGCAACGGTTCTGGTCGTGGATGATCACGCCACCCTGGGCGAGGCGCTCCTCTTCGCCCTGAGCTTCGAACCCGACATCAAGGTCATCGGGCTGGCGCCGACGGTCGCAGCGGCGGTCGAGATGGCGGCGACGTCGTGCCCCGACGTCGTCCTGATGGACGTCCGCCTCCCCGACGGCAACGGCATCGACGCCACCTCCCGGATCCTCCAGCTCCGTCCCGGGGCGGCGGTGATCGTGCTCTCCGCCCACGCCGACCCGTTGTTCGCGCTCAAGGCAGCCGAAGCCGGCGCGTCCGGGTTCGTCCCGAAGGACGTCCGGATCGCCCGGATCGTCGCCGCCGTCCGGGCCACCAGGGCCGGGACGGCGGCGGTCGACCCGACGATGCTGCGGTCGATGCTGGCCCAGGCGGCCGCCGACGGAGCCGCCGGTGTCGACACCGAACCCGCCCCGGCGCTCCCTGCCGACCAGGTGACGGTGCTGGAGCTCCTGGCCCGGGGTGCGGGTTCGGACGGGATCGCGGCCCGCCTCGGCGTCGACACCGGCGAGGCCGCCGCCATCGTGGCCGCCGCCATGGCCGCCCTCGGCGCCCGCAGCCGGTTGGAGGCCCTGGTACGGGCCGCCCGGCTGGGCCTCCTCGTCCCCACCGCCGACTGAGCTTCTTCCGCTCACCGCCGCAGGGCCGCGGCCGATGGGAGCACCAGCCAGGACGCAAAGGCGGTCTCCCGTGGCGATCCCGAAGACCACCCCGCGGCGACGTACCCGCCGGATCGGGGTGGGCACTCACCTCGTGGCGGCTTTCTCCGCCTGTCTCGTGGCCCTCGGCGTGCTCATGGCCATGACGACCGAGGCCAGTTTCTCGCGAGAGCGGCGCCGGGCGGAGTCGGAGCTGCGCGCCGCCGCCCAGGAAAACGTGAAGTGGGCCGACGACACGATGCCCTC
>JAHFUQ010000269.1 GCA_023265045.1 Acidimicrobiia bacterium
GACTCGTTGAGGTGGCGGACCATCTCCCGTACGAACAGGGCATTGCCGGCCGTCCCGTCGTGGAGGCGGCGGGCCAGGGCGAGACCCGCCTCGTCGAGGTCATGGCCCACGAGGGCGGCGACGAGGCCCTCGACGGCGGACTCGTCCAGGCCGCCGAGCCGGATCTCGCTGACCCGCGGCGACCGGGCCGCCTCGCCCAACAAGTCGCCCGCCTCGGTCTGGCGGTAGGTCCCGATGACGAGGACGGGCATGGGGTCCGACTTCGTCACGAGGTGGCGCATGAGGGCGACCGTGGGCGCCGCTGCCCAGTGCAGGTCGTCGAGGACGAGCAGCAGCGGCCGGCGCGCCGCCAGCACCTCGACCGCCCGTCGGACGGCTTCGAAGAGCCGGTACCGCTCCGTCTCCGGATCGGCCGGCGCCGGCACCGCCAGGTCTGGCAAGAGCTCGACGAGGTCGGGCAGGAGCCGCACCAGGTCGGCGCCCCGGCCCGCCGTCAGGGCGACCAGGTCGGCGGCCGACAAGTGGCGGACCACCCGGTCCAGCGCCTCGGCGAAGGGCTGGAACGGCGCGGCCAGCTCCTCCGCGCACCGCCCGACGAGGACGCGCGCCCCCCGTCGCTGCGCGACCCGGAGCAGCTCCATCGTGAGGCGCGTCTTGCCGATGCCGGGCTCGCCCGCGATGAGCACCAGGCGCGGCCCCTCGTTCGCCGCCCGGTCCCACTCCGCGGCGAGCTGGGCCAGCTCCGCCTCCCGCCCGAAGAACGGCGAGCCCCCGCTGTCAGCCAGGTCCGGGACCGCGTCGGCCCCGTCGGACATCTCGGTCGCGGACGGCGGGGCCGAAAACGCCGGGGCCCAGTCCAGCTCGGACTTCTGGAGCAGCACCGCCTCCTCCAGCCGTTGGAGGGCGGGGGACGGGTCGATGCCCAGCTCGTCGGCCAGGTTGGTCCGTAGCTCGCCATAGGCCCGCAGCGCCTCGGCCTGGCGGCCACTGCGGTAGAGGGCGACCATCAGCTGGCCCCAGAGCCGCTCCCGCAACGGCTGGCTGACCGCCAGCGAACGCAGCTCGCCCACCACCGCACCATGCAGGCCCTGGGCCAGGCGGGCTTCGATCTGCGCCTCCCGCGCGTGCAGGCGGCACTCCTCGAGGCGCGCCGCCTCCGCCATGGCGAACTCCTGGTCGGCGAACTCGACCAGCGCCGCCCCCCGCCAGAGCGAGAGCGCGGCTGCGAACCGGCGGTCGGCCTCGGCCGGACGGTCGTCGGCCAGGTCCGCGTCGGCCGCAGCCAGGAGCTGTTCGAACACCGCGGCGTCGACCTCGCCGGCGGCGGCGTTGAGGACGTACCCGGGCTTGCGGCTCTCGACCACGGCGGCGCCATCGAGGCCGGCCGAGCCGAACACCTGGCGCAGCCGCGACACCTGCACCTGGAGGGCGGCGGCGGCGTTGGCGGGCGGGTCGCCGGCCCACAGGTCCTCGACCAGGCGGTCGGCGGGCACGACGTGACCGGCGTTCACGAGGAGCATGGCCAGGAGGGCCCGCTGCTTGGGACGGCCCAGGTCGAGCGCGTCCCCGTCCAGGACCACCTCCAGCGGGCCCAGGACTCGGTACTCCACAGGCCGGATGTTACGAGGCCCCGCCGGCTGGCAAGCGGGCGGCAACGGGCTGGCAAGGGCGCGGCCGGATGCTGCTGATGGTCACAAGACCCTCCACCTGAAAGGACCGGACACCATGAACATTCGCAAGCTGGTTGCCGCCACCGCCATCGCCGGAGCGTTCACCGTTGCGGGCTCGGGGCTCGCCTTCGCCGACGAGTCCCAGACGGCAGCGAACCTTCAGCCGGGCGCACGGGTATGCGTCGAGGTCCCCTCGACTGCCGACCCGGTGCGGGCTGAGGGTCTCGCCGACCGGGGCGTGACGTTCACCCTCACCGCCATCGCCGACGGCTCTTCCGCCGAGCAGGTGCTCGCCCAGAGCGCCGAGCCCGTGGAGGACTACCGGGTGGACGCCAACTCGTTCCTCAACCCGACCGCCTTCCCCGGCACCGTCAAGTTCTGCGCCGTGAACGGCAGCGACGAGGCCGCCTTCGTCACCCTCGACCTGGTCAGCTTCGAGAGCGACGGCCTCGGTGTCGCCGCCACGAACGTGGCCGCGGACGCCACGCCCGGCCCCGTCGTCGTGAACGACCCCGCCGACCACGTCGGCATCCCGGCCACGTCGCCGGTTGACATCCAGTCGGTGCTGAGCCAGATCCAGGAGCTGATCGACCAGCTCCTCGGCCAGCTCCTCGGCGCCGTCGCCTGATCCCTCCCCACCTGCGCCTTCACGGCCTCTGCGCTCACCCGCAGAGGCCGTGGCGCGCGCCAGCCCGCCCAAATCAGCGTCCCCCGATCCAGGGCGCCTGTCACCATGGGCTGCCATGCACAGTTCGATCTCGGTGACCCAGGCGCAGCTCCCCGACGTGCTCCTGCACGTCGCCGTGACGCGCCCGGTGTTCATCTAGGGCCAACCGGGCATCGGGAAGAGCTCGCTCGTCGCCGAGTTCGCCACGTCGCTCAGCCTGAACTGCGTCAGCCTCCTCGGCACCCAGCTCGCACCCGAGGACCTGATCGGCGTCCCCCAGATCTTCGACACGCCGACCGGGCCGCGGAGCCGCTTCTGCCCGCCGGCCATGATCGCCCGCGACGACCCCTACTGCCTGTTCCTCGACGAGCTCAACGG
>JAHFUQ010000270.1 GCA_023265045.1 Acidimicrobiia bacterium
ACGCCGAGATGTTCGACCAGGTGCTGGAGTGCCCCGAGGCGGCCTGGTACCTCACCGCCAACGACGATGCGGGCGGCGGCACGTACCAGGTCATCGAGGCGCTGCGGGACCGCATCGACGTCGTCGTACAGGCCCTCGCCTTCAACCCTCGCTTTCTCGGCGACCTGCTCGACCGCATCGAGAACGGCTACCGGCCGGAGGAGATCGTCCCCGAGCAACTCGTCTTCACGCCGGCCGCGATCGACCGGCTCACGACCGAAGTGCTCGCCGTGACACTGCCCGTCGAGGTCCGCCGGCGGATCGAGTTCTTCACCAGCCAGTTCGAGTTCCTCGACACCGCCGCCCTGACGCTGGAGTACAAGACGAAGGACACGGCCCGCCTGGCCGGCGTCGATCCCCGCCTGCTCGGGTCCGACGACACGGGCCGCGACCGCCTGGCGGACCTCGGGGCGCAGACCCGCAACGGACTGTCGGTGCGGGCGCTACAGACCATCCTGGCCTTCGCCAAGGCGCTGGCCTACTTCCGCGGTGCGGCGGAGGTCGGGGTCGAGGACGTCCGCCACATCGTCCCCTTCGTGCTCGTCAACCGGCTCGCCCAGGACCGGGACGCGCCGTTCTTCGACGTCGAGGGCAACGCCGCCTACCGGTCGGACCGGGTGGGGTGGATCCGCCGCCTGTTCGACCTCTCGTGCGCGCAGTACGACCAGCAAGGCCTCGACCGCGATGACCCCGTCGCCGCCCTGTTCGCCGAGTTCGGGGTCGGGCTGGACGGGGTGACCGAACCGCAGGTCCGCGACCGGCTCGTGCGCATCGAGCGGACGCTCGCCGGCTGGTCGACGGGCCGCAAGCTCTACGGCACCGTGTACGACGACATCCTCGCCCTCAAGTACCTGCACCAGCGGTACACGAACTACCTGGCGTGGTTGACGACCGGGCCCGGCGCCTGAGGTGGCTGACGTGGACCCGCCGCCGGTCGACGGGGTCCTCGCCACGGCGCTGGCTGCCCAGAGGGATCGCCTGAACGGACTGGTCGCCCAAGCTCGGCAGAGTCAGGTCGACTTCGATGTGGCAGTCCTGGAACGGCAGCTCCGGGGCCCGCTCAAGGAGGTCGTCTTGGCGTGCGAACGGGTGGCGCCCGGGTCGGGCCCACGTGTGCTGGCGGCCTTGTTCGAGCCGGTGATCGATTTGGTTGGCCAGCGTCGGCTCACGGGAGGGACCCACGACGGCCTGATGGCGCGCCTGCCGCCCCTGGCCCGGCTGCTGGTCGCCGAGCCTCGGCAGGTGTTCGGCTCGCTGGCCAACGCCATCGTTCACCTCCGCCACTACGGCGCGCCGGTCGAGCAGTGGTTGGACCGGGTCGAGCGCGCGGGGTCGACCGGCGCGGGGTCGACCGGCGATGCGGCGACGGCGCTGCGCGCCGGGCAGGTCGCGGCCTGGGCGCTCGGACTGAGCCACTTCCGCGACGGTGCGCTGGCCGTCGCGTCCACGCTCACCGACGCCGCCTTGGGCGCCGCCCTCGGGCTCCGCGAGCCCGTGGCCGTGGCCCCGACTGTCGCTCAGTTGTACCAGGACCGGTGGTGGCAGCCCGGGCGTTCCCGGCCGGACGATCCGGCCGTTGTGCACCGCGCCGGCGGGTTCCGAGGCTTTGGCGGCCCGTTCCTCGCCCCGCCCCGGGCGACGGCGTGCGCCGGCCACATCGTGGTGCGTTCTGGAGACGACGCGTGGACGCTGCACGCCGACGCCTGGGGAGCGACCCTGACCCGGACCGACCCGGACGGCGCCGACGAGACACCAGGGCCGGCGTTGCTGGCACTCGACCCGTCGGCGGTCGCAGGCGTTCACCCGGCGACCGCCGCCGCCCTCCCCGACCTCATCGCGGTCACGGTCGCGTCGAGCTACGACGTGCTCGTCGTGAGGCCCGGCCGGTGAAGCCGCGCATGGGCGCCCCGGCCCCGACCGCTCCCACGGTCACGGCCGCCACTACCGCCCTCGAGTGGCGAGCGTCATGGCCGGACGCGCTCGGGCTGTGGAGTCGGTTCACCCGATTGCGCGACCCGCGGCTGTGCGCCACCACCGACGAGGCGCGCGGGGCGGGGCTGGCCGAGAGCTTCGCCATGATCCGCCTGACCGACCAGCTGGTCGTGATCGACCTGGAACAGATCGTCGGCCTCGGACTGTCCGACCTCCCGCTCGAGATCATGGGCCACGAGGTCGGCCACCACATCCTCTGCCCGGCCAGCCTCACCGACCAAGGGCGCATGCTCGCCCGCATGCGCTCTGCCCTTCCGACGGTCGAGCACACGGCACCCATGATCGCCAACCTCTACGCCGATCTGCACATCAACGACCGCCTGCAACGGGGCACCGGTCTCCGGCTCGACGAGGTCTACCGCCGGCTCAAGACCGGTTCGGGCGGGGAAGTGAGCGACCTGTGGCGGCTGTACCAGCGGATCTACGAGATCCTGTGGGCGCTGCGGACCGGCGACCTCGCACCCGGCCCGCTCCCCGACCGGATCGAGGGCGATGCCCAACTGGGGAGCCGCCTCGTCCGCGCCTACCGCACCGACTGGATGGAGGGGGCGGGTGGGTTCGCCGCCCTCTGCCTGCCGTACCTCATGCAGGGCGACGACGCCGCGGCCGTGCTCGCGGGATGGGCCGACGCACTGCACGCGACCGGAGGCGAGGTGCCGCCCGGCCTCACCGAACTCGATCCT
>JAHFUQ010000271.1 GCA_023265045.1 Acidimicrobiia bacterium
ACATCCTGCGCGCCTCCTTCGGCGCCGCGGCCGGGCGGGACCTGAGAGAGCCCCGGGTCGTCGTCGCCCCCACCTCGGCGGCGACCTGGGACCTCTCGGACGAGGTCAACATGGCGAACGGGGCCGTGAACCCGACGACGGGCCGGCCCTGGGCCCGCTCGGACGCGCAGGCGATGTGGCCCTATGGCCTGGACGGCTTCACGAACCCGGCCAACGGCGACATCTACATCAACGCCAAGAAGGCCCTGCCCTCGACGCTGGCCCACGAGCTGCTGCACGCCAACGCTTCGCCTGATTTCCTCCGGCTGGTGGGCGTGACGCTCAACGAAGGCGTGACCGAGCAACTCGCCCTCGACGCGCTGGCGGCCTCGGGCGTAAAGGCCGAGAAGCGGGCCTGCTACCCGCAGGAGCGGGAGCTGGCGTCTGCCATCGCCGAGCGCAGCGGTCGGGACCTGCTCGTGCGGGCCTACTTCAACGGCGGCGCCGACTTGGATGCTCTGGTGGCGGCGGTTGGCGCCGACACCCTCGCGAACGTCAAGAACACGGCGGCGGCGGGCCAAGTCGGCCAGGCGCTCCGGATGGCCCAAGCGGCCTGAGGGGATCAGGCCGCCCTCGTCGGATCGGCGGCGATCTCGTGGAGCGCGGCACGCACTGCTTGAGGTAGGCCGGCGCGGCGCCCTTCGGCCTTCCGCTCGTTGAAGTCGGCCTCGCTCAGTTGGTCGCCGGCCACCTGGAGGGCGGTGGCGTGGTTTCCGGCCTCCGAGGGAGGCATGGGCGAGCGCATCCGCTCCCGAAGCTCCTCGGCGGCGCCGGCCAGGTAGGCCGCTTGGGCCGCGCCGCCGGACAGGGCGGCGACCCGGGCAAGACCCTCGAGGCACCGCACGATCCCGAGCTCGTCGCCCGCGGGACCGAAGTAGTCGAGCGCCTCCCGGTACCTCGCCCCCGCCTGCCCAAGGTCCCGCTGCACCCACGCCAGGGCGGCGAGGTACTGGTGGTTGAAGGCGACCATCCGCTTGTAGCCGAGGCTCCGGGCGCGATCGCGGCTCTCCTCGTACCGGGCCTGGGCGGCGGCGAAATGGCCGTCGCCGCGCTCGACGTGCCCCAGCCCGCTCAGGTGATGGACGATGTCCACGGTGTTCCCGTGCTCCTGGGCGATGGCGAGCGCCTCGTTGAACAGCGCCCGCGCCGCGGCGTAGTCGCCCCGCTCGCACGCGATCGTGCCGAGATCGTGCAAGGGCACGTTCATGGACTGGATCACGCCCCGCATGGCGCCTGACTCCGCCCACGCCGCCCGGCTGCGGTCGAACAGGTCCCACGCGGCCGCGTGGTCGCCGGTCATCGTGGCCAGCTCACCGAGGCGGCACAGGCCCTCGGCGATCCCGACCTGGTCGTCGTGGTTCTGGAAGATCTGCAGGGCACGGCGGGCGAGGGGTTCCACCGCCACGTAGTCGCCCTGGTGCCACGCCAGCGTGCTGGCGGCGATCAACGCCCGACCCTGCTCCCGCCCGTTCGCCTGCGGTTGGGCGGCAAGGGTCGCCTCAAGCCACCGCCGGCCCTCGGCGAGATACCCGCGCACCAGCCAGAATCTCGACAGTTCGACGCTGAGGCGAAGGCCGTCCTCGTGGCCGCCGTGCTCGAGCGCCCACGCCAGGACGATGCGGAAGTTGTCGTGCTCGTCCTCCAGGAGGTCGAGGAACGTTCCCTGCTCGGGGCCCTTCAGCTCGGGTTCCGCCCGCTCGGCCTGCGCCAGGCACCAGGCCAGGAGCCGGCGGTGGAGATCGTCCTCCTCGGCGGTCTCGCGGAGCAGCTCCCGCCCGTACTGGCGGAGGGTCTCGAGCAGTCGGAAGCGCGGCTTGCGGCTCGGCTCCTCCACCCCCACCAGGGACTTGTCGACCAGGCTACCGAGCCGGTCGAGGATGTCCATGAGGTCGCAGCCCGGTCCTGAACAGATCGCCTCCACCGCCTCCAGGGTGAACCCGCCCGGAAAGACGGTGAGCCGGCGGAACAGGGTGCGCTCGTCGTCCGACAGCAGCTCGAAGCTCCAGTCGACGGCGGCGCGCAGCGTCTGGTGCCGCTTGAGGGCGTTGCGGGCGCCGCCCGTGAGCAGCCGGAACCGGTCGTCCAGGCGGGCCGCGATCTGCTCGCAGCTGAGGACTTTGACCTTGCGAGCGGCCAGCTCGATGGCGAGGGGAATGCCGCCCAACCGCCGGCAGATCTGGGTGACCGACGCGACGTCGGACTGTTCGATGGTGAAGCCAGGGTTGTTCTGCTTGGCCCGGTCGATGAAGAGCCGCACTGCGTCGTAGGCGGCCATGTCCGCGGACGGGTCGGCCTCGGTCGTCGGCGGGACGGTCAGCGATGGCACCCGCCAGGTCACCTCCCCGTGGATCTCGAGGGGCTCCCGGCTGGTGGTGACGAGCGACACGTTCGGGCACGACGCCAGGACGGATTGCGCCAGCTCGCCGCACGCCGCGTTCAGGTGCTCACACCCGTCCAGCACGAGCAGGATGTGCCGCCGCTTCAGGTAGCCCAGGAGCGTGTCGATGTCGGCGCGTCCGGGTTCCGTGGGGACGCCCAGCGCCGACAGGACCTGTTGGGGGACGAGCGCCGGATCCGTGAGCGTGGCCAGGTCGACGTCGAATACGCCGTCCGGGAACACGGCCAGGAGGTCGGCGGCGACCTCGATCGCCAGCCGGCTCTTCCCCACACCG
>JAHFUQ010000128.1 GCA_023265045.1 Acidimicrobiia bacterium
CTCGCCCTCGCCGGGGTCGCGATGAAGCGCCGGGATCCGCTCCGGGCATGGCGGCGGTCGCGCCGGCGGCGATGACCCTCGCCGACGGTGCCGACGGCGCCGACGGCGCCGACACCGTCGCCTACGGCGCCGAGGCCGGGTCGCGAGGAAGAGCCGTCGGTACACTCGGTCCCGACTGGGAAGGGGGGTCACGTTGGAAATGCCGGGCGGGCCTCTGGCGACGAGGCCGCTCCACTTCATCTGGATTCTGGACTGCTCCGGCTCGATGGCCGGCGAAAAGATCCGCAGCCTGAACTTCGCCCTGCGCGAGTCGATCCCCGCCATGCAGCAGAGCGCCGACGAGAACCCGAATGCAAGCGTCCTCGTGCGGGCGCTGCGGTTCAGCGACGGCGCCCAGTGGCATATCGCCGCGCCCACCCCCATCGGGTCCTTCACCTGGACCGACGTCGACTCCCGCGGCGTGACGGACATGGGCACCGCCCTCGGCGTGGTGGCCGAACAGCTGCGCATGCCCCCCATGACGGACCGGGCCTTGCCGCCCGTGCTCGTCCTGGTGTCGGACGGCCAGCCCACGGACGACTTCCCGGCAGGGCTGGCCCGACTCATGGCCGAGCCCTGGGGCCGCAAGGCCGTTCGCATCGCGATCGCCATCGGGTCGGACGCCGACCTGGACGTGCTCGAGTCGTTCATGGGGAACCCGGAGATGAAGCCGTTGCGGGCCGACAACGCGGCCACGCTGGTGCAGTACGTCAAGTGGGCATCGACGGCCGTGCTCAAAGCCGCCTCCTCGCCCCGGATGGGGTCAGCTGGGTTCAGCGATGCGCCAACCATCCTGCCGGTGCCGGTCGCGCCCGCGGCGGGGGAGGACGTCGCGGCCGACAATGTCTGGTAGCGCCGACGCGCCGAGCTTGACCCCGACCAACGACGCCGCGCCCCGCACCGGCTGGCGAGTCTCAGGTCGTTCGGTGATCGGCGCGAGCCACGTCCGTAGCGGGACCGAGAACCAGGACGCCATCGGCTGGGCGCCGCCCGGAGGCTCGGACCGCCGGGTCGTGCTGGCGGTGTCCGACGGCCACGGAAGCCCGACGTGTTTCCGTAGCGCCCAAGGTTCGGAGCTGGCCGTCCGCACCGCTCGCCGCCAAGGCATCGCCCTGGTGGAGGGGACGGTCGACGGCCCGGCCGGCCTGTCCCTCGTCAAGCGGGCGCTCCTCGAGGAGACGCCTCGGCAGTTGGTACGGGAGTGGCGACGCGCCGTCGCCGACGACGTCGCCGAGCAGCCGTTCACGGAGGACGAGCTGTCCCGGCTCGCCGATCGTGCCGGCGCCGACGCCCGCGCCCGCGTGGAGAGCGATCCCGCCTTGGCCTACGGCGCCACCGTCCTGCTCGTGCTGGCCACCGAGGCCTACGTGGCCTTCCTCCAGCTCGGTGACGGGGCCATCGTCGAAGTGAACGCCGGCCACGAGGCGCCGACGGCTAACCGGGCGCTTCCCGACGACGAGCTGGCCTTCGCCAACGAGACGACGTCGCTCTGCTCGCCCGACGCCTCGCAGTACCTGCGGGTGCGCTTCGACCCGATCTTCGGCGCCGCCCCCATGTTGATGTTGGCGTCGAGCGACGGGTTCGTGAACTCGTTTGCCGACGAGGACGGCTTCCTCCGGTTCGGCCCGGAGCTGCTGGGCCAGCTCGAGCGCGAGGGCGTCGAGGCGGTTGAGGACCGGCTGGAGGATTGGCTCCAGCAAATGACCAACGCGGGCAGCGGCGACGACATCACCCTCGGGCTGATCCTCGGGGTGGACCGGTGACGAGCGTCCTTCAGCCCGGCGACGACCTGCGCACGCCCGGCGGGTTGACATGCCGGGTGGTGCGGTTCCTCGGCAGCGGCGGCCAGGGCGAGGTGCACGAAGGCGCCCTGGACGGCTCGCCGGTGGCCATCAAGTGGTACTACCCCACCACCGCCACCCCCGAGCAGCGCTCGACCATCGCCACCCTCGTCGAGCGCGGCGCCCCCAGCGCTCGGTTCCTGTGGCCCATCGAGATGGTCGACAGCGACGAGCGCCCCGGGTTCGGGTACGTCATGGCCTTGCGCGACCCTCGGTTCCGCGGGGTGACCGACCTGCTGCGCCGGAAGGTGACGACGACGTTTCGCTGCCTGGCCACGGCCGGCGTGCAGCTCTCGGACAGCTTCCTCGCCGTGCACGCCCGCGGGCTCTGCTACCGCGACATCTCCCAAGGGAACGTCTTCATCGACCCCACCAACGGCGACGTCCTCATTTGCGACAACGACAACGTGGCCCCCGACGGCCTGGAAGGCGGCGTCATCGGCACGCCTCGCTTCATGGCCCCGGAGGTGGTGCGGGGCGAGGCCCTCCCGTCGACCCAGACCGACCTGTTCTCGCTGGCGGTGCTGCTGTTCTACCTGCTCGTGAACCACCACCCCCTCGAGGGGCAACGGGAGGCCTCGATCCGCTGCTTCGACCTCCCGGCCATGACCAGGCTGTACGGGACCGAGGCGGTGTTCATCTTCGACCCCGCCGACCCGTCCAACCGGCCCGTGCCAGGGGTGCACGACAACGCCCTGGCCTTCTGGCCCTTGTACCCGGAGTTCCTCCGGGAGCGCTTCACGGACGTCTTCACGATCGGCCTCGATCCGCAAAAGCGCGTCCGGGAGTCGGAGTGGAGGGCGACGTGCGCCCGCTTGCTGGACTGCATCGTGTACTGCGCCGCGTGCGGCTCGCAGGCGTTCGCCGACCCCGACGTGGTGCGTGCCTCGGGTGCGGCGGGAACGTGCTGGTCGTGCCGCGCCCCGCTGACGCTTCCTCCGCGGATCCACATCGGCAACGCGGTGGTCATGATGAACTTCGACGCCCGGTTGTACCGGCACCACATCGACCCGCAGGCCCCCATCGACCTGGGCGACGTGGTGGCCGAAGTGGCCGAGCACCCCCAGCGGCCCGGGGTCTGGGGCCTGCGGAACCGGTCCGGCCGGGCGTGGACGGCCACGACCAGCGACGGCGCGGCCAAGCCGGTGGGGCCCGGCCGCAGCGTGGCCCTCGCGGTCGGCACGCACGTTTCCTTCGGGACCAGCGAGGGGGAGATCCGGGCGTCGTGAGCGATGTCCGCACTGCCCTGGCCGAGATCGTGCGCCGGTACGGGCCCGGCGTGGCCGACGATCCCGACCGCGTCAAGGCGCTTCTGGCGGACCTCGCCCCAGGTGAGCGCCGCGAGCGGTTCGTGGCCGTCACCGCCGTCGAGCTGGACGTGGTGAAGGACTTGCGCGCCATGAACACGAGCCTGCCTGCGGCCGTCGTCGCCGGCCGGCTGATCACGCGCCTCCAGGCTCAGTCCGGGCTGGACGAGGACATGGCGCGCTTCGCCGTCGACGCGTGGGCGTCCGCCCTCGGGATCAACATCGCGAGCGCCAGCCTTCCGCCCAAGGTGGCGCCCCCGCCGCCACCGCCGGTCGTGACAACCGGGCCGCCGCAGCCGCCCGCGCCGCCCGCGCCGCCACTGCCGCCGTCGCCAACCCCGCCGGTTCAGCCCGTCGCCGCTGCCCTTCCGCCCCCTCCAGCCGCGCCGCCGCCGGCGTCAAAGCCGCCGCCGAAGTTGTCGCCCCCGAAGCCACCCGCGCCTCCGCGGCGCAAGAGCAAGGCCGGACGCTTCATTCTCGTCGCGTTCCTGGTCCTCGTGGTCGTCACCATTGTCAGGAACTCCCATTTCGATAGCGGCGGCTCCACCTCCGTGACCACCGAATGCGTGAGGATTCCGATCGGTCCCGACGCTCCTCCGCCCTTGGGCGGCGGCTGCTGATCTCCCGGCCTGCCGCCCAGGCCGCTCGCTCACCTACCCGTTGTAGCCCCAGCGGTCGACCTGCTCGCAGTCGGCGTCGGTGAACGACGCCCGCCGGCGTAGCTCCGCCTCGGTGCGGGACCGAAAGGTCATCCCGTCGGGGTCCGGACCCTCCAGGATGGCGATCTCGCGCGCCGCCCGCTCGGGGTCCGCCCCCAGGTAGCGGGCCCGCTCGTCGCGCTGGCGCCCAAAGAACCGCCCGTGCACTCGCTCGCGCTCGATGAGCGGGTCGAGGTTGTGCTCGTCACACAGCGTGCGCGTCCAGCGCAGGCCGTTCTCGGTGTGGAACAACTCGTCGGTCGACGCGTAGTCGAGGGCGCGCGCCACGTCGAGCTGGCGCAGCGTGTCGCGGATCGCGATCTCGAGCGGGAGCTTGTCGATGGCCAGGGCCTCGAGCACGGTGCAGAGGATGAGCAGCCGCCAGAGCAGCTCGCGCCTGCTCCCGACCTCGCACTCGGGGAACTCGTACGCGTACTCGTAGTTCGACCCGTGCTGGATCAGCGCGGACTCGTCGAAGCCGCGCTCCGCCAGGAGCCGACGGAACATCTGCGCGTGGCGAGCCTCGTCCGTCGCGTGCCGGCAGGCGCCGATGTGGAACGCCCAGGGCATGTCCGGATGCTCGTACGAGCAACGGCTCATGAGCTCCATGGCGCAGAGCTCGGCCATCACATTGTCATTGAGCTCGCCGGCCAGGTCGTCGGGCTCGAGGCGCGACATCGCCCGCAGGTGGGCTCGAGCGCCGCGCTCAGGGCGGGGCCGGTGTGCGGGGCGAGCGGGCACGGGCACGCGGTCCCCGGGTCCCCACAGTGCCTCGTCGAGCGGCACGAGGCACGGCGCCGCCACCGACCACGCCGCGTCGAGGGCGGCGGTGTGCCGCCCCGACACTGTCGTTCCCTCGGGTTGCAGCTCAGCCACGGCGGAGCGAACCGTCGCGAGCAATCGAGCGTCGTAGAGGGGGTCGAGCCGGGCGAGCACCGCCTGGTAGCGCCGGAGCAGGAACGGAAGGATCTCGCCGAGGACCGCCTCCACGACCCGGGTTGGATCGTCCGCCTCGTCAAGTTCTCGGAGCGGTTCGATCCAGTCGCGGCCGACGACCAGTCTCGCGGTGTCGCGCTCGAGGAGCGTCAGCGCGTGGCCGCGCAAAGCGTGGGCGCGCACGATCGCCGGCTCCAGCATCGTCGCCATCTTCAGCTTGTCGTCGAGCTCGGGGACCTTGACCACCCAGCCGGCGATGAGGTGCGCGAGCGCGCGCTCGACGGCCGCGAGGCGCAGTATGTCGCCGACCAGCCCCGGGTACGACCACCGTCCGCCCGGACGCTGGTCGCGGTCTGGGTACAGCAGGGGTCCCGCTTGCTCGCCTATTTTCAGGCCTGGCTGGACATTCCCGGGACCGTCGGGTGGCCCCACGGGCAGCAGCCGGCGCCCGATGCAAACCCGGGGCCGTTCAGCGCCCCCGTCGGCAGTCCGGCCGCGCTGTTCAGCGCCCGGCCGAGGTTCATGGCGTTGCCGGGCGACAGGAGCGGCCCGGCGCCGAGGTAGCCCATGACCGGCCCTCCACCGATGGCGAAGCCCGTCACCTCGGCCGAGGCCTCCTCGACGAGGAGCCGCTTCTCCTCGGCGGTGAGGTCCCATGTGTCGAGGACGCGGGGCTCGGCGGCGATCTTGGACTTGAGCCCGTCGTCGGTCAGCATGTCGGCATAGACGCCCGCGAGCGCATCCTTGCTCATGAGGCCTCCGTTCTCCGTTCGGCCCGTGACTACGGTGCCGTAGGAGCCTACCCGTCGAGCGACACGCAACGCAGTTGCTGGTTCACTCCGGATTACGACGCTCCGGGTCGACGACACGGAGGACGCCACGGGCGACGAGGGCGTCGAAATGACGCTGCACCTGGGCCGCGACGCCACCGCCGAGGCACAGCACGCCGAGCTCGATGTTGCGGTCGTACGCCGCGCTCGTCATGTTGGCGCTGGTCAGCAGGACGTCGCGGCTGTCGACGATGACAGCCTTGGCGTGGAGCTTGGCGTCCGGGGGCTCGCACCGGTCGACAGGCCACTCGTACATGCAGTAGCGCGAGTAGGCGCGGGCGCCGGCTTGAAGAACGTCCACCGTTGCTGGTCGCCGACGAGGCGGCCAGGCGTCTACTTGATCTCGATCAGGTAGGCACCCTTGCGGGTGAGCAGGAACACGTCGACCTCGGAGATCTGGCCGCCGGCGATGAACTCGAAGTTCGACCAGGCCCGGTTCGGGTCGGCGTCGGCGATGTTGCTGCGTAGGGAGTCGATGGCCTCGTCCTCCCACGGGAAGGTCGACGGCGTGACGCGGCGCCAGCGCGCGGACTTCGCATCCACCGGTCACCTCCTCGCCTCGAACGCCGCACCCCAGGGATGGGCCATGGTATCGACCGGGGTCGGGGCGCCGACAGCGGCCGGCGACCTCGAACCATCCAGTTCGGGCGCCTCGGGGACCAGCCGGCTGAGGAACCCGGTCCTGCTCGACCTGATCCCGGCCCGCCCACGAAGCGACGCGTGCCCAGGCGGTGATCGAAGCTGCCGGGATCACACGTCGGGTTCGATGTCTGCATTGGCCGATCTTCAGGGACTCCAGATCCGGTCGACGGGTACGACGTGGAGTCGATCCTCGGCGGTGTAGGACCGGCTGCCGAGATGGACGGCGACCCCCGCGAGGAAGGCCGAGCCAGCCGCGTCGCGCAACTTCCGCAGCGGCGTCAGCTCCTTGGCGCCGACCCGCTGGGCCGCCTTCACCTCGAACGCGACGACGGCGCCGTCGTCCCGCTCGATCACGAGATCCACCTCGTCGCCATCTCGGGTTCGCCAGTGACCGACGCCAGCGATGCCGTCGACCCAGGACGATTGCTTCAGGAGCTCGCCTACGACGAAGCTCTCGAGGAGGTGGCCGAGCTCGGTCAGCGCGGTCGGTTGCCGGCGGACGAGCTTTTCGGCCGTCAGCCGCAGCAACCGGGCGGCGACGCCCGAGTCCAGCACGTGGATTTTCGGCCGCGATCCGGCACGCGAACCGAGCGTGGTTCCCCACGCGGGCAAGCGACGGACGAGGAAGACGGCCTCCAGCAGTCGGAAGTAGTTGTCCGCGGTCCGCTCGCTGACCCCCAGATCCCGACCCGCCAGCGAGAGGTTGAGCACCTGCCCGGTCTGGCCCGCGAGGCGCTCCAGAAGGCGGGGCAGCACCGCGGCCTGCTCGATGCGCGCCAATTCCCGGACGTCACGCTCCAGGGTGAGTCGGACGTAGTCGTCGAACCATCGGGCGCGTCCGGCGGAGGTCGGGCGCGCCAGCGCCATCGGGAACCCACCGGCGACGATCCGCTCGACGTACTCGTCGCGCCCGGTGGTCGATGTCCGGCCGAGCAGCGCGGTCACCTCGCCCGCGAGCACGAGCTCCACGAGGCGCTCCTCGACTTCAGCTATCTCCCCTTGCGACAGTGGATAGACCGGCAGCCGGTGAAGCCGCCCGGTCAGCGCCTGGGCCGCGGCCGGGAGGGATTCGTGTCGAGCGGACCCCGTGAGGATGAACCGCCCGGGGCGCCCGTCGCGGTTGAGCTCGGCCTTGATCGCGTCAAGGACGAGTGGGACGTGCTGGTACTCGTCGATGCACACGGGGCCAGGGCCCGCGACGAACGTGGCGGGATCAGCGGCGACCGCATCTCGGGTCGCCACGTCGTCGAGGTCGAGGACTGCGACGCCGAGGGTTCGAGCCAGGTTTTGGAGCAGCGTCGACTTTCCCACCGAACGCGGACCCTGCAGGAGAAGGACCGACTCCTCCCCGAACCGATCGAGCGCGATCGGACCGAGCCGCCGCCCGACGATGCCCCGGAGCTGATTCATCGCCAGAGCAACCTAACTCCGCACTTGCGGAATGGAGGGGTTGTCCTTGCGGAACTGGAGTACCGCCGGCTGCGAGAATGCGACGGCCGGGGTCGCAGATCGCGGCGCGGTTCGACGCCGAGGCGTCGATGAGGATGTTCCCGTTCGTACGGGGTCCGTGATCGGGTTGGGACTCCTCATCATGCGGGGGTCTTCTTGATTGATCGACGTGTTGCAGCAGGCTCTGTCACGATCCCGCAGCGTGGTCGACGTCGTGATCAGACGGGCCGGCGGTCAAGTCGAGCAAGTCTGCGCGAAAGCCGGGATCGGCCACATGTCCTTTGAGGTTGGCCACGGCGAGCGCTGCCGGTGTACCCGTCGGGCCGGTTCGGACCCAAGCCAGCTGAGGATGTCATCGGGGTCGAGGCCCATTTGCGTGAGCGCCCGCCAGAGGTCGAAGAGGTCCCGGCTGCGCAGCGCATCGAGCACTGGACCTGTTGGGCCACGGCTGGCCCGAGCGAGTCGCGGTCCTCGCTGTAGAGGGGCCGCGGAATATGCAGCTTGTGCAGACAGGTTCCGCCCCGGAACACCAGCTCGTGGCCGAGGTCGGTGTTGTGCTCGAGGATCCATCCCCTCCCTAGTCTGTTCGTAACATGACAAGGATCACGGTCGAAGTCGACGACGACCTCGCGACACGTGTGGCGGCCGAGCGCGGCGTCGCCCCGTGGTTCGCCCCCGTCATGTCGAGGCCGTCACCCTGCTTCCGTAGCCAGGGTTGCTTGTAGTCCCAACGGGGTTCGAACCCGTGTCTCAACCTTGAGAGGGTTGTGTCCTAGGCCACTAGACGATGGGACCGTGCGGTTGCGGCCGCCGGTTGTGCGGCCGCCACCAAACCTTACGCTCGGGGGGGAGGACTCGAACCCCCAATAACAGGGCCAGAACCTGTCGTGTTGCCGATTACACCACCCCCGAAAGGCTCATCCAGCCTAGCAGCGGGGTGAGGATCCGCCGGCCGGGTATGAGACGAGGCATGACCACCGTTCACCGCGTGTTGCATCCAGACCCGATCAACACCCTCGACGACTACGTGGCGGCACGAGGCGGCCAAGGCCTGGAGGCAGCCCGCCAGGTCGAGCCGGGCGTGCTCATCGCCGAGCTGGAGGCGTCGGGCCTGCGCGGCCGCGGCGGCGCCGGTTTCCCCACGGGGACGAAGTGGCGCACCGTGCGGGAGAACCACTCCCCCGCCGTGGCGACGACGGTCGTGGTGAACGCGGCCGAAGGCGAGCCGGGGACGTTCAAGGACCGGACGATCTTGCGCAACAACCCGTACCAGGTGCTCGAAGGCGCGCTGATCGCCGCCCGCGCCGTGGGCGCCAGCCACATCATCTTCGGCATGAAACGCACCTTCGCCATCGAGGTGGAGCGGGTGAACAACGCCATCAAGGAAGCGCACGAAGCGGGCTGGATCGACCGGGGCGTCGAAGTCAGCGTCTTCGAAGGGCCGAGCGAGTACCTGTACGGCGAGGAGACGGCCCTGCTCGAGGCCATCGACGGGCGGTACCCGCTCCCCCGCATCGCGCCGCCGTTCCGGCGCGGGGTGACCGAGGTCGTGCAGACCGAGGCCGACGCCGCGTCGGAGAGCGGGCTCGCCGCCCCGGTCTCGATGGCGGGTCCGTCCGACGGCGCCGTGGCCCCACCCACGCTGGTCGACAACGTGGAGACCCTCGCCAACGTGCCGCGGATCATCGCCCGCGGCGCCGATTGGTTCCGCACCCAGGGCACCGAGAAATCGCCAGGCACGATCGTGTGCACGGTGACGGGATCGGTCAAGGCGCCCGGCGTCGGCGAGGTCCCGATGGGCACGCCCCTGCGCCAGGTGATCGACGAGGTGGGCGGCGGGCCCCGCGCCGGCCGGCGCATCCGGGCCGTGCTGTCGGGCGTCGCCAACGGCCTCGTCACCGAGGACCAGCTCGACACCCCGGTCAGCTACGAGGCGATGCAGGAGATCGGCAGCGGGCTCGGCTCGGCCGGGTTCATGGTGTTCGACGACCACGACGACATCACCGCGGCCGTCGCCGGGGTCTCCCGCTTCCTCGCCATCGAGTCGTGCGGGCAGTGCACGCCCTGCAAGCAGGACGGCTTGACCCTGGCCGACGCGCTGGCGCGCGTGTGCCGAGGAGAAGCCGACGGGACCGACCTGGAGGTCATCGCCCAGCGGGGCGCCACGGTCGGCGACAACGCCCGCTGCTACCTCGCCCTCCAGCACCAGGCGGTCGTCAGCAGCCTCGTCGAGCGCTTCGCGCACGACCTCGCCGCCCACGTCCGGGGCGAGGCGGCGCCGACCGAGCCCGCCCTGATCACCGAGCTTGTCGACCTCGACGACGGCCGCACCGTGCTCGACGACCGGTTCGCGCAGAAGCAGCCGGACTGGACCTACGACGACGAGTGGTCGGGCAAGGCCCCGGCCGACCGCTTCGGCGACCACCGGGCGCCCGAGGAGCTCGAGGCCTGATCGACCCGCCGCTGGATGCCGGCCTCGCGCCGG
>JAHFUQ010000272.1 GCA_023265045.1 Acidimicrobiia bacterium
TGCGGCTGGCCGAGACGCTCCACGCCGCCGTCGCCGCCCTGGCCCCCTCGCCGCCGCCCCTGGTGGCGCCCGTGACGTCGCCCGTGACGTCGCCCGTGACGTCGCCGACGGCGCGCCCGGTCCCGCCCCGTCCCGCCGTCGCGGCGCCCCAACGGCGCCCGGCGCCGCTCCCGCCCGCGGTGTTCGACGACTCGCCGGAGGCGGCCGAGCACCTCGTCCGCGTGCCGGGGATGATCCTGATCGTGGACGGCTACAACGTGTCGAAGTGGGGCTGGCCGGAACTGGCGCTGCCCGAGCAGCGCCGCCGGCTGGTGGACGCGCTGGCCGAGCTGGCGGCCCGCACCGGCATCGACGCCAGCGTCGTGTTCGACGGGTCCGACGTTGCCATGCCGGCCGCCGTCCCCACGACGGCGCGCGCCGTGAAGGTGAGCTTTTCGCCTCCGGGCGTCGAGGCCGACGACGTGGTCATCGAACGGGTGGCGCAGCTCCCGGCCCATCGTCCGGTGCTCGTCGCTAGCAACGACCGCCGGGTGCGCCAGGGGGCAAGTCGCTACGGCGCCAACGTCATCTCCACCGAGCAGCTCATGGGGGCGCTGCGGCGCTGAGCTGCCGTAGGCGGCCTCAGCCGGGGATGATGACGTGGAGGGTGCGGACGCTGCTCGCGCCCAGGCGGGCCTCGACCGCGAACTCACCCACCTGCGTCGGGTGGAATTCCATGACCGCCTGGGCGATGCCTTGGGGGAGGGCAACGACGCCGAGTGGATTGCCTCCGCCATCCAGGAACTCAACAACGACGGCCGCCGGGAGCTCCCATGTGTCGTTCGTGACCAGCCCGGCGCCGGAACCGTCATCGGCGGGAGGTCCGAAGAGGACGATCCGGCCTCGGTCCCCATCGAAGGCCAAGGTGGAGCCCGACCGCGGCGCCGGTCCGATGTCCTGGCGGAGGGTCCACTGCTGGTCCCGCCAGTCCCACGTGCCGCCTCGCAATGCCCCGCCCGCTCCTCGCCCCCGAAGAGCACGACCCGCTGGCCTGTGCTGTCGTACGCGAGCTCGTGCCCGGCTCGGGCGACCGGGCCGGTGTCGGCGACCTGTGTCCAACCGTCGCCGTCCCACAACCAGGTGTCCCCGGGGAGCGCGGCGCCGGCGGCGTGGCCCCCCGAACAGCACGGTGCGCTGGCGCGCACTGTCGAACGCGATCTGGTGGCCGGACCGGGGGTCGGGTCCCGTATCCCGCAACTGCCGCCACAGCTCACCGTCCTATTCCCAATGTGTCGTTGAGCAGGTCCGACGCAACCTGGCCGCCGAACAGGATCGTTCGCGCCTCGTCCGGTCATAGGACATCGCATGACCGATCCGCGGCCTGGGGCCGATGTCCGGCTTCTGCGACCAGAAGAACGCCGCCAGGTCGCCTCCCGCCTTAGGCTCGTTTCCTTCGCCGACGAGGTCGACGCTCGCCCCGCGCGCCGCCACGTGACGCGGAGCAGGCCTCGCCTCGAGAGGTCGCCCGCTCACATTCTCGGGAAGCTGTCGTACCCCCTCGGTATGGTCCTGGCGAGGTGTTGACCTGCGAGGAGGCCCTGTGGACGGTGTGTCGGTCATTAGCTGTGACGACTGTGTGATGCAGGGCACGAGCACGTGTGAGGACTGCGTGGTGACCTTCATCTGCAACCGGGACGACGACCACGCGGTGGTGATCGACGTGGCCGAAGCGCGCGCCGTGCGGCTCCTCGGCGAGGCCGGCCTGGTGCCTCGCCTGCGCCAAGTCCGCCGCACAGGGTGACGGCCGGGTCCCCATGGGCAGAGGAGGTGAGTGATATTTTCGACACAGAGGTCCACATTTGCGGGCCCCCTGCGTACGGAGCGTGAGTGCGAAGGCTCCATCCTGTCGGCTTCACCACCGACCTTGACGGCCTGATCTTCAGCACCCGCAAGGGTTCGAAGTCGGGCAGCTTCGTCGTGGTCATCGGCGAGGACCTGATGGACAAGCTGAGCGAGGCCCAGCGGCTGCGCAACGGCGCGCCGGCGCGGGGGCTTCCGGGCGCCGCGCCCTACTCCGAGCGCGCCAGCCAGGACGAGCGAGACTGGGACCGTGAGCGCGAATCGCGCAGCTCGCGAGGCCGGCCGCAGAGCGCGCTGACGCCGCGGGAGATCCAGGCGCGCCTGCGTTCCGGCCGCACGATCGACGAGGTGGCGCGCGAAGCCGAGGTCGGGCGCGAGTGGGTCGAGCGGTTTGCCGCGCCGATCATGGCCGAGCAGGCCAAGGTCATCGACCTGGCGCAGGGGCTGCGGTGCGTCAAGTCCCGCCTGGGAGAGTCGGCTGCGCCTCTCGGGGAATCGGTGCAGGTGAACCTCCTCGACCGGGGCGTCCGGCTGATGACGGAGGAGTTCGACGCGGGGTGGAGCGCGTACCACCTGCGCGACCGGATCTGGGTGGTGCGGTTCCTGTACCGATCGCGTGGGCGGCCCCAGCAGGCGGCGTGGGAGATGGACTTCGGCGATCGCACCGTCAGCGCCCGGGACCGGCTGGCGTCCGACCTCGGATACCTCACGCCGGGCCGCCGCAAGGGGTCGGCCCGCGCCGTCGCGGACGCCGACGAGGATCTGCCCGAGGCGGCGCCGGTCGAAGCGCCAGCCCCGGCGCGGCGGCCGGCCCGCCCGGCCGGCCGCCGGGCTGGCCGGAAGCCCCCCCCGG
>JAHFUQ010000273.1 GCA_023265045.1 Acidimicrobiia bacterium
CCCGCCCGCCGGTCCTCGTGGCCGGTAGTCTCGGCGCGAATGGCGACGGGCGCACTTGTCGTTGAGGCCGCGGAGCAGCCGCGTCTGGTCGATCTGTTCTGCGGCTCCGAAGTTCTCGGTGTCGAGACGCGGCTCCGGCTCGCCATGCGCCTCAGCGTCCCTGGGCGGCCCGTGTGCTTCCGGCCGCCGGAGCTGGAAACCCGGCGACTGCCCCTCGACCCCGCGGCACGAGCCGCAGTGGGGTCGACCATCGCCAATGGGCTCACCTGGGATGTGCTGGTGCACTTGGCGCCGCGCTCGTTCGGCGCGGTCTTCCCCGCCATCGCCGGCCGCCCCGGTGGGTTGGCCGCCCAGCGGGTTCCGGCCCGGCTCCTCGCCGTCCTGAAGCGCCAGGGTGCGGCCACATGGACGGGCCTCGCTAGGTGCACCGTCGGCGACGTGTGCGGCTGGTCCGGCATCGGGCCGGCGGCGACCGCGGCGCTCGTCTGCGCCGTCATCGAGGCCGGCATCGGCTTCCTGGCCGAGGACGCGGACGGGCATGACGACGGCAAGCCGATGACGGGGAGTGACGCCGTCGCCGACCCGACCGGCGATGTCGCCGTCCTCCTTGCCTATGAGCGTGGTCGGGCCCCGGAGAAGGGTGGGCTGTACTCGGCCATCCGGAACCTTTCCGATTCATCGGCTCCGGCGCCGGTGCGCGCGGCTGCCCAGCGCCTGCTCGACTCCCTGGCTGACGACGACCCCCTGGCCACCGTGCTCGGCCATGCCGATCGGGTCCTCGGCCTGCTCGGCGATGTCCGCGACCGGGTGGTGTTCGAGCAGGTCGTGCTGCGCCTGGACGACCCTCCCACGCCGGCCGGGCTCGCCGCCGAGCTGGGCGTCAGCAGCGGACGGGTGCGCGACCTCCGCCGGCGGGCACTCGAGCGGGCCACCGCCGCCCTCCGGGACGGCGCCACCGCCTTGCTGGCGACGGCGGAGGCATTGGCCGCGGAGCTCGGCTCGGTGGTGAGGCGCCACGCGCTGGAGTCCGTGCTGGGTTCCCGTGGCCTTCCCCGGCTGCCCGACCCTCGCTCCCTGCTCGTGCTGTGGCTGGCTGGTCCGTACGTCCCCGTCAGATCCCACCCGGGGTGGCTGGCGACTGATCCGGACGGCCTCGTCGCGGCCACCCGGCTCCTACTCGCCGAGGACGGTGGGGTGCGGCCGGTCGATCACGTCGTCAAGGACATCGAGCGACTGGGCCTGGCGACCGATCTCGCGTCCGCCTGGCTGGACGAGCAGCCGGTGCGCGTCCACGAGGGCCTCGCCGTGCTCACCACCGGCGGCCCCGCCGTGGCGGCCGAGCGGGCGCTGTCAGCCACCGGGCGGTCGATGACAGCGGAGGCGCTGTGCGCCTGGGCGACCGGGTCAGGCGGCGAACGCGACCTGTTCGGCGCGACCGCGGCCGCCGGCCTGCGCGACGCGCTGCGGCGGGATCCTCGCTTCGTGGAGGTCGGGCTCGGCTGCTACGCGCTGGTCGAGTGGGGGGCGTTGCCCTATCACGACGACATTCCCACTCTCGTCGAGGTGGGTCGGCCTGGCGAGTGGGGGCGGTCGGACGACGGTCGGTGGTGGCTCCAGGTCGCCATCGAGGATCACGTGCTTGCCGGCGCCGGCGGGCCCGTGCCGGCGGGCCTGGTCGAGTGCCTCGGTGTGCCGCGCCGGGCGCGCCGGTCCTTCTCCACGCGGTACGGTCCGGTCATGCTGACCCACGACGTGGCGGGCCCGGCCCGGGGATCGGTGCGCCCCGTGGCCCTCGCTACCGGGGCGGCCGTCGGCGATGCCCTGCTCCTGCACTTCGACCCCGATGACGGCACTGCCGCGGTTGAGGTCGTGCGTGCCACCGCCGCGGCCGGCTGAACACTACGAGGAGCGAGCGATGACGGACGACATGACCCTCGAAGAAGCCCTTGACGGGATCGGGCGCGAGGCCGACGCCTCCGTCCGCGCTCTCTCGTCCGCTCTCAAGGAGGCGAAGCGGGCCAAGGCGGCCGCCAGCTCGGGCCAGCTCCGCGATCTCCGCCAGGCGCTGGACAATTCGGCCCGCCTGGCCGGGGAGGCCGCGGCGGCGGCGCGCGACGTCCGCGGCGGCTGGGTGTTCGACGAGCAGGCCTACTTCGCCACCGGCGCCTATACCAAGGAGCTCCTGGCCATGGCCGCCGACGAGGGCGTGCAGGCGTTCGAGTCCGACGACCGAATCCTCTGCTATCCGGTCATCGTCGCCGTCTCGGGCTCCGACGCCACGGTCAGCATCGATAAGAAAAAGGACAAGCGGGTCCGCCCATCGGTGCTCGTGCGGACGCTGCGGGCCCTCCAGGCCAAGCCGCCCAAGTTCAAGGCCGAATCCTTCCTCGAGTCGCTCGCCGCCGCCTACGACCTGTTGTGCGCCAAGCGGCATGCGCACCCCGGAGCCACTGTCAAGTTGGTCGACGTCTACGGCCTGTTCACCCTGCTGCCCGGGTCGGGCCGTGACTACTCGAAGCAGGAGTTCGCCCGCGACCTCTACCTGCTCGACCAGAGCGGGCTCACCATGACGAAGGGCGGGCGGTCGCTGCAGCTCCCCGCCAGTGCCCTCACCCGGGGCTCGGGCGTGCTCACCACCGTCACCCGGTCGGGCCAGGAGAAGGTGTACGCGGGGATCAGCTTCGACGG
>JAHFUQ010000274.1 GCA_023265045.1 Acidimicrobiia bacterium
CTACGTGCTCCGGGACATGCGCCGCGAGCGCGAGGTCGAGCGCATGAAGACCGAGTTCCTGTCCAACATCAGCCACGAGCTGCGGACGCCCCTCGTTCCCATCAAGGGGTTCGCCGAGCTGCTCCGCAGCCGCCCCGTGCCCAAGGCCCAGAGCAAGGAGTTCCTCGACCGGATCATCGACGCGGCCGGGGAGCTGGAGCGGGTCGTCGACCTGCTCGTGAGCGTGGCCGCCGACGAGGCCGCCCGCCTCACGCTTCGCAACGAGCCGGTGGAGATCGGCCAGATCCTCACGTCGGTCGCCGACCGCTGGAAGGGCAAGGTGGACGACCGCCACGAGATCGCGCGCCGGGTCGGTCGGCGGCTCCCGTCGGTCGTCGGCGACCGCCGGCTGCTGGAACGTTCGATCGACGAGCTGGTCGACAACGCCGTCAAGTATTCGCCCGAGGGCGGCAAGGTCACCCTCAGCGCGACCACGTCGACGAACGGCCACGGCCCCGCTGTCGCCATCTCCATCCGGGACGAGGGCGTCGGCATCCCCGCCTCCCAGATGGAGGACATCTTCGCCGACTTCGCCCAGGCCGACAGCTCGGCGACCAGGGAGTTCGGGGGGCTGGGGCTGGGGCTGGCCTTCGTGCGCCGGATCGTGCGGGCCCACCACGGCGAGCTCACCTGCCAGTCGACGCCGGGCAAGGGATCGACGTTCTCAATCTTGCTGCCGGTTGTGCCGAAACAGGACCGATCGCCATGAGAAGGCTGCCGGCCCTCGCCGTGTTCGTCGGGCTCGTGCTGGCTGGCGCGGGCGCGTGCACCGACGGCGGATCGTCGCGGGCCGCGGGGCGGCTGTCCGTCGACGGGCGGGCCGAGGTGACGACGGTCGACGGCGATCGCACCGTGGTCACCCGAAACCGCACGCTCCACTCCGGCGACCAGGTGCGGGTGCTGGACGGCAAGGGTGTCCTCGGGCTGGGGAACGGCCGCCAGCTGGAGCTGCGCAGGAACTCGGTCGTGCGCCTCGGGGCGGGCGCCGCCACCGCGAACGGCGCGGCCGTGCCCCGGGGCGAGCTGGTATCCGGTGACGTGCTCGTCACGGCCGCCACCGAGCCGGCGACGGTCGTGGTGGGGAGCACCGAAGTGACCGTCACCACCGGCGTCGCCCGCATCTCTCGCAGCCTGGCCGTCGTCACCGCCGTGTACGAAGGCGCAGCGGGCGTGGCGACCGCCGGGCGTTCGGCCAGCGTGCCCGCCCTGCGCCAGGTCACCGTCCCCGCGCCCGGGCTGCCGTCGCCCGCCCTGCCCCTCGTCTACTCGCCGTCGGACTCCTGGGACCAGCGGTACCTCGGCGAGGCCATGGACCTGTCCAACCAGCTCGTGGCGCGCAGCCGCGGCTTCTCGGCCCAGCTCGCGACGGGCGAGGGGACGACGCCCGGCTTCTACCGCCAGCTACTCCCGGCCTTGAACAACGAGCCGTTCGACGCCTCGCTTTTCGAGTCGGGACGGGCGCCGGGGGAGACGCTCGTCGGCGCCGCCATCACCCTCGCCGGGGCCAAGGACACGTTCGTCTCGCGGTGGGCCAACGTGTTCGCGTTCCATGCCGACGGCGCCCCGTGGGGCCTCGTCGCCCTCGACCAGAAGGTGGGCCGCTCCTCGGCGCTGACCATCGTCGACGACGCCATCAATCGCCGGGCGGGCCCGGCCGAGCAGGCCGCGCCAGCCGCGACGACGGCCACGACGGTGCCCGCGGGACGGATCCCCGTACCGGTTCCGACCACGGCAGTTCCGTCGGGATCCGGTGGCACGGGGACCACGGTGCCCTCCACAGGGCCGACGACCGTTCCCGCCACATCGCCGACGACGGCTGCGCCGGCGACGGGCTCGGTGCCGCGGTCGGAGCGGGGGCCCGTCGACTTGGGCGTGCCGCTGGTCGACGACACCCTCAACGACGTCATCGACCTGCTCGGCGGCCTGCTCGGTTCGCTCGGCAAATAGGCGGCGCGACCCTCCACCGAATCTGCGTGCGGCGGGCGTAGGCTTGCGCCGATGGCGTCCAATGCGCATGACGAGCGGATCGTCACGTCTGGGTTCGTCGTCACGCCCGAGACGATCGCGAGCCGCACGTTCGCCGCCGCGTTCCGCGGGTTCGACCAGGCCGAAGTACGCACGTTCCTGAAGCGGGTGAGCGAGGAGCTGGCTGGCGCGGCCGAACGGGAGGCGCGCTTGCGCGGCGCCCTCCAGGAGGCGCAGAACCGGGCGGCCCACCCCGAGGTCGACGAAGAGATCCTGACCAACGCCCTGGGCGAGCACGCCGCGAGGCTGCTGGGCTCGGCCCGGGAGCAGGCGGCGCAGATGCGCGCCGAAACCGAAGGCAAGGCCGCCCGCCTCATGCGCGAGGCCGAGCAGAAGATCAGCCGCATCCGGTCGGAGGCCGACAGCCTCCTGGCCCGCCGGGTGGAGGAGGTCGACGGCGTCAGCGCCAACCTGCGCAACGCGGCCGAGGCCGACGCCAAGGCGCTGCGGGAACAGGCCAAGGCCGACGCCGAGAACGAGGTCCAGGGGGCCCGCACCCAGGGCCGTGAGATGGTGGCCGAGGCCCGGGCCGTCCGGGAGCGGATCCTCGCCGACCTCGCCCGCCGCCGCCACATCGCCGAAGTCCAGCTCGACCAGCTCCGAGCGGCGCGCGAGCGCCTG
>JAHFUQ010000129.1 GCA_023265045.1 Acidimicrobiia bacterium
AGATGACGTGGAGGCTGCCCTGGGGGCCGCCCGTCGGGCTCCACTTCACGATCCCGACGTGCTCGGTGTAGACGCTGGACGGCGTGGCGTCGAAGAACTCGAACGTCTTGCCCTTGTCCGTCGACTTGCCCACGATGATCGGCGCGGGCGGCGCGGGCGTGACGCCCACGGTGCTCAGCGGGTAGATCACGTACAGCGTGCCCTTGTCGTCAGTGGTCATCGACGGCGCGCTGAACGACATCACGAACGGCACGTCGGTGCCCGTGGAGTCCTTGATCTTCTTGGGGTACTGCGCCTGGATGTCGATCTGCTCGCCGAACGTGTTCCCGCCGTCGGTCGAGACGGCCATGAACGGGGCCCGGGCATAGGGCGGCGTCAGCTGGTTGGGCAGGGCCCGGCGCCAGGCGACGTAGACGACGTCCTGCGCGCCGGACGTGTCGACCGCGACCGACGACACGGGCGTGTTGTTCTCGATGGCGGTGTCGACCTTGCCCCGGGCGTCGTGCACCATGGTGGTCTTCCAGGTGTCGCCCAGGTCGGTCGACCTGGCCAGCAGCACGCTGATGTTGCCGCGCTGGCCGCCGTCCTGAGTGTCCCAACCGTCGAGGGCGTAGTAGAGCGTGCTGTCGCGGCCCCACGCCATTGGGGTCTCGGTCTGCATGCCGGCGGTGTTGAAGCAGAACGGGTAGGACTTGATACCGGGGAGGGCGTCGAGGATCTTCCACGACTGGCCGGCATCGGTCGAACGCAGCAGCCGGCAGATGCGGGTCCGCATCTCGACGGCGGCTGCGACGATGTTCTTCTTGTTCGTCGGGTCGACGAGCAGGTAAGGCGCCGAGTAGGTGCGGGTCGGGGCCAGGTCGTCGACGGTGGCCCGCACCACGTTGGTGAGCCTCGGCTCGTTGGTGGCGGCGCCGACGGCCGCCGGCGCGGCGAACAGCCCGAAGGCGGCGGCGAGGGCCGCCGCCCGCTTGACGGCCGTCACTTCTTGCTCGCCGGGGTGCCGCTCGATGAGGCGCGTGCCGGCTCGGGCGACTGGCGGCGGCGGCTGGCCAGGGCGGCGGCCGCCCCCGCGATCAGCAGGCCGATACCGCCCACGCCGAGGGCGACGAGCAGGACCGAACCGGTGCTGACCGGGTCCTCCTCGGCCAGCGGCGAGCCCGTCTGCTGAGTCAGCTGGGCGCCCTGGGCGGCGCCGATGGCAGGGACGCCGCCCGTGCCGACGACGGTCAGCTCACCCCGGGCGGGGACGCCCCGGATGTGCGTCTCCGCGCCGGTAAGGGTCTGGGTGGCGACGAGCAGGTAGACGCCAGGCTTGGCGTCGGCGGGGATGCGGACCGTGCCCGGGCCCCAGGTGGCGTACAGCTCCTCGTTGGGCTGGAAGGAGCCCAGGATGGGGCCGTCGGCGCTGCCCCAACGGACGTCGACCTTGTTGGTGCGGCCATAGCCGCGCGGGCCGAACACCGTCACCTCGTCGCCCGCCTTCGCCTGGGCCGGGGAGATCTGCAACTGGGCGATGTGGGGGGCGAAGGACGGAGTGGCGGAGGCGAGCACGAGGGCGGCGGCGAGCGCGGCCCCCCCTCCCCACCGGATGGCGCGTAAAGACTTCACAGGCACCTCTCTGAGCGGACGAGCGCCGTCATTCTCGCGGCCGCCGGGTGGTTCGGCAACTCACCCTTGGTGAGCGACCCATGCTGCGACCAGGTCGCTGAGCAGCGGCAGCCGCACCGCGCCCGATCCCAGGACGGCGTCGTGGTACCCGGCGATGGCGAACCGCCCGCCCAGGCGCGACCGGGCGTCCTCCCGCAGGCGGAAGATCTCGCGCTGGCCCATCTTCTAGGCCAGGGCCTGCCCGGGCATGCCGATGTAGCGGTCCACCTCGATCGCCACCTCGTCCACCGAGACGGGCGAGTTGGCGGCCATGAAGTCGATGGCCTGGGCCCGGGTCCAGCCCAGGGCGTGCAGGCCCGTGTCGACGACCAGGCGGCAGGCGCGGATCGAGTCCCCGGCCAGCATCCCGATGCGCTCCAGGTCGTCCTCGTAGAGGCCCATCTCCTCGGCCAGCCGTTCCGCGTAGAGGGCCCATCCCTCGACGTAGGCCGTGTTCGACAGAGAGAACCGCCGGAACGCAGGGAGCTCGGTCAGCTCGTTCGAAATGGCGAGTTGGAGGTGGTGGCCGGGGATGGCCTCGTGGAAGGCGATCGACGCCGTCTCGTAGCGCGCCTTGTTCTCGGGACGGTCGGTGTTGACGTAGTAGGTGCCGCCCCGGGACCCGTCGGCCGGCGGCGGGTAGTAGTACGCGCTCGGCGAGTCGGGGGCCAGGAACTCGGGGACGGGCTCGATCAGGCATGCGGCCTGGGGCAGGCGGCCGAACCAGTCCCCCATCGCGGCCGTGGCCGCCGCCAGGCACCGGCGGGAGTCGGCCATGATCTCCTCGCCCGTGCGGTAGCGGAGCGACGGGTCCTGCCGGAGCCGTTCCAGCACCGCAGCCGGGTCGGTGATGCCGAAGAGGCGCCCGCCCACCTCGGCGTACTCCGCCGGCAGCTTCTCGGTCGCCTCCTCCAGGCCGATGGCGTGGATCTCCTCGGGCGAGAGGTCGACGGTCGTGTGGTGGGCGACGAGGGTGGCGTACAGCTCCTCGCCGTCGTCGAGCCACCCGAGCCCGCAGTGCTCGTCGTCGCGGGCGTGGGCCATCAGGTGGCCGGACAGGTCGTCGGCGAGCCGCCGGTATGCCGGCCGGACGTGCTCCTCGGTCGCCTGCCGGAGCGCCGACCGCCACTCCCCTTCGCCGTCCCAGTCCGTCGGGCCGGCGAGGGTGACGACGCCGTCGTGGTCGACCGACGAGGCGAGGTAGCCCTCGATCATGTTCAGGGACCGAGCCACGCAGACCGCCGCCGGCGTCCGGCCGGCTGCCGCGCCCGCCTTGAAGCGCTCGGCCGCCCGCTCGAGCGCCTCCGGCACCTGGCGGAACCGCTCCACCATCCGGTGCGCGGTCTCGGGGTCGGGCGCCGAGGTCACGGGCACGGCCTGGAGGAGCGACACGTGGAACCCCGTCATCTGGTCCGACGCCAGTTCGACAAGGCGCTTGTCGATGAGCTCGATGTCGTCCCGCAGCTCGCCCGTGAGCTGCCCGTAGGTGATCAGGTCGTCGCCGAGGAGCCCCTCGCGGTCGACGGCCTGCGTGCGTTCGAGGAGCGAGGCCAGCTTGGACCGGTGCTGGTCCTGCCCGTCGGTAGAGAAGTCCTCGATCCGGTCGTCGAACCGGTGGTCACCCAAGATGGTGGCCATCGTGGGGTTGGCCTCCAACGCCACGTCCCAGTACTCGTCCGCCAGAGCTCGCAGTGTGGTGTCAGGCACCCGCCGATGGTAGGTGCCCTCGGACCGAACCGGGTCCGGGGGTCAGCCCTGGTTGGCGGCCCGCTCGATCTCGGCCATGTCGATCTTGCCCATACCGAGCATCGCCTGCATGGCCCGCTGGGACCGTCCCGGGTCCGGGTCGGCGATGAGCTCCATCAGGGCGGTGGGGGTGACCTGCCACGACACACCGAACCTGTCCTTCACCCAGCCGCACGGGCCCTCCTCGCCGCCCTCGGACAGCGCCGACCAGAACTGGTCGACCTCAGCCTGGGACTCGCAGTTCACCTGGAACGAGATGGCCTCGTCGAACGTGAACTCGGGCCCGCCGTTGAGGGCCAGGAACGGCTGGCCGTCGAGCTCGAACCTGACCGTCATCACCATGCCCTCGGGGCGGGGGCCAGCCGAGCCGTAGTGGGTGACCTCGACGATGCGGGAGTTCTTGAAGATGTTCGTGTAGAAGGTCGCCGCCTCCTCGCCTTCGGTGTCGAACCAGAGGCAGGGCGTGATCTTGGTCAGTGTCGCCATCGTTCGTCCTTCCGTCTTTGTGTCCGGTCGCAGTTCAGACGGGTGCAGCCCGCGTTTCTCATCGGCCAGCCACAATGGGGGCCGTGGACGAGCGTGGCCGAGCCAAGGCGGCGTTCGACCGGCGCGCCTGGCGGACGGCCTACGACGCCTTCCAGCGGTGCGAGCACCTGGGGGCGGACGACCACGACGCCCTCGCCGAGTCGGCCCACTGGCTCGGCCTGCCCGACGTGGCGATCGCCAGCTATGGCGAGGCCTACCGCCTCCACCTGGCGGCTGGCTCGCCCCGCCGGGCCGCTTTGGCCGCCTTCATGCTCGCCATCTACCTCCGGCTCCGGGGCGACGGCGCCCAGGCCGACGGCTGGCTGGCACGGGCGCAGCGGCTCCTGGCCGACGAGGACGAGGGCGCCGAGCACGGCTACCCGCTCTACCTCGAGGTCGCCCGCCTGATGGGGTGCGACCTCGAAGCCGCCGCCGAGTCCGCCCGACGGATGCAGGACCTTGGCCGCCGGTTCGGCGACGACACGCTCGTGGCCCTCGGCGTGTTCTTCGAGGGACGGGCGCTGGTCAAGCAGGCCCGAGTGCGCGAGGGACTGGCGCTGCTGGACGAAGCCATGCTCGCCGCCCTGTCCGACAAGCTCAAGCCGATGTGGACAGGGGCCATCTACTGCGGGCTGCTCGATGCGTGCCACGAACTGGTCGACCTGCGTCGGGCTCGGGAGTGGACCGAGGCGACGCGCCGCTGGTGCGAGCCCCTCCCGGTAGCCTCGCTGTATCCCGGCATTTGCCGGGTGCACTGCGCCGGCATCCTCAGCGGGCGCGGTGCGTGGATGGAGGCCGAGGCGGCCGCGCTCGCCGCGTGCCGTGACATGGCGGAGATCGACGTGTTCGTGGTGGCAGACGGCTACTACGAGGTCGGCGAGATCAGGCGCCGGCGGGGGGACCTGGTCGGCGCCGAGGAGGCGTACACCCGGGCCCACGAGATGGGCCGCGACCCTCAGCCCGGCATGGCCCTGCTCCGGCTGGCCCAGGGTCGCGCCGAGGCGGCGGCCTCGTCGCTCGTCGCCACGCTGGCGACGTTCTCGGGAAGCGCCTTGGAACGAGCCCCGCTGCTGGTGGCCCAGGTCGAGATTGCTCTCGCCGCGGGCGACCTCGACCTGGCGGCGGCGGCCGCGGCGACGGTCGTCGAGACGGCGGAGCGCTTCGACAGCACCGGCTTGCGGGCTGCCGCGCACCGCGCCCGCGGCGCCGTCGCGCTGGCCCGGGGAGAGGCGGTCGTGGCCCTCGCCGCCCTCCGTACGGCGTTCGAGATCTGGCAGGAGCTGGACGTGCCCTACGAGACGGGCCGCACCCGGGTGCTCCAGGCGCACGCCCTCCGGGCGCTCGGGGACGAGGACGGCGCCGCTCGCGAGTGCGCCGCCGCTCGCGCCTGCTTCGAGCGGCTCGGCGCCGCCGGCGACCTCCGGGAGCTGGTGGGCGCGCCCGCGCCGCCGTGCGGGCTGACGCCCCGTGAGGTCGAAGTCCTCCGCCTCCTCGCCACGGGACGAAGCAACCGCACGATGGCCGACGACCTGTTCATCAGCGAGAAGACGGTGGCCCGGCACGTGGCGAACATCTTCCTGAAGCTCGATGTGACCACCCGATCCGGCGCCACGGCGTGGGCCTACGAGCGGGGCCTCCTGCACGGATCTGTGCAGACCGCCGCCCCGGAGAATGCATAGCGCGCCCGATGTCGGGGGTGGGCCGTCCGCCGTACGGTCACCTCACCCCCTACACCAAGGAGCCAGCCATGCCGAAGTACGTGATCGAGCGGGAACTGCCCGGAGCCGGGTCCCTGTCCACCGACGAGCTGCACGCCATCTCCGCCAAGTCGAACGAGGTCCTGGCCGCCATGGCGCCCCGCGCCCAGTGGCTCCAGAGCTACGTGACCGGCGACAAGATCTACTGCGTCTACATGGCCGAGAACGAGGCTGCCGTCCGCGAGCACGCCACCGCGGGCGGCTTCCCCGCCAACGTGGTGAGCCGGGTCGCCACGGTCATCGACCCCGCCACGGGCGAGTAGCGGCCAACCGCGCGAGCTGCCACAATCCGCCCGATGCGGTCCTCCCGGCCCGAATCGAGGCCTGGAGGTCGTCGCCTTCGCGGGAACGGCTCCTGGCCGCGATCGCGGCCGCACGAGTAGCCGGTCGCGAACGGGCGACCGTGGAACTGCTTGCCGATCACGAGGTCACGGCGAACGGGCGGAACGCCACCCACGCCCTCCTCCTGGTCCTCGCGGCCGCCCGTACGAGCGCCGGCGGTGCTCGTGGTGGCGGACGCCGAGGCCGTTGCCATGGTTCAGGGCGTGGCGGCAGGTGTCGAGCGGGTCGCCGCCTTCGACGCCCGCTACCCCCGCCACACCGCCTTCCGTTCCGAGCTCGCCACGGCTCGCCGTCGTTCGCCCGTCCTGCCGTAGGCGCCACGCGCGCCCGGCGCGTCGCACGGCTGTAACTACACCCTTGTTCTTGTCACACCCCCGGACGACAATGGAGGGGTGGGACGGGAGGCGGTCGAAAGCGAGCGGCTGCGCCTCTACGCGTACGCCACGATGCCCGAGGCGGCGACCTACGTCGCCATCATGCGGCTGTTCGTCGGGGCGATCCTCGCCGAGTGGTCCGCCCGCGACATCGCCGAGCGGGGCATCGAGCTGCCCCTCGACATCATCGACGAGCGGCTCCGGGTGCTCGAGCGGCACGGCAACCTGCTGGCCAGCCCTCGGGAGGTGCGCGTCACCTCAATCGCCGAGTACCAGCGCCAACCGGCCCGCTACAGCGCCACCAGCCTCGGGGTGCGGGTCCACCGCCAGGTCGAGGAGGTGCTGGCCGCCGCAGGCGGGGCCCGGGAGGTGCCCCAGGAGCTGCTCGCAGGGGTCGCCCGGCGGCTCGCCTCGCTCGCGGCCCAGTCCCCGGGCGAGCTGGCGGCCACCCCACCGGCGGTCCTGGCCGAGACCGTCTCGACGATCTTCCTCCAGTTCGAGACCTTCGCGGCGGCCGTCACCGACTTCTACAGCTACGTCGGCTCGGTGCTGGTGCGGGCCGACCTCGACGACGATGAGTGGCTCGGGTTCAAGCACCTGCTCCTCGACTATCTGGAGACCATCGTCGAGAGCGTCGGCCGCCACACCGCCTCCATCCGCGTGGCCCTCGGCACCCTCGCCCCCCATGCGCCCCTCCTGGTCGAGCGGGTGATCGCCGCCGACCCCGCGGCCGAGGCCCTGCGCGCCGCGAGCCCCGGCGGCGAGGGCGTCGAGCGGGCCCGCGGCCGGGCCGTGGAGGACTGGGCCGAGCTGCGGGAGTGGTTCGGCGCGGGCAACGGGCGGTCGTCGGGGGCAACCCAGCTCCGCACCGCGGCAACCAGGGCCGTCGGCGCGCTGCTGGCCAACGTCAAGCGCATGAACGCGGCGAGCAGCCGCGAGACCTCCCTGCGGCGCCACTTCCTCCGCCTGGCCGGCTGGTTCGACGCGGCCACGCCGGAGGAGGCCCATGTGCTCGCCACCTCGGCGTTCGGCCTCTACGGGGCGCGCCACCTCGGCGTGCCGCTCGACGCCGAGATCGCCGAGGCGTTGCCCGCCACGACGAGCTGGTGGCAGGCCCCGGCCGCGCCCGTTCCCCTCAGCATCCGCGAGCGGGGCGACCGCAACCCCCGGGGTCGGCTCGTGAAGGTCGCCGACCACCAGGCCCAGAAGGAGCGGCTCGTCGCCCAGCGCCGCCGGGAGGCGACGCAGCGCCGCGACGCCATCGCCGAGCTGCTGGCCGTCGGCGACCGGCTGCACGAGGCTCGGCTGTCGGCCCCTGCGCTCCACGTGCTGCTCGAGCTGCTGGCCCGGGCCACCGCCCGTTTCGGCCCGGAGCTGGCCGGCACCAGCGCGGGCCTCGTCGACGCCGACCTCGTCCTGTGGGTCGAGCCGGCGGCCGGCGCCAACACCCTGCACAGCGCGGTCGGCGACCTCACTATCGACGGGTTCCGCGTCGCCGTGACCCCCGGCACGGCGCAGCAGTCACCTCCGGCGAGCACCCAGGCGTCCGCCCGGGAGGCGGCCGAGTGACCCTGCCCGTGCTCAGCCGTGAGCAGGCCGAGCGGCAGGACGCCCTGCGGCTCCTCCTGCGCCATCCGCTCCTCCTGGCCGACGGGCCGCACGCCGAGACCTTCCGGCTCGTGCGCCGCCACCGAGACGAGCTGGCCCGCACCCTCCGCCAACAGCTCGGTTACCGCCTCGTCGTCGAGGCCGCGTTCGCCCGCCTCTACAAGGCCGGCCTCGGCCCCGGGCGGGCCCGGCCCCTCCGCCGGGCATCAGGCGCCCCCTTCTCCCCTCGGACCTACGCCTACCTCGCTCTCTGCTGCTCGGTGCTCCTGACCAGCCGCCAGCAGGTGCTGCTGTCGGGCCTGATCGACCAGGTGCGGGCGGCCGCCACTGAGGCGGGCATCGAGTTGGGGGCCGACAGCCACGCCGACCGGCTGGCCTTCGTCGCCGCCCTCCGCCAACTGATCACGTGGGGCGTGCTCGTCGAAGACGACGGGGTCGTGGGCGCGTTCGCCGACGACGCCGGGGCGGAGGCGCTCCTCTACGTGCGGCGCGACCTCGTGCGCCACCTGCTGGCCGTCCCGCTGCGCGAGGTGGAGCACCCCGACGACCTCGTCCGCCTGGCCGCCGAGCCCGCCATAGCGGGCGGGGCCCGCCACCGCATCCGCCGGTTGCTGGTGGAGACGCCGGCCGTGCTCATCGACGAGGTCGACGCCGAGTCGTGGGCCTGGCTGCGCCAGTCCCAGCGCCGCGAGGAGCGCACGCTCGGCGAGCTGTTCGGCCTGGAGCTGGAGATCAGGGCCGAGGGCATCGCCGCCCTCGACCCTCGCGACGAGCTGACCGACGAGCCGTTCCCCCGTGGGGGCACCCTCGGGCACGCCGCCCTGCTGGCGGTCAGTGAGCTCGCCCGTCGCCTCCAACCCTCCTCGGGGCGGCGCGACGATCCCGTCCCCGCCGTCCCCGTGCCCGACGGCCTGCTCGAGGAGGTCGTCGCCGGCCTTCAGGCGCGCCACGGGCCGAAGTGGCGGCAGGACTACCGGGATCACCCCGAGCGCCTGCCCCGTGACGTGGAGGAGCTGCTCGTGACGGTCGGGCTGCTCCGCCGCGGCGCAGGCGGGGAGCTGGCGCTGACCGCCGTCGCCAACCGATACGCCCCTGAAGTCGTCGAGGCTCCCACCACCGACGTCCCGACGCTCGACCTCGCGGAGCTGCCGCTATGACTACAACTCCCCTGTTCCCCGCGTCGGCCCGCCCCGGCGCCGGTCCGGCGCCGTCCGACGGTGAGGATCGCGGCCCCGGCCCCGTCGGCCGGTGGGTACTGCACCGGGCCGGCATCCTGAACGTCTGGCAGTACGACCGCGTCGAGCTGCGCTTCGCCGGTGGCCGACTGCTGCTGCGCGGCAAGAACGGCGCGGGCAAGTCCAAGGCGCTCGAAGTGATGCTGCCGTTCCTCCTCGATGGCGACTCCCGCCAGATCGATGCCACCGGCCGCGATCGCACGACGGTGTCCTGGCTGATGACCGACGGCCGGCCCAACGGCAACCACGTCGGCTACGTCTGGCTCGAGATGCGCTGCACCTCGGCGAGCGGCGACCAGACCTTCCTCACGCTCGGCGCCGGCCTCAAGGCGTCGACCTCCACCCGGCGCCCCGACTCGTGGTTCTTCATCACCGACCGACGGGTCGATGTCGACCTGTCCCTCGAGGCCGCCGGCGAGTGCCTCTCGATCGAGCGCCTCAAGGAGGCCCTCGGCGAGGACGCCGTGACCGCGTCGGGGGCCGAGCACCGCCGCCGGGTCGGGCGGCTCCTCTTTGGCTTGTTCGACGAGGCCCGCTACGGGACCCTGCTCCACCTGTTGCACCGGCTGCGCGACCCCAACATCGGGAACCGGGTTGAGGCGGGCGAGCTGGCGAACGTCCTCAACGACGCCCTCCCCCCGATCGACGAGCGGGTGCTGGCCGAGGCGGCCGGCCACTTCGACGACCTGGCGGTGATCCGCGAGCAGGTTGACCGTTCGACCAAGACGGCCCTGACGCTGGGCCAGTTCCTGGGCGCCTACCGAGGCTATGCCCGCACCGTCCTGCGCCGTCGGGCAGTGGCGGTCAGCGAGGCGG
>JAHFUQ010000130.1 GCA_023265045.1 Acidimicrobiia bacterium
CGGAATCAAGATCACCGATGATCAACTCGCCGCCGTACCTCTCAAGCCGCACAAGTGGCACGGCGAATGGAACTACACCATCGCACCGACCCGCTCACACAATTAAGCGGTGCTCCCTTACCCGGTACGACCAAAGGCGTCCCTTGTACGAGCACCCCGCGCTCGCGCGTTCGCCCAGCTCGTATCCGAACCCAAAGAGATTGGAAGTGGTGCGGTTGTGGAAGGCCTGCTCGCTCAGGCCCTCGTTCACGTTCGCGCCCGCATACATCGTGTAACACACCGAGCGGCCGAGCGCGTGTTTGAGGCCGAGGTTCGCGATGACGAGTCGGTTGATCCCGTGAAGCACTCGGAATATGGGCATTCCTCGAATGAGTTCGGCATCGCCCCCTGTAACAGCCGTGGCCAGCTCGATGTTGAGGCGGCGCGTGTCCGATGAGTGCACAAAGAGGAGCTGCCGTTGCGAGTCGAAGTACAGCAGCACCAAGTCGAAGGTGAGATTCGCGATGCTCGCCACATCGCCCCACGGGACTCGTTCGAGTCGGCGGGTGACGAGGAACGCAAGGTTCTCGGCGTCGTTCACGGCGAAGTCGTACAGCTCGTCGTCGGCGACGTTATCGGCGGCTTTCGCAGGCTGCCACGACCCCGTAGGGGTGCGATAGACAACTGTGCTCATCTTCGGGTGCAGGTTCTGAATCGGCACCTCACCTACTTGCGGGCCGAATCCGTCGACGACCTCCATGCGTCGCAGCTGCCGGCCGATGACGCCCTCGCTGAGGGTGTGAAGAAGGACGTTCCAGTCAGGCTCGAGCGAGTACAGCTCCTCGAGCGCCTCCTCAACTTTGGGGTTGGCGACGTTGGCTATCGCCGTCGCGTCGCCGATGTCCATCGTGTTGCGTGTGAACCGCCCGATGAACTGGAGGGTGATTCCGAGCCCGCGGTGCACGTCGTGGAGAGCGGCGATCTTCAGGGCCGCGAGGTCGTACCCCTCTCCCAGCATGTCGACACAAACAACAACGCGGGCAGCACGGCTTTCGATCGCATCGAGGGCCTGCTGCCGCTCACTTGGGGTCTTTCCGGTGTGAACGACGACGACACCGTGGCCGCCGTTCGATCGGTAGATCGTCCCGACGGCGTGGGCGCGGGCGATGCTGTCGACGCGCGCCATCACGACATGATTGAATCCCGCCGCAAGGTCTTGGTCTAACTGCTCAATTGCCGCCCTGGCGATGGCAAGGTCGGCAGCGGGGGACTCGAACTCGAATACTGGCTGGAACCGAATGCTCCGGAAGTATCCCTCCTCCTGCGCCTTCCGGAGCGGGTAGCGATAGATCATCTTGCCCGGGAGGAGTTTTCCGTCCCCGCGGAACGGCGTGGCTGTGAACTGCACGACCCGGCGCGGCGCGAAGGCGTCGCGGAACTCTGACCAGGTTCGGGCGGGAACATGATGCGCCTCGTCGATGAAGACGTTCTTTGCTCCATCCGCTAGCGCTGCTCTGACCTCGGGCGCTGCTCGGGTGAGGCTGGACATTGTCGCCACGATCACGTTGCAGCCCGACAGGAGAACCTCCACCTCGTTCCTGTCGAGCGCTCCGCTCACGGTGGCCACGACTGGTTTCTCGATGTCCTTCGGCAACACACCGGTGGCCGGCAACACGCCCATGGTGAGGAATTTCCTTGTGAGCTGCCGCCGGAGGACCCGCGACGGGACGACGATCAGCAGCGGGCTCAGCCGCTCCGACGCAAGGGCGGCAATCATCGTCTCTGTCTTACCTGTCCCTGTCGGCATGACGATCGTGGCGGTGTCGTCAGCGATGGTCCAGTGGGCGAGTAGGGCGTGCAGGGCGCCAATCTGCGGGAGGCGGAGCCCTGCACCCCCGGCGCCGCCATTGAATCGAAAAGCGCCGTCCCACGCTGCCAAGACGTTGTCGCGTTCAGTGTCGAGCCTGCCCAGCTCATCGGTCTTCATCGACGGCGGCGACACCCACTGCAGCGCCTCCAGTTGGGCTCCATCGCCCACCTGATGTAACGATCTGGCGCATCGCAACACCGGCGCATCGGCGGGGGCAAGCGACGCGTCGCGAGCGATCCAGATCGGCGCTGGGGCTCCGGGCGGAAACGTGATCGCTCGGCCACGTGTTCCGACGCGGCGCAGCTCGACGGGGCCCGTGTAGGTTTCGTAGGGACGTCGAAGTCTGCGGATGCGGTGCTTGCCCAGCCGGATGTCGACGGCCCACAGGTCCGGGATTTCGAGCTGCACCGACGCGGTGCCGACGACGGGCCGTTCAGCCTCGGACGAAGTACCCGACATGTGGCCGTGCCCGCCTATAGGCGGGCAAGTACTCCATCGAGCCGGCTGGTGCACTCGCCAGCGGCACGGCCCGTAGATGAGCGGGGCGTCGAACCGGGGGCCGACGCGTCGAGAGCTGCCGAGCGGAGCCCTCTGTACGCCCTCGCCCGACCCGCGGCGGCCCCACGCTTACGCTCAGCGCGTCGTTGAACGACCTCCGCGGCGAGCGGTGACAGCGCCCCGGTGATCGCCACGCCGAACTCCATGAACTACAAGTATGTCATTCCGATGCCGTCTCACGCGGAGGCAGCGTCGCCCGAGCGGTCCCGACGCATCCGAGTCGGGGCTACTCGCTCGGCGTCGGCTTGGCCAGCAAACGTCCGAGGAGGTCGGCGGCGTCCCGGTCGGCCTCGGGGAGGAAGTGGGCGTAGACGTTGAGGGTCACGCTGGGGTTGCGGTGGCCGAGGCGGCCGGCGACCGTACGTACGTCGACCCCGTTGGCGAGCAGGCGGGTGGCGACGAAATGCCGGAGGTCGTGCAGCCGCACCTGTGGTACGCCGGCTCGTTTGGCGAGGCGGGCGAAGGCCTGGGTGAGTTGGGCGGGGTTCCAGCTCGTCCGGCCGTCGGGCGAGCTGGAGAAGACGAAGCACGCGCCGCTGAGCACGACCCCGCAGGCGGTGGCGACCTCGTCGGACACGGCCCGGTGCCGGCGTAGGGAGTCGACGGTGCCAGGGTCGATCGCGATCTTGCGGGCCGCGTGGGTCTTGGTGTCCTTTTCCGCAAGGCCGTCGGGGCCGTTAACAATGCCCCGCCTGATGCGCACGACCCCAGCGTGGAGATCGATCTCGGACCAGCGGAGGGCGACCAGCTCGCCCCGCCGTGCGCCGGTTGCGGCGGCGAGCTGCACGTAGGTGGCGAACGCCGGGTCGGTGCGCTCGGCCTCGGCGAACAGCCGCAGCACGTCATCGGGATCGGGCGGGCGGATGTCGGACCCGGGCAGTTTGGGGGGTGACGAGAGGCTCACCGGGTTGGTGGGCAGCCAGCCCCACCGAACGGCTTGGGCGATCGCGCTGTGAAGGACGTTGTGCGCCCGGCGGACGGTCGCCGGCGCCAGCCGCTTCCCGCCCCGCCCGCCGCGAGCGCCCAGCGCCCGGTAGGCGGCGTCGACCCGGGCTGGCGTGAGCTTGGACAGGGGCAGCTCCCCGATATGCGGGCCGAGGTGCTTGTCGATGATCATGCGAGTGTTCTTCTCGGTCGAGGGGCTGAGCCCTGAACGGGCGTGGTCGAACCAGCGCTCGATGGCATCGGCCACGGTCATGGAGCTGGTCGGCGTCGACGCGGGAACCGCACCCACCATGGCGGCCATCACCCGCTGAGCGTCCCGCTTGCCGCCCTTCACCGTCCTGGTCGTGTACTGCTTCCGCCCGCTCACGGGATCCCGGCCCAGGAAGACCCGAAGCTCCCACGAGCCCTCGCTGCGCTGCCTGATCGAGCCCTTCATGCCCATCTCCTCGCCGGGTGGATGGGCAAACGGTAGCAGGAAAGATGGGCAAAAGATGGGCAAGCCACCCCACCAGGCCTGGCCAGCGGGCCACCGTACCCCTGCTGACCTGGACTTATTCGGTGGAGGTGAGCGGACTCGAACCGCCGACTTCCACGTTGCGAACGTGGCGCTCTACCAGCTGAGCTACACCCCCGACGGCGAGGTCGAGATTAGCCGCGGCCGAGGCTCCGCTCGATCGTCTTCTGCAGGTTGGCCTGCAGCACGGTGGTGGTGAGGTCGCCGCGGGTGCGCTCCAGCACTGCCCGCAGGGCGTCGACCTGGCGGCGCAGCCCGCCGGTGATGGCGTCGGGGTAGTCCATGGTGACGAGCAGGCCGTAGACGTCGTCCATGGCGGTGAGGAGCCGGGTGGCGGTGTCGAGGTCGCCGTCTCTGAGCCGGTCGAGGGCGTGGCGGCGCATCTCGGTGGACGCCTCAGCCAAGCCGCCGAGCCAAGCGGCGGCGCCGACGTCGAGGTCCTCGAAGGACGGCAACGGCCGTCCCGCGGCCAAGGCGGCCGTCAGCCGGGCCTCGGCGTATTCCTTCTGGGCGTCGTGCAGCGGGCCGGTGGCGGCGAGCGAGGGGAACGGCCGCAAGGCCTCCTGGGCCTCGCGGAGCGCGGCGTCGGCCTCGTCGGCCAGCTTGGCCGCCATATCCGGCTCGAGGCGGTGCACGGCTCGGATCGAGCTGCTGCACAACCGGATGGTGCGGCGGCACGCGGGGATGGCGGTCTCGCGCGCGGCGTGGGAAGCGTCGAGATGCTGGCGGAGACGCTCGCCGAGATCCTGAAAGCCGCCGCCCGTCACCGTGCGGCCGGGATCAGGTAGCGGACCGGTGGAGCAGGGCGGGCTCCGCCGAAAGCCACCCGGACTCGCCGTCGATCCAGCGACCCTCGGCCTCCTGCGGCGCCTCGTGCCGGCGGGCGGTGGGCAGCAGCCGGACCTTGATCGCGCGCTCGGTCGCCAGGTTGCGCTGGCGGACGAGCAACGCCACGTACCCGAAGAGCAGGACGTCGGCGGCCACGTGGACGACCCAGAGCATGTGCAGCCCGGGGACGGCGCCGAGCACGAGCGTGCTGCCTGCGGCGACGAGCAGCGAGAGGAAGATGTCACGCCGGCGCCGGCGGGCGCTCCCACGGCGGGGCGCGGCCGCCTGCGACCGGGCCGTGGCGACGGGACCCCGCGCGAGAGCGGTGATGGGCGAGACGGAGCGCAGGCTCCCCGGCCGTGGCGAACTCGGCCCGTCGGCTGTGAAACCGCGGGGACCGGCTCGGCGAAGCACCGCCAACTGGCGGTGGAATGCGGTTATCGAGTCAGCGGGCCTGCCCTCGGCCCGAGAGCGAAGCGCCGGTGGAATGAGTACCGCGGCCCAGATCACGGCGAGGATCAGCAGAACCAATGTCACGCTCCTCAGCCTTCCTTTGTGTCTCGTGGACCGTACAACAGGCTTGGTTGGCAGTCGCGGATGGTCTGGGAAGTGCCGCCGGCCCTCTTTTTAGTCGGCGGACGACGGCGGGGGCAAGCCCTCCGGGTCACTCAGTCGGCCTGCGGCCTGCGGTAGATGCCCGAGCGCCCGCCGCTCTTCTCCCAAAGGGCCAGGTCGGTGACCGAAATCGACCGGTCGCTCGACTTGCACATGTCGTAGATGGTGAGGGCGGCCACCGCGCAGGCGGTCATGGCTTCCATCTCGACGCCGGTGCGGTCGACCGTGTCGACCTGGGCTTCCACCTCGATGCTGTCGTCGCCGATGGTGAAGCTCACGAACACCGAGCCCACCAGCAGGGGGTGGCACAGCGGGATGAGCATGGCCGTCTGCTTGGCGGCCTGGATCCCGGCCACCCGGGCCACGGCCAGGACGTCGCCCTTGGCTATGGCGTTGCTGGCGATGAGGTTCGTCGTCTCAGACTTCATCAGCACCTTGCAGCGAGCCAACGCCCGCCGGTGCGTGACCTCTTTGGGCGTGACGTCCACCATCCGGGCTCGACCCAGCGGGTCGAGATGGGTCAAGCCCCGATCACTCATGGGCGGGCAGTCTAGAGGGAAGGCGCAGAGATCACCCAGGCCCGAGGCGCACGACGTCGACCGCTGCGCCCTCGTCGACCCCCTCGCCGTCGGGCAGCAGGACCAGCGCGTTGCCGGCCGCGAGGGCACCGAGCATGTGCGAGCCCTGCCCGCCGGCCGAGTGGACGCGGATCCGTCCGAACTCGTTTTCGACCGCGACGGCCCGCACGACGTGCAGTTTTCCGTCCCGGCGGCGGCGGAACGGCTCGCCCGCCAGCGCCCGCTGGACCGGGCGTAGCGTTGCCCGGTGGCCGGCCAGGGTCCGGATGGCGGGCCGGGCGAACAGCTCGTAGGACACCGCCGCCGAGACGGGGTTCCCGGGCAGGCCGAACACAGGCCTTCCTTTGAGGAAGCCCCAGGCCAGTGGCTTGCCGGGCTTGACCGCCACCTCCCACGCCCGGGTCTCGCCGAAGCGGGCGAACACGTCGCCCACGAAGTCGAAGTCGCCCACGCTGACGCCGCCCGTGAGCAGCACGACGTCGCATCGTGCTAGGGCCCCTTCCAGGGCGGCGGCGATGGCGTCCGGGTCGTCGAGGGCGTGGCCGAGGTCGAGGGGAATCGCGCCCGTCTCGGCCGCCATGGCGAGCAGCATGGGGCGGTTGGAGTCGTAGATCTGCCCCGGGCGCAGGGGAGCGGCGGCGCCGGCGGCGACCAGTTCGTCCCCGGTGGACAGGACGCCCACGACCGGCGGGCGGTGCACGCTGACCGTCGCCTGGCCGACGCTGGCCACGACGCCCAGCAGCGCGGGGGTGAGCTCGACGCCAGGTGCGACCACCTCCCGGCCCGCCCGGAGGTCGCTGCCGGGGAAGCGGACGTTCTCGTCGATTGCGACCTTTGTGTGCACCAGCACGCCGGGGCCGGCGCCGTTGATGTCGTCACCGAGGGCCGTGGTGCGCTCCACCATGACGACGGCGTCGGCGCCGGGCGGCATCGGCGCCCCGGTCATGATCCGGATCGCTTGCCCGGGCCCGAGCGGGCGGGAAGGGTCGGGGGCCGCGCCCGCAGGCAGCAGGCCGATCACATCCAGGCGTACGGGGGCGGCGGCGGTGTCGGCCGCCCGCACGGCGTACCCGTCCATGGCGGTGTTGGCGAAGGGCGGGACGTCGGCCGCGGCCACGACCGCGGCGGCGGCGACGCAGCCCCGGGCGTCGGCCAGGGGCAGGTCGACGGCCGGGAGCGGCGCGCATGCGGCCAGGATGGTCGCCCGGACCTCGTCGACCGGGGTCAACATCCGTGCTCGACCCGGTTGCCACCGGCCGCCTTGGCCCGGTAGAGGGCGGAGTCGGCCGCTTTGACCAGCTCTTTGATGGTCTTGCCGTCGTGGGGATAGGTGGCGACGCCGATGGAGGCAGTGACGTCGAACCAGTCCTCCCCGCCCAGCTCGAAGGGCTCGTCGGCGATGGAGATGCGAACCTTCTCCGCCAGCCAGATGGCCCCCGCCACGCCCGTGCTGGGCAGGATCAGGGCGAACTCGTCGCCGCCGTAACGGGCCACCAGGTCCACCTCGCGGACGCCGCTCATTAGCCGCTGGGATATCTCGATCAGCAGGGCGTCGCCCGCCTGATGACCCCTGCTGTCGTTGACGGCCTTCATTTGGTCAAGGTCGAGGAGCACGACCGAGAATGTCTCCCCGAAGCGCACGCCGCGCTGGTGCTCCCCGCCCAGGCGCAGGTCGAACTGGCGGCGGTTCCACAGCGACGTCAGGCCGTCGGTGAGCGATTGGCGCTCGGCTTCCTCGAACAGGAACGAGCTTTCGATGGCGCTCTCGACCTGCCGCGTCAGCGACGTGATCGCCTCGACGTCCTCGGCGGTGAACGGGCGGTCCGTCGCAAGCCGGTGCAGGACGAGGACGCCGAACGGCCGGCCGCCCGACTTGATCGGAAGCGCCACTGCTTGGTCGGAAACGACGGCGGCGTCACCGGCGGCCGCCGACGCGCCGACCGCGGGGTCGGGGTCCGCCTCGCCGACGCTGGCGAGCGGGCGCAGGCGGTCGGTCCCGGCGACGACCCCGTAGAAGACAGCCGCCGACGCCCCGACGAACTCGGCGCTCGTCGCCACCACGGCTTCGAGCATGGTGGGCCGGTCTTGGGTCGACGCGAGGGCGTCGCCCAATCGGTTGAGGGCGTAGCGGAACGCGGCGGCCGAACGTTCGAACTCCCGGATCCGCGCTTCCAGCGCGGTGATTCGCGCTTCCAGCGCCGTGATCCGCGCGGCCGGCGAGCCATCCACGGCGCCACTGTAAGCTTGCGGGTTCGATGCCGGTCTATGAGTACGTCTGTAAGCAGTGCGGCAACCACACTGAGGTGTCGCAGTCGTTCAAGGACGAGCCGTTGACGGTGTGCCAAGTGTGTGGCGGACTGTTGCGGAAGGTCTTCAACTCGATCGGGATCGTGCTGAAGGGCAGCGGCTTCTACCGCACCGACAGCCGCACGCCGGCCAAGGCCGAGAAGGCGGAGAAGAAGGAGAAGGCGGGGGCCGGGACCGACGGGGCGAAGGCGAGCGACGGGGCGAAGGCGAGCGACGGGAAAGCCGGCAGCGAGCCCAAAGCGTCGACCTCGGACTCTTCTCCGTCGAACTCCGGGTCGTCGTCCTCTTCGGCCGAGACGAAGTCCACCAGGTCCGCCTGACCGGTGGCGCTGCCGCAGGCGGAGATCGGTGTCTTCGGCGGGACGGGCTTCTACCAGTTCCTCGAAGGCCTGGAAGAGGTCACCGTCCAGACCCCGTACGGCGCCCCGTCGGCCAAGGTGGGTGTGGGCGAGTTGGACGGACGGCGGGTCGCGTTCCTGGCCCGCCACGGGCCTGACCACCAGCACCCGGCCCACCGGGTCAACTACCGGGCGAACCTCTGGGCGATGCGCCGGCTGGGTGTGCGGAGGTTGCTCGGGCCGTGCAGCGTCGGGTCGTTGAAGCCGGAGTTGAAGCCGGGCGAGTTTGTGATCTGCGACCAGGTGGTCGACCGGACCCGCGGCCGCGCCGACACCTACTTCGACGGGCCGGTGCTGAACTGCATCCCCTTCGCCGACCCCTACTGCCCCGAGCTGCGGTCGGTCATGTCGGCCGCCGCCGCCGGCGAGGGGATCGTGGCCCACCCGGCCGGGACGGTCGTGGTGATCCAAGGGCCCCGGTTCTCGACCCGGGCCGAGTCCAGGTGGTTCTCGTCGGCGGGCTGGGACGTCGTCAACATGACCCAGTACCCCGAGTGCGTCCTCGCCCGCGAGCTGGGCATCTGCTACGTGGGCGTGGCGCTGGTCACCGACTACGACGTGGGCCTCGAGGGCGTCGGCGGCATCGAACCGGTCAGCATCGACGTCGTGTTCCGGGTGCTGCGGGAGAACGTCGAGAAGGTGCAGCGGCTGTTGCGGCGAGCCATCGGGACGATCCCCGCCGAGCCCGCATGCGCCTGCGGGGCAGGGGCCGTCGACCCGGGCTAAAGTCCTTCCACTTCCTCCTGTGATATCTCATGCTGGAGGAGGTTTCAGATGCGGCTTACTCGTCGCCGTGTGACGCGGTCCCCGTTGGTGTTCTGGTTCGCAGTCGCCGCCCTGGCGTTGCTGACCGCCTCGGTCGTCGCCGGCGCCTTGGGCCGGGCCCGTTCGTTGGCCGCCCAATACGGCCCGCTGCGCCCGATGGTCGTGGCGGCGCGCGCTGTGGAGCGGGGCCGGACGTTGGAGGCCGGTGATCTGGCCGTGCGCCTCGTGCCGTCGTCGATGCTGGTGGCCGGGGCCGTGGCGTCAGTGGACGACGGCCGGGGCCGGGTGGTCGTGGTGCCCCTGGTCGAGGGCGAGCCGCTGCTCGCTGCCCACCTGGCGCCCGACGGGCTGTCGGGGATCGCGGCCCAGCTGGCGCCCGGCGCCCGGGCCGTGTCGGTGCCGACGGGGTCCAACGCTCCGCCGCTACGGCGGGGCGACGTGGTGGACGTGCTGGCCACGCTGGAGGGCGACGGCGCCACGACGCTGGCCATCGCCGCCGACGCGGTGGTCGTCGACGTGGGCGCCGGTGGGGCTGACGAGACCGTCAGCGTGGCAGTGACGCAGGACGAGGCGCGCGCCGTCGCCTACGCGCTGGCCCACGGTTCGGTCACGGTGGCGCTGACGCCCGGCCTGGGCGGGCCTCAGACCGCGCCCCGCCAGCCCGCGAAGTACACGACGAGCACGG
>JAHFUQ010000275.1 GCA_023265045.1 Acidimicrobiia bacterium
GGCGGACGCTCCAGCATCAGCGCCACGAGGCGATCGACGGCCTCGCGGTCGTCGGGCGTGTCGATGACGGTGGTGCGGTAGCCGGCGCGCTCGAAACGGCGGGCCGAAGGGCCGTCGCTCAGGCACACGACCTCGACCTCGTAGCGGTCGTGGTCCATCCCGCGTACCAACGAAAAGGTGTGCTCCTGCGCGCCGCCGTTGCCGGCCGTCGCCAACAGCTGCAGGACGCGGATGCGCTGGCCCGGGCCGAGGGGCGCACGATCGGTGACATCGAAACAGGGATCGCCGAGCACGGGCGCGGTCACGGCAGGCGCTCCACGAGCAGGCGATGGATGGGCTCGTCGCTGGCGCCCCACTCGTACTTGTAGGCCTCGTCACCGCGCAGGAAGTCGAAGCGCCGACAGCCGGCGGCCTGCCGTTCGCGCAGGTAGGCCGCGGTGCCGGTCACGCCCGGCGAGAGGTCGCGGGCGGCCGGGTCGACGCCGGCGTTGTAGAACAGGAACTCGCGCTCGTCGTCGAACGCGACGCCGATGAAGATGGTGCGACCGGCGACGCGGAACCGACCCACCTGGAGCTGCCGAGACGGACCGTCGGCCAGCTCCAGCTCGGCCAGGCGATGCACGAACTGGCGGCTGCGCGCCCCCCCGGCGGTGTCGGGGAAGAGGCCCTCGGCGCCCCAGCGCGCCTGGTGCAGGTCGATGAACTCGTCGATGACGGCGGGCGTCGGCTCGACCAGCTCGAAGACGTTCTCGCCGCCCGCCTCGGCGCGGCGGATCTTGCGCCGGATCTCGTGGCGCGCCTTCTTGTCGAGGGTGTCGAGATAGGCCTCCCAGTCGCCACCGGCCGGCATGGTCACGACCGGGCAGACGTCTTCCTGCTCCCGTGTGACGCGCCAGCCCTCGTGCGGCGCACGGGCCGCGAAGGCCCGCTCCAGGGCCGGCAGGGCGGGGTCGTCGTCGCGCAACCGGCGCAGGTCGACGACGTCCCAGTCGGTGTCGCCATGGCGCCGGTCAGGCCCCGCCGCCAGCTCCTCGACGAGGGCCGTCGCCACGTCGGCGAGGTCGGCCGGAGCAGCCAGGATCGTGGCGTAGTCGGTGTGGTAGCTGGCGCCGAAGAAGACGGCCTTGGCGCCCGGCGCCACCTCGGTCGCCGCATAGCTCGGGTGGCGCAGCATCGTTGCCGTCGCCGCATCCTCGGGCTCGACCTCGTGGCGGTGCATGAGCGGCACGATGCCGCGGATCCGTTCCGGGTCGCTGCGCTCGGCGACGAGCAGGTACTGCTCGTGGGCGGTGCTGCCGTAGGCGTCCCACCACGCGCGATGGACGTTCCAGCGGCTGAACGACGTCGCGCGAGCCGAGGCCGCAAGGAGTCGATCCCAGGTCGCTCGCTCGATCGCCGCGAAGGCGACCGGTCGGGCGACCAAGGGACACTCGGGGTCCGTGGCGCTGGGCGCGGGCTGCGTCTGGGTCGTGCTCATCGGGGTCCCGAGGATAGCACCGGCCCCGGCAGGTCGTTGCGGACGCAACCGGCTCGGCGGGGTGTCCTTGCGTGGCGGATTCACTCGTCGTCCTGAGCACGGCGGCCCCAGGCCAGCAGGCCAGCGGGCACGATCAACGAACCGGCCGCGGGCAAGGCGCGGTTGAGCACCCAGCCCAGCGCGCCGAGGGCCGGCTGCTGGCCGCCCCACATGGCGAAGTAGGCGACGGCGATCCAGCCCCGCCGGCGGCAGTGGACGAGCCCGAGCAAGAGGGGCAGGACGAGCATGGCCAGGTAGTGGTGGAAGACGGAGGGCGCGATGAGGGTCGCCGTCGCGACCGCGACCGCGTAGCTGGCCGGTGCCGTCAGGCGGCGCGCCGCCCATGCGACGGCCAGCACGCCGGCGCCGACGACGATGAGGCGCGCCACCAGGGTCCCGGTCAGCGCGCCGATCCAGACGGCGGGCGCGAGGGCGTCGGTCGGGTCGGCCGGTGCGCCGTGGTTGGCGAGCACGGTCGGGAAGTCGAGCCATGGCTGGAGGCCGGTGATGGGCAAGGTGGCCGCGGCCATGACCACGGCCCCGGCCACGGTCCAGGCGGCCGCACGCCAGCGCCGGGTGGCCACGAACCAGACCAGCACGACGAAGGGCAGGACCTTGATGAGCCCAGCCAGGGCGATGGCCAGACCGGCGATCGCCTCGCCTCGTCCGTCGCCGCGACGGACGCCGTACCAGGCCACCGCGAAGAGGCCGAGCAGCTCGAGATGGACGTTGCCGAGCACCAGCTCGCCGACCACGGGCGGGAACGTGAAGACGCCGGCGAGGAGGAGCAACAGGCCACGACGGTCCGTGGCGATGACCTCGGCGGCGGCGAGCCACACGACCGTTGCCAGGAGGATGGCGGCCCCGAAACCGGACCACAGCCAGGCCACCTGCCCGTAGCCGTCGGGGAAGATCGCCGCGAGGGGCATGAAGAGCACGGCCAGGAGCGGCGGGTAGAGGTAGAAGCCGCCGCCCTGGGGCACGTAGGTCCCGCTGAGCTGGGCGGTGTCGTAGAGCGGCTGCCCGGTCAGCAGGTGGCGCGCCGCCGACCAGTAGAAGGACACGTCATAGCCGAACTGCGGCTCGCCGCTCAGCTGTGCGAACTGGATGGCCCGATAGGCGACGGC
>JAHFUQ010000131.1 GCA_023265045.1 Acidimicrobiia bacterium
CGTAACCATGTCCAGAAGACCGTCGGTAAGCCGTGTGCGGGAAAACCGCACGCACGGATTGAAAGGGGGATGGGGAAACGTGCTCGCATGTCGAGCGGCGCGCCCCTGACCACCAATGGCAGAAGTTCAGTTGGCCGCCGAGGCGCGGCACACGACCGGTAGTGGCGAGTCACGGCGGCTGCGGGCGGCCGGCAAGATCCCCGCCGTCCTGTACGGGCACGGCATCACGCCTCAGGCGCTGTCGGTCGACGCCCGCGCCCTGCGGGGCGCGCTCAACCAGGAAGCGGGGCTAAACGCCCTGTTGACGCTGCAGGTCGACTCGGCTCGGCACCTGGCCATGGCCCGCCAACTGCAACGCCATCCGCTGCGCCATTCGGTCGTGCACGTCGATTTCGTCGTGGTGCGCCGCGACGAGGTCGTGTCGGTGGACGTCCCCATCCGGTTGGTGGGCGAGGCCAGTGCGGTGGAGAGGTCCGACGGGATGCTCGAGCAACAGGTGTTCAACCTGACTGTGCACGCCATCCCGGCCAACATCCCGAACCACATCGAAATCGACGTTTCCGACCTCAAAGTGGGCGACACCTTCCGCGTCGGCGATTTGCAGTTGCCGACGGGCGTCACCCTCGACCTGGACCCCGAAGAGCCGATCCTGATCGCCACCGCCTCGACCATCGCCGCCGAGGTGGCGGCCGAGGAGGAGGCCGCGGCCGAGGCGGAGGCGGAGGCCGCGGAGGGCGCCGCCGCGGGCGAGGGAGCGGCGGGGGCCGAGGCCGCGGGTGGCGGAGGCGAAGCCGGCTCGTCCGAGGGCTAGCAGCTGCTGCGCCCGCGGGAGGGGGAGTCCGCCGACCTGCTGGTGGTCGGCATCGGCAACCCGGGGCCCGACTACGACGGCACCCGGCACAACGTGGGCGCCGATGTCATCCACCTGCTGGCGTCGCGCTTCGGCGTCGGCCTGCGCAAGGGCAAGGAGCGGGCCCTGGTGGCCGAGGTGCGCACCGGCGGGCGGTACCTGGTGCTGGCGTTCCCGCAGACCTACGTCAACCTGTCGGGCGAGTCTGTGGCGCGCCTGGTGCGCCGGTACGGCGTCGAGGGCGATCCGTCGCGGCTGGTCGTGGTGCATGACGAGCTCGACCTGCCCACCGGGCGGATCAGGGTCAAAGAGGGCGGGGGGACGGCGGGCCACAACGGGCTCGAGTCCATCCGGTCCCACCTCAAGACGGGCGCGTTCATCCGGGTGCGGCTCGGCATCGGGCGGCCTCCGGGGCGCCAAGCGGGCGCCGACTACGTGCTCAAGCGGCCCGGCAAGGGCGAACGGATCGAGTTGGACGTGGCCGTGGAGGAGGGCGCGGACGCCGTGCTCAGCATCCTCGCCCACGGGGTCGGAGAGGCCATGAATCGGTTCAACGGGCAAAAACCTTCTTGACCTGGCCCTAAGGGCCGCCTCCTACTCTGGAAGAGGAAGGAGGTGATGACCAATGGCAGGAGGTGTAGACGGCGGTGTGTCGACCTGCAGCTGCGGCTGCGGCACGATGAGCGTGGGCGAGAGCCAGGCGCTCGATAGCTGCGGCTGCGGATGTGGTTCCCAGGCCGTCGCCCCCAAGACCCCGGAGCAGGAGAAGGCCGAACTGGAGGCGCTCCGCGACTCCATCGACCGCCGGCTCGCGCAGCTGGCGTCGTAGTCCAAGCGCGCCTCTGGCGCCGAACGAAGTAGTCGTACCCCGCCGGTAGCCTCGGCGGGGTCATGAGCCTGGCGTCACTGCCGCCCCTGCTGGCCCGCCACCCGGACATCCCGGGCCTGGCCGGCGCGCGGGCGGCGGTGCTCGCCGCGCCGGAGCCGGCCCGCGCCTTCGCCGTGGCCGGCCTGGCCCACCTGTCCGGGCGGCGGCCGATCGTGGTGGCCGTGCCGACCACGACGGAGGCGGAGCGGCTGGCCCACGACCTTCGTGTGTATGTGGGAGACGACGACGCCGTCGAGGTCTTCCCGGCGTGGGAGACGCTGCCGTTCGAGCGCGTCAGCCCCGCGGTGGAGACGATGGGCCGCCGGGTCCGGGTCATGTGGCGGTTGCGCCACCCCGAACGGGCGCCGCGCGTGGTCGTGGCGCCGGTGCGGGCGCTGGTGCAGCGGCTCGGCCCGCACGTCGAGGAGGCCGAGCCCATCGTGGTGCGGCCCCGGGACCGCGTCGATCCCGTCGCGCTGGTGGCCCGGCTGGTCGAGGCTGGTTACCGGCGCGAGTACCAGGTCGAGCACCGTGGCGAGGTGGCGCGCCGGGGGTCGATCGTGGACGTCTTCGCGTCAACGGCCGACGGGCCGGTGCGCATCGACCTGTGGGGCGACGAGGTGGACCGCCTCACCCGGTTCTCGGTGGCCGACCAGCGCTCGACGGGCGACGTCGGGTGCGCCGAGTTCTACCCGGCGCGCGAGCTGCTCCCCACCGACGAGGTGCGATCCCGGGCGGCGGCGCTGGTGGGCGCGGAGCCATGGGGGCGCGAGCAGTGGGAGCGGCTCGCTGAGGGGTCGATGTTCGACGGGATGGAGTCGTGGCTGCCCTGGCTGACTGAAGGCGAGCATATGCTGCTCGACCTCGTCGGCCCCGGCGCCCAGGTCATCCTGGTCGAGCCCCGGCGGATGCGCGACCGGGCCAAAGAGCTGCTGGAGGAAGAGGCGGCGCTGGCCTCGTCGCTGGCGCAGACGTGGGGAGCGGCCGCCGATCGCGAGTGGCCCAGGCTTTCGCTGCCGTTCGACCGGTTGCTGTCGCACACCCAAGCCCCGGTCTGGACGATGGTCAACGTGGCCGAAGGCCCCGACACGGTGGCGCTGGGGGCGACGGGCTGGGACCCCACGCTGGGCGACCCCGAACGCCTGGCCCGCCAGGTCGGCCAGTTGATCGGCAGGGGCGTCACCGTGGTCGTCGCCGCCGACGGGATGGGGTCGGCGTCGCGAATCGCCAGCGTGTTGGCCGAGCAGGGCGTCGCCCTGCCGCTCGAATCGGAGTGGAAGGGCCAGCGCTCGGCCATCACCGTGGCGCCCCTGGAGCGGGGCTTCGTCCTGGCCGACGTCGGCCTCGCCGTGTTGACCGAGGCCGACGTGACGGGTCGCCGCCGCCCCCACCGGGCGCCCCGGCCGCGCCGCACCGACGCCCAGGGCTTCTTCGACGACCTGCAGCCAGGCGACTACGTCGTCCACCACCACCACGGCGTGGCCAGGTACGGCGGGATGGTGAAGCGGGCCATCGGCGGGGCCGAGCGCGACTACCTCCTGCTCGAGTACCGGGGCGGCGACAAGCTGTACGTCCCGTCCGACCAGATCGACGCCGTGCGCCACTACACCGGCGGTGAGTCCCCCTCGCTGCACCGCCTGGGCGGCGCCGACTTCCAGAAGACCCGCGCTCGGGTGAAGGCGGCGGTCCAGGAGATCGCCCAGGAGCTGGTGGTTCTCTACCAGAAGCGGCGGGCCAGCGAGGGCCACGCCTTCCCCGACGACACACCGTGGCAGCGGGAGCTGGAGGAGGCATTCCCGTTCCAGGAGACGCCCGACCAGCTCAAGGCGATCGCCGACGTCAAGGCCGATATGGAGGACACCCGTCCGATGGACCGGCTGGTCTGCGGCGATGTCGGGTTCGGCAAGACCGAGGTGGCGATCCGCGCCGCGTTCAAGGCCGTGCAGGACGGCAAGCAGGTGGCCGTGCTGGTGCCGACCACGCTGCTGGCCCAGCAGCACTTCCAGACGTTCTCCGACCGGTTCGCGGGCTACCCGGTGCGGGTGGAGGTGCTGTCCCGGTTCCTCACCCCCGTCCAGGCCAAGCGGGTGGCCGAGGGGGTGGCCGAGGGAGCGGTGGACGTGGTGATCGGCACCCACCGGCTGCTGTCGGGCGACATCGGTTTCAAAGACCTCGGGCTGCTGGTCGTGGACGAGGAGCAGCGCTTCGGCGTCAGCCACAAGGAGGCGATCAAGAAGCTCCGGGCCTACGTGGACGTGTTGACGCTGACGGCCACACCCATCCCCCGCACGCTGGAGATGTCCCTGACCGGGATCCGGGACCTCACCCTGCTCAACACTCCGCCGGCCGAACGCCAGCCCATCCTCACCTACGTGGGCGAGTACGACGAGCGGGCCGCCACCGAGGCCATCCGCCGGGAGCTGCTCCGGGAGGGGCAGGTCTTCTTCGTCCACAACCGGGTGTACGACATCGAGGGGGTGGCGGCCCGGCTGCGGGAGCTGGTGCCCGAGGCTCGCATCGCGGTGGCCCACGGCCAGATGGACGAGGCGCTGCTGGAGCGGATGGTCCTCGACTTCTGGGAGGGCCAGTACGACGTGCTGGTGTGCACCACGATCATCGAGTCGGGGATCGACATGCCCACGGTGAACACCCTCGTCGTCGACCGCGCCGACCTGATGGGGCTGGGCCAACTGCATCAGCTGCGGGGCCGGGTGGGCCGGGCCGGCCAGCGGGCCTACGCCTACCTGTTCTTCCCCCCCCAGCGTCAGCTCACCGAGGAGGCCTACGAGCGATTGAAGACGATCGGCGAGCAAACCGAGCTGGGGTCGGGGTTCAAGATCGCCATGCGTGACCTGGAGATCCGCGGCGCGGGGAACCTGCTCGGCACCGGCCAGTCCGGGCACATCGCCGCCGTCGGGTACGACCTCTACGTCCAAATGGTCAACGAGGCCATGGCGGAGCTGAAGGGCGAGCCGCTGAAGGAGCCCGTCGAGGTGCGCATCGACATCCCGGTCGACGCCAACCTGCCGCACGACTACGTGGCCAAGTCCGAGCCGAGGCTGGAGGCCTACCGCCGGCTGGCGGCGGTCACGACGATGGCCGAGGTGGACGACATCGCCGCCGAGTGGGCCGACCGCTACGGCCCGCCCCCGCCCCAGGCCGAGGCGCTGCTGCGGGTGGCCCGGTTGCGGGCCGAGGCGGTGCGCACCGGGGTGCGGGAGATCACGGTGGCTCGCGACGTCGCTCGCTTGTCGCCCCTGGTGCTGAAGACGAGCCAGCGCATCCGCCTGCAACGGCTGCTCAAGGACGCGGTGTACAAGGAGGACATCGAACAGCTCGTCGTCCCCCTGCGGCGGGGGGCGGACCCGGCCGACGCGTTGGTCACCCTTCTGGGGGCGCTGGTCCCCGAAGAAGCGCCGCCGGTACTATCTGCGGCGCCGTGAACAGACGCATCGCTGGATTCCTCGCGCTCCCAGTGAGCGCCTTGTTACTCGTCGCGGCCGCCGGGTGCGGTTCGGGCAACCCGTACGCGGCCAAGGTCGACGGGGTGACGATCACCCAGAAGCAGCTTGAGAACGAGATGCGCTCCATCGCCGCCAACGACGACTACGTCAAGAAGGTGGAGGAGACCACCCAGGTGCGGGGCACCGGTGCGGGTGACTTCGACCTCGCCTTCACTGGCTTGGTGCTCGGCCAACAGATCCAGTACGCCCTGGTGGACCGGGAGATCGAGAAGCGCAATATCAAGATCCTCCCGGCCGACCTCCAGGCGGCTCACACCGAGGTGGCCGCGCAGGCGGGGGGCGAGGACATCCTGAAGGGGTTCCCGACCGTGTACCAGGCAACGCTCGTCGACCGGGCCGCCAAGGTCGACCGCCTGACGCTCGCGCTGGCGGGCCCCACGGCGGGCGAGGAGGCGGTCAAGGCCTACTACGACACCCACAAGGACGAGTTCACCGAGGCGTGCGTCAGCCACATCCTGGTCACCACCCAGGAGAAGGCCGTCCAGTTGAAGGCGAAGATCGCAGCCGGGGCCGACTTCACCGCCGTCGCCCGCAGCGATTCGCGCGACACCGGCAGCGCGGCGCAGGGTGGCGACCTGGGCTGCAAGATCAACTCGGACAGCTTCAACGTCCCGGACTTCATCAAGGCCGTGCTCAGCCAGCCCATCGACCAGGTCGGCGACCCCGTGCAGACGACGTACGGGTTCCACTTGATCAAGGTGCGGTCGCGGACGGTGCCGCCCTTCGACCAGGTCGCCGATCGGGCGCGGGAGAAGCTGGTGCAGGCCAGCAAGGCCAAGTTGCAGGAGTGGATCAACACCGCCGTGGCCAACGCCAAGATCACGGTGAACGCCAAGTACGGCACGTTCAACAAGCAAAGCTACAAGGTTGACCCGCCCGCGCCGAAGCCGACCCTCGCGCCCACGACCGCGCCGCCCCCGAGCGGGATCGTGCCCCTGCCGTCGAAGCCTTGACGGCCTCCGTCGTCGTCCCGGCCGGCCCGGGACGCCGGCCCCGAGTGGTGGTGGTCGGGCTCGGGCCGGCGGGGCCTGAGTGCCTGACCCAGGCGGCCAAGGCTGCGATCGAGCGGGTTCCGGTGCGGTTCGTGCGCACGGTCCGGCACCCCTCGTCGGTGGCGGGCGCCGTCTCCTTCGATGCGCTCTACGAGCGGGCCGGCTCCCTGGACGAGGTGTACGCGGGCATCGTCGACGCGCTGGTGGAGGCGGCCGGGGAGCACGGCGAGGTTCTGTACGCGGTGCCCGGGTCGCCGCTGGTGGCGGAGCGGACGGTCGAGCTGTTGCGGGCCGACGACCGGGTGGCCGTCGAGATGGTGCCTGCCCTGTCGTTCCTCGACCTGGCGTGGGCCAGTCTGGGCGTCGACCCGGTGGCGGCGGGGGTGCGGGTGGTGGACGGCCACCGGTTCGCGGTGGAGGCGGCGGGCGAGCGGGGGCCCTTGCTGGTGGCGCAATGCGACTCGGCGGCGACGCTGTCGGACGTCAAGCTGGCGGTCGAGGGCGAGCCGCCGGCCGAAGTCGTCGTGCTGTATCACCTGGGGCTGGCGGACGAGCGGGTGTCGACGGTGGCCTGGGCCGACCTCGACCGGGAGGTGCGGCCCGACCATCTGACGACGCTGTGGATCCCTGTCCTGGGGGCTCCGGTGGCCGGTGAGGTCGCGCGCTTCGCCGAGCTGGTCCGCACGTTGCGCGCCCGCTGCCCGTGGGACCGGGAGCAGACGCACCAGACGCTGTCCCGCCATCTCGTCGAGGAGACCTACGAGGTGCTCGACGCCATCGACGGTGGCGACCCGGACCACCTGGAGGAGGAGCTGGGGGACCTGCTGTTCCAAGTGGTGTTCCACGCCACGCTGGCGGCCGAGGAGGGCGAGTTCACGCTGGCCGACGTCGCCCGGCGGGTGCACGACAAGCTCGTCGGCCGCCACCCGCACGTGTTCGGTGACGTCGTCGCCGACACCGCCGGCCAGGTGATGCGCAACTGGGAGCACATCAAGCAGGCCGAAAAGGGATCGGCCAGCCTGATGGACGGCATCCCGCCGCACTTGCCGTCGCTCCTGTACGCCCACAAGGTGCAGCGCAAGGCCGCGTCGGTGGGCCTGGAGCCGTCCACCGACGGTGGCGATGACGTCGGCGCGGCGCTGTTCGCCCTGGTGGCGGCGGCCCGGCATGCCGGCATCGACCCCGAGTCTGCGCTGCGGGCCACGACCTTGCGGTTCCGGAACCGGTTCGTGGCGGTCGAGCGGCTGGCGGCGGAGCGAGGCGTGGAGCTGCGCTCCGCCGCCGCCGCCGAGGTGGCCGCCCTGTGGGACGGGGTCGGCTGAAGCCGTGGTGAGCGGCTACTTCGTGCAGACGTAGACGGCGTCGGCGGGGTCGCCCGCCACGGGGTGCACGTCGATCCCAGTGAAGCCGGCGTCGGCCAGGAGCTGGCGGGCCAGGCCTTCGGCGAACATCGTCCCGATGCCCGCCCCGCCGTGGGCGAGGGAGATGGGGAGGCAGTGCAGCGTGCTGCACCCGTACAGGATCGGCGCCATCGGGTTGAGCAGGTTGTCCTCCAGCGCGTCGGCGGCGTGGGGCTCCTTCATGACGAAGAACCCGCCCGGCCTCAGCGCATCGTGGATCCGGCGCAGGACGCGGGCCGGGTCGACCTGGTCGTGGACGGCGTCGAAGACGAAGATCGCGTCGAAGGGCTCGTCGACCACCAGCCGGGCGGCGTCGCACGCCTCGTAGCGCACGTTGGTCAGCCCCGCGCCCGCCGCCTCGGCACGGCCGCGGGCCAGCGCCGCGTCGTCGATGTCGTAGCCCACGAACGTCGACTGGGGGTAGGCCCGGCCCAGCAGCACGAGGGCGTGGCCGGTGCCGCACCCGACGTCGGCGACCCGTCCGCCGGCGGTGAGGCGGTCGGCCAGGCCGGGGACGAGCGGCACGCAGTAGTCGAGCAGGAAGGCGTCGAGGAAGCCGCGGCTGGCCCCGTCCATGACGTCGGTGAACTCGGGCCGGTACTCGGCATAGGGGACGCCGCCGCCTTCCTTGAAGGCGCGGGCCACCTGGTGGACGTGCTTGGCCAGGTGGGTCTGGAAGGCGGCGAAGGGGGCCAGGTTGATGGGGCCGCGGCCGTCGATGAGGCACGCGGCGTGGGCCGGCGGCAGGGTGTACGTGCGGGTGGGCGGGTCGTACTCGACGATGCCGCCGCTGACCATCGTCGCCAACCACTCCCGGACGTAGCGCTCGGTGAGCCCCGCCCGCCCGGCCAGCTCCTCGCTCGTGGCCGCGCCGTCGGCGGCCGCCGCCAACAGGCCCGTCCGGTGGCCGATGTCGATCATGTAGTTCAACATCGCCCCCGCGTACATGGACATCACCCGGCCCATGAACCCCTCCACCTGGGCGGGGTCGACCGGCGTTTCGATCATCGCCATAGCGCCTCCTTCGATCGGCGTTCGTTGAGCGAGGCGATGCTGCGCCCGCGCCGGCCGCCGCGCATCCGTGGAAGCACGGGTCTTAGCGTCAGCGGTGGACGCTCAGCGCCGTCAGCTGGCCGCGGCTGTGGACGTCGAGCTTGGCCAGCAGCGACGAGACGTGGGTCTCCACGGTGCGGACCGAGAGGTACAGCCGTTGCGCGATGGCGGCGTTGGACAGGCCCTCGCCGAGCAGCCGGAGAACTTCGGCCTCGCGGGCGGTCACGCCGTGGCGGGCCAGGTCGTCGGGCACATTGGCGCCGGGCACGTGTCGCCGCCGCGGGACGGCCGCGCCGGCCTGGCGGAGCAGACGGCGGGTGCGGGCCGCGTCGACGACGGCGCCGCTTTGCTCGTAGATGTCGTGCGCCTCGCGCAGCCAGCGGGCGCGGGCGGGCGTGGCGAGCGTCTCCGCCGCCAGCACCCTGATCAGCGCCTGGTCGAACGGCATCCGCCCGGTGGCCGAGGCCAGGGCGGCGTCGATCCTGCCCTCCGACCCCGCCACCAGCGCCTCTCCAGCCGCTAGTACCACCGGACGCCCGTGCCAGCGGGCGGGGTTGGGCAGCGACCGGGCGTAGGCGAGGGCTGTGGCGGCCTCCTGATGCTGGCCGGCGGCGCACCGGGCCAGCACGAGGTAGTACGGGGCGTCGGTCGGCATGTTGCCCGGCAGCGCCTCCATGGCGGCGACGCACTCCTCGAGGAGGCGGACGCCGTCGTCGTAACGTCCGTCCCGCAAGGCGATGTCGGCGCGGATGCCGGACGTGTGGAGCAGGACGTCGGTCGTCGGGCCCAGGGCTTCGGCCTCGTCGACCAGCGCTTCCGCCCGCTCGCGGTCGACGAAGCTGGCGGCGCCGCCCTCCACCGCGAGAAGGTAGGGCAGGGTGTCGAGGCGCAGCTGGCGGCAGCGGGCGACCGCCTCCGCCGCCAGGGCGATGGCGGCCGCGGGATCGCCCTGGAGGGTCAGGGCGATGGCCAGGAGCTCCTCGGCCCACACCTGCTCGACGAGGGCGCCGGCGGCCCGGGTGCCGTCGCATGCCTCGTACATACGCTGGGGCGGCTGGCCCTCGAACAGTTCGAGTTTGGCGAGTTGGAGGACGGCTCGCAGGTGGGCCTCGGTGGCGCCGGCCGACGCCGCCTGTTCGGCCAGGCGCGACCACGTGGCCGCCGCCTCCGGGCGCCGACCGAGCAGGTCGAGGGCGCGACCGACGAGGTCGAGGGCCAGGAACGACGTCGGCGAGATCGGGGCGCCGCCGCGCTCGGCCGCAGC
>JAHFUQ010000132.1 GCA_023265045.1 Acidimicrobiia bacterium
GGCCGCCTTGGCCGCCGGGGCCGCCTTGGCCGCCGGGGCCGCCTTGGCCGCCGGGGCCGCCTTGGCCGCCGGGGCCGCCTTGGCCGCCGGGGCGGCCTCGGCCTTCGACGCCGCTGGGCCCCGGCTCATCAACTCGTCGAGCAACGCTTCCAGTTCGGCGAAGCGCTCGATCGTCTCGGAGGCTTGCTTGGCCGACGACCACGCCTTCGCCTCGGCATAGGCGGCCCGCTCCTCAGCCAGCCGAGCCCGCTCCTCGGCGACCCGGGCCCGGTCTTCGCCGACCCGGGCCCGCTCCTCGGCCAAGCGGGCCCGTTCCTCGGCGAGGCGGGAGCGCTCGTCGTCTGATACATCGACCATCTCGCGGCGCGGCGTGGGTCGGGGCGATACGGCGGGCATGAGAGGGCCCTCCTCGTCGTCGTCGGGCACTGAGAACGCCGCGTTCTCCGGCTCCGCCTCGCCGACACTTTCCGTTGGCTCGTCGTCCGCCACCTCGACGTCGGGCTCGTCCGGCTCGTCCTCGTCCGGGCGCGGCAGCCGGAGCCGCCCGAGTGCGGCGGGGCGGGGGCCGGAGCGCACCCGCAGGTTCGCGGCCGCTCCGGGACGCACCACCGGCGCCGGGCGCTGGCTTGCCTGGCGGTCCATGAACTGCCGCAACGCCTGCTCGCGCATGGTCTCCGCAGCGGCGGGGTCGGACCGGATCATGGTGTCCTCCATGCCCAGCCCGAAGCGCTCGGCGTGGTCCCGCAACGCCATCTCCGTGACGCCGACGTCGTCGTCGTCATCGTCCTGCGCGGCGCCGGGGCCGCGGCCATACTGCTCAGGCGGGCGGTAGCCGAGCGGGAGGGCGTCAGGCGGCGGCGGCTTGGGCCGCCCGCCGGGCGCTGCTCCGCCTCCGTAGCCCAGCGCCGATCCGACCGACCCCGTCATGGCCGCCGCCCCCAGGAACCCGCCGCCCTTAAAGCCGGCCCGGTCCTCGTTCACCTTCGGAAGGCGTCGGCGGCGTTGCGGGTTTCGCCGCTCCGACACCTGTGCCGCCATCTGCTCGAGCGGCGAACTCGCCGCGAACCCCATGCCCGGACCGCCCCCTCCGATCCCGCCGCCGACCATGCCGGGGCCGAACGCGGGCTTTGGCTGGGCCGCGCCCGTCAGCCGCTCGAGTTCGCGCGCCGCTTCCTTCTCGATGTCCTCGTTGGCGGGAGACGGCCCCCTGCCCTTGCCGAAGAAGTCTCTGGGCACTGCGATGATTCTAGTGACGTTCGCCGCGCCTATACCGTCCCGGCACCTAGAAGCAGCGCGCACTGGCTCGACCGGCGTCGACCGCGGTTTCGGAATGCTGGGGCCAGCCCGCCGCGTACCATCGCCGAGGGCCGCTAGCTCATCCGGTAGAGCAGGGGACTTTTAATCCCAAGGTGCGGGGTTCGAGACCCCGGCGGCCCACCCTGCGTGTGCTTGTCCGGGTCAGACGGCCGGGCCGTCCACGTTGACCGTCGGCGGTCCCTGGCCGCAGCGGACGACCACGATGTGGCTCTCGCAGTCACCTGGGTTCGACTCGCGGTGGATGGCGCCCCGCGGCACATGGAGGAAGTCCCCGGCGACGGCGTTGACGACGTCGTGCCCGCCGGGCCCTGACTCCATGCGCAGCTCACCGGTCACGATGTAGATCGACGTCTCGTAGCCGCCGTGGTGGTGCCAACCCGAGCTCATGCCGGCCTCGGTTCTCGCCAAGCCCGCCCACAGTCCCGGGACGGCGATCGCCTGCTCCCGCACCACGCCCGGTGTGGGGTCGGCCTCGATCCGCTCATGAGGTGCGATGCGCGCCACGGGGTCGCTTGCTGCCACCGTCCTGGAATCTATCGCTGCCGCGTCGCTCTCAGAGGTGGCCGTCGATCACGCTCATCACCGCTTCCTTGGCCCGTTGCCCGATGGACCGATCGTGCCAGGCGCCCGGTTCGATGGGTTTCGACCGGGACACATCGGCTTCGAAGTCGGCGTCGAGCTCGGCGACGACGCCTGGGTCCAGCACGACGAGGTTGACCTCGTCGTCCAGCACGAGCGAGCGGGAGTCGAAGTTGGCCGACCCGATGTTGGCGACGACACCGTCGACGGTCATGGCCTTGGCGTGCAGCATGGTCGGCTCGTAGGTCCACAGCTTGACCCCCGCGTCGAGGAGCCCCTCGTACTGGGCTTCGCTCGCCAGTTGGACGAAGCGCTTGTCGACGTGGGGTCCGGGGAGGAGGATCTCGACGTCCACGCCCCGGTTTGCCGTCTCGCGCAGCAACTCGCACGTGCCCTCGTCGGGGACGAAGTAGGCGGTGGTGATGCGTACCCGCTCGCGGGCGAGGCACAGCACGGCCCGCATCAGTGTGGTGATGTCGCTCCACCGCGCGACCGAGGCGCCGCGCACGACTTGGACGGCGGACGGGCCGTCCTGCGGCTGTGCGGGGAACCGGTCGATGTTCTCGTCGAACATCGGGCGGCTCGTCTCCGCCCAGTTCTGGAGGAAGGCGGCGCGCAGGCCGTCGACGGCGGGTCCGCGAATGCGGAAGTGGGTGTCACGCCATTCGCTCGGGTCACGGGCGTTGCCCCGCCACTCGTCGGCGACGACGCCGCCGGTGAACGCCACCTGCTCGTCGCAGATGATCACCTTGCGGTGGGTGCGGTGGTTGTTCTCCCAGACGCGGACCTTGGTGACGGGCCGGAAACGTTCGACCTGGCACCCGGCGCGATCCATGGCCTCGATGAGGGCGTCGTCCATCGTGGAGGAGCCCAGCGCGTCCAGCAGCACCCGCACCCGCACGCCGTGGCGCGCCCGCTCCGCCAGCGCCTCCGCCACCTCTTCGCCGATGCGCCCCTCCCAGTACACGAAGGTCAGGAAGTCGACCGTCTCCCGCGCGGAGCGGATGGCGTCGAGCACGGCGGGGAAGATCTCGTCGCCGTTGCGCAGAACGTCGACCCGGTTGCCCTCGGTGGCGGGCACGCCAAGCAGGCCCTCGAGGGCGCGGCGGTAGCGGCGGGTTGCGGTCTGGCTCGAGCCCATGCCTGCAACCCTCCCCGGCGGGCGGGGGCTTGTAACCGGCCGGCGGCGGGTAGGCGTGGCGTGACATGAACCGGTCGGCCGAGTCAAACCGAGGCATCGAAGGTTGGGGCCCTGGGGCGGTGGGTAGGGGCGCTCCGTGGAGGCGCGTGCCGCGATCACCGTCAACGCGTCCCCACCGGCCGTCTACGCCGTGTGGCGCGACTTCGAGCGCCTGCCCGCGTTCATGTACCACCTCCAGTCGGTCACCTGGCTGGAGGAGCGGCACTCCCGTTGGGTCGTCAAGGGCCCGGCGGGCACGACCGTCGAGTGGGAGGCCGAGATCACCGAGGACGTCCCCGGCGAGCGCATCGCGTGGCGGTCGGTCTCGGGCGCCGCGGTGGACAACTCCGGCGTGGTCCGGTTCCGCCCTGCGCCGCGCGACCAGGGGACCGAGGTGCGCGTCGACCTGGAGTACTCGCCGCCGGGCCGCGCCCTCGGCGCGTTCGTCCTCAAGCTGTTCGGCGAGGAGCCCAACCAGCAGATCGCCGACGACCTGCGCCGGTTCAAACAGATCGTCGAGTCGGGCGAGGTGGCCCGTTCGGACGCCAGTCCGGACGGCGGCCTGACCCAGGACCTGTTCGACCACGAGGAGGCGTCGCCGCTGGACGAGGTGACGGCGTGAGCCGCCCCCCCGCCCCCCGAGGTCTCCGCACGCTTGGCGTGCCTATGCCCCAATTGCGCGGAAACGTTGGTGGGAAGGGATGAGGGCGAACTGCTGGATGGGGGCCAACAAGGTCGAGGTGCGCGACGTCCCCGACCCGAAGATCCTGAACCCGCGCGACGCCATCGTGCGCGTCACGGCCACTGCCATCTGCGGCTCGGACCTGCACCTGTACGACGGCTACATCCCCACCATGGAGAAGGGCGACATCCTCGGCCACGAGTTCATGGGCGAGGTCGTCGAGCTCGGCGAGCGCGCCGCCAAGTCAGGCAAGCTGCGCATAGGCGACCGGGTCGTCGTCCCCTTCCCGATCGCCTGCGGCGCCTGCCTGGCCTGCGAGGCGGAGCGCTACTCGCTGTGCGAGAACAGCAACCCCAACGCGGCGCTGGCCGAGCGGATGTTCGGCTACCCGGTCGCCGGCGTGTACGGGTTCTCCCACTTGACCGGCGGCTATGCGGGCGGGCAGGCCGAGTACGCCCGGGTGCCGTTTGCCGACGTCGGCCCCCTGAAGATCGAGAGCGACCTCGCCGACGAGCAGGTGCTGTTCCTGTCCGACATCCTCCCCACCGGCTACATGGGCGCCGAGATGTGCGACGTCAAGCCGGGCGACAGCGTGGCGGTGTGGGGCGCCGGGCCGGTCGGCCAGTTCGCGATCCTCAGCGCGTACCTCCTCGGCGCCGAGGACGTCATCGTCATCGACCGCTTCCCGTGGCGGCTGGAGATGGCGCAGAAGCACGCCGGCGCCACCGCGATCAACTACGAGGAGACCGACGTGGAGGCCGCGCTCAAGGAGCTGACGGCCGGGCGCGGGCCGGACGCGTGCATCGACGCGGTGGGCATGGAGGCCCACCACGGCCACCCGCTGATCGAGGCCGTCGACAAGGTGAAGCTGGCCGTGCACATCGAGACGGAGCGACCGCACGCGCTGCGCCAGGCCATCACGTGCTGCCGCAGCGGCGGCGTCGTGTCGGTCGTCGGCGACTACGGCGGGTTTGTGGACAAGTTCCCGATGGGTGCGGTGATGAACCGGGCGCTGACGATCCGCACTGGCCAGTGCCACGTGCAGAAGTACATGCGCCCGCTGCTCGGGCACATCGAAGCAGGGCGCATCGACCCCACCTTCGTGATCACCCACCGGCTGGGCCTCGACGAGGCCCCGCTCGGCTACGAGACGTTCAAGCACAAACACGACGAGTGCGTGAAGGTGGTCCTGAAGCCGTAATCTCATAGTCAATGGATTCCGATTACGCCCGGCGCCTTCTGGACGAGGAGAAGGCTCGCCTCGAGCAGGTGCACACCGGCTTCGACGACGAGCACCTGACCGACGAGAGCGAGCGAGAGAGCTTCGCGGAGCTGTCCGGGAACGACCAGCACCCGGCCGACATCGGCACCGAGACGTTCGAGCGCGAGAAGGATATGTCGATCCTCGAGAACGTCGAGGCCGAGCTGGCCGACATCGAGCACGCCCTCGAGCGCCTGAACGACGGCACGTACGGCGTGTGCGAGGCCTGCGGCCGTCTCATCGACGACGAGCGCCTCGAAGCCATGCCCGCCACCCGGCTCTGCCTGCAAGACCAGACTGCCGCCGAGCGGCAGGCCCGGGCGTTCGGCTGAGGGAGCGGCGCCCGTGAAGTCCTGGCGACGCCGGCTATGGCGCGCCGCGCCGGCGGTCGCCGCCGGGGCGGTGGCGACGGGGGCGATCGGCGCCGGCATCGTCCTGTCCGACGAGGACCGCCGCAACCGGATCGACCGCCAGGCTCGGATCTGGCGGCTCTCGGTGCGCCGGCTGACGGCGTGGGCGTCGGTGAAGGTGCGGGGCCGCCGGGCCACGGCCGAGAAGCGGGCGCGGCTCGAGGAGCAGTACAAGATCCGCAGCGCCCAGGACGTGGCCGAGGTCCTGGGCAACATGAAGGGCGCGATCATGAAGGCGGGCCAGATGATCTCGTTCATCGCCGAGGGCCTGCCCCCCGAAGCCCAGGCCGCCCTGGCGACGCTCCAGGCCGACGTCCCCCCGATGGCGCCGTCCCTGGCGGAGAAGGTCGTTCGCGACGAGCTGGGCGCCGACCCCGAGAAGCTGTTCCTGCACTGGGACCCGGTCCCCAAGGCGGCGGCGTCCATCGGCCAGGTGCACAAGGCGGTCATGCCCGACGGCCGGGAGGTGGCGGTCAAGGTCCAGTACCCCGGGGTCGACCGCGCCATCAAGAGCGACCTCGACAACGCCGAACTGCTGTACGGCATGTTCGCGGCTTTCGCCCTCAAGAACATGGACGTGCACGCCCTGGTCGACGAGCTGCGGGCCCGCATGGGCGATGAGCTGGACTACCGCATCGAGGCCCGGCACCAGTCCGAGTTCGCCGAGCGGTACCGCGGCCACCCGTTCATCCACGTCCCCGACGTCGTCCCCGAGCGCAGCTCCCGCCGGGTCATCACTAGCGAATGGGTCGACGGGCTGTCGTGGGCCGAGTTCCTGGGGACGGCGACGCAGGGGCAGAAGCAGGTCGCGGCCGAGGCGCTGTTCCGGTTCGCCGAGGGCTCGATCTGGCACCACGGCGTCTTCAACGGCGACCCCCACCCCGGCAACTACCGGTTCCATCCCAAGAAGGGAAAGGTGACGTTCCTCGACTTCGGCCTGGTGAAGCGCTGGGGGCCGGGGGAGCTGGAGAGCCTGTCGCCCATCCTCGACGCGATCCTGCGCCAGGACGCGCCCGGGCTGGTGCAGTCGCTGGTGCACGCCGGGTTCCTGCCGCCCGACCACGGGCATTCGCCGGAGTTGATCTACGAGTTCTGCAGCCAGCCGTACCTCCCGTTCCAGCTCGAGGAGTTCACCTACACGTCGGAGTTCGTGGGCAAGACGTTGCAGAAGATGCTCGACATGACCGGCGAGTACGGCGAAGTCATCAAGAGCCTGAACATGCCGCCGTCCTACGTCATCCTCGACCGGGTGGTGTGGGGCTTCTCGGCCCTGTTCGGGAAGATGGAGGTGACGTCGCGTTGGGGGCGGATCCTCAGCGAGTACATCGGCGACGCGCCACCGTCCACCGAGATGGGCAGGATCGACGCCGAGTGGCGCGCCAAAGCTACGGCCGGGCGGTAACCCGGTACTTCCAGAGCTACGTCTTCGCCCCCCGGTACCGGCCGGACGAGGCGCTGGCGCTGGTGACCGAAGACGGGGTGCGGCTGGCGGGGGCGCGGCTGGCGGGGCCGGCGGACGCGTTCGCGTCGGTGGTGCTGGTGCACGGCTTCGTCCACTCGTGCCGCACGCCGGGGATCTACCGGTTCGCCCACGCGCTGGCCCGGGAGGTCGACGTGTGGGTGCCCGAGCTGCGGGGGCACGGGCGCTCGGAGGGTTTCAGCACGCTGGGCCGCGATGAGCCGCTCGACGTCAAGGCGGCGGTGGCGGCCGCTCGCTCGGCCCGACCGGATCTGCCCGTGGTGACGGTGGGGATCAGCTTGGGCGGGGCGTCGGTGTTGTTGCACGGGGGCACGTACGGAGGCGTCGCGGGCGTGGTGGCGATCAGCTCGCCTGCGTGGTGGGGCGCATGGGACACGCCCGCCACCCACCGGCTGCGCCGGTACGCCATGACCCGGGCGGGCCGGGCCGTGGCGGCGCGGGTGCTGCGCACCCGGGTGGCGGCGCACTGCGAGGGGGTCCCTGACGCTCGGGAGGTCGCCGCCGCCATCAGCCCCGCGTTCGCCCTCGTGGTCCACGACCCGGAGGACCACTACTTCGGCGTTGAGCACCCGAGGACCCTGTACGGGTGGCTCAACGAACCCAAGGCGCTGTGGTTCGAGGAAGCGACGGGGCACGGGACCGACCTGCTCACGCCCGCATTCACTGCTCGCCTGCTGGCCGAGCTGCGGGCGCGCATCGTGACCGGCGGGGCGGCGTCCAACTAGGGTCTCGCGTGCTTCCCAGTTAGGAGCGCCGTGGCACTTCCCCGTGAACATCTCGGCCATTCCGCTGGTCGATCGGTCGCGACCGTCGACCCGCAACGGGCGCGCGCCTACGCGGCGGCCACCAACGACGCCAACCCGGCCTACCGGGACGGTTCCTACGCGCCGCCCGTGTTCGGCGTGGTGCCCACAGGGGACGTGCTGTTCGGGGCGGTCACCGCCGCGGTGCCGCCCGCGCAGTTGCCGATGCTGCTCCACGCCGAGCAGGACATGCGCTTCCACCAGCCCCTCGTCCCGGGGATGACCCTGGTGACGACGGGGGCGAGCCACAGCGTGCGGGTGGCCCGTTCGGGCACGTGGCTGACGGTGCGGGCCGTGAGCGAGGACGGCGACGGCGAACCCGTGCTCGAGCAGTTCGCCACCATGTTCGTCCGAGGCATGACCGGCGGCGAGAGCTCGGGGCCGGAGCGGCCCGAGCATGACTTCGTCGAGGAGGCCCGGGGGTGGCCCCTCGGAAGGGTTGTTCGCTTCGTGGACGCCGATCAGACGTTCCGCTACGCGGCCGCGTCGGGCGACGACAACCGCATCCACGTGGACGACGCCTTCGCCCAGAGCGTCAAGCTGCCCGGGATCATCATGCACGGGTTGTGCACGATGGCCATGTGCGGCGCGATGGTGATCGACAAGGTGGCCGGTGGCGACCCCGCCCGGCTGTCGCGCCTGGCCGTGCGGTTCTCCAAGCCGGCGTTCCCCGGCCACGAACTGGCGGTCTCCCTGTTCGACGCCGGGGACGGTCGCGGCCCCGATGGTCGGGCGACGAAGGTCGTGTGCTTCGAGGCCACGAACGCCGACCGCGTCGTCGTCAAGAACGGGCTGGCCGAGGTGCGCGGGTAACCGTGCCCATCCTTCGGCTGTTCGCCGCCGCACGCGAGGCCGCCGGCGAGGCGCGCGTCGAACTCGACGGCGCGACGGTCGGCGAGGTGCTGAATGCGGCCCGCCAGCGTTTCGGCGAGCCCTTTGCCTCGGTGTTGAGCCGGTGCCGGGTCTGGGTCAACAGCCAGCCCGCCGAGTTGACCATGCGCATCCAAGCGCACGACGTCGTCGCCGTGCTCCCGCCCGTGTCGGGCGGCGCCGGCGCGGCGCCGAGCGCGGCGCCGAGCGCGGCGCCTCCTCCTCCTCCTCCTCCTCCTCCTCCTCCGGTTGCATCGCGTCCGGTGGAGCCGTGGGCGCCCCCGCCGCCCCCGCCGCCCCCTCCGCCCCCTCCGCCCCCTCCGCCCCCGCCCCCTCCGCCCCTCGCTGCCCGCCCGGCCGAGGCATGGCCACCACCTCCTCCTCCACCACCGCCACCTCCTCCTCCGGCTCCCGCCCCTGCCCCTGCCTCGGGGCCGTTTGCACGCAGGGAGGACGAGCCGCCCCCGCCCCCACCTCCTCCTGCGCCGAGCGCGCCGTCCCCGCTGGGCGCTTCGGCGCGGACGCCCTTCCCGCCTACCGATGTGGCGCCTCCGCCCCCGCCTCCGCCGCCGCCCCCGCCGCGGGCGCCTGTCGGGGCGCCGGCTGCCGCGGCCGCCGCCCTCGAACCGCCCGTGCTCGGGGAGTGGGACGCCGACATCGGCGGCGACTCGCCGTGGGGCGACGCCGTCCACTTCGACGCTCTCCCGGGTGGAACCGTCGGCGCCCCCGACTCTCCGGACGATCTGCTCAACCGCCTGGCGGGGTTGCCGGCGTGGCCCGCGGGTGACCCGCTTGCGCCTCTCCCTCCTCCTCCGCCGCCACCGCCGCCGCCGCCGCCGCCTCCGCCGCCGCCGCCTCCTCAGGTCTCGGCGCCCCCGCGCCGGTTGGCCGAGTTCGACGACGACTTCGACTTCGAGCACCTGCCGCCCCCACCCCCGCCACCCCCACCGCCACCGCCACCGCCACCGCCACCCCCCGCACCGGCGGACGACGCCGACGATCTCTGGGGCCCGGGCACCGGTCCGATCTGGTCGGTGGGCGAGGGGTTTCCGCCGCCGCCTCCTCCGCCGCCGCCGGGAGGTCCCGCCAGCTCGCCGTTCGCACCCTCGCACGACCCGAGCGAGCGGGAAAGGCGCTGGGACGAACCGTTGGAGTGGGAGACCGACTACGCCAGTCCCGGGGGCGGCCCCCAGTCGCGCCGCCCGCCGTCCGCGGTAGCGTTGGGCGACGACGAGCCGACGGTGCGCATTCTCGGGCCGGACCCGTTCAGCCGCCCGGTGCGCGGGGCCAGCGGCGGGGTGCTCGTCGCCGCGCCGCCCGCGCCGCCGGCGCGTGCG
>JAHFUQ010000133.1 GCA_023265045.1 Acidimicrobiia bacterium
CTACCGGGCCTCGCTCCTGGCGACCGCCGCCGGTCGCGCCCGCGTCGCCACCTACAGCGCGGACGCCCGGGCCCGGCGGCTGCTGCGCGACGTCTGCCTCGACTGCTCGCGCCCGCCTGAGCCTGACCGCGAGCGCTGCAGCCGCCACCTCGCCGCCGCGCGGCGCCGAGCTCGGGCCCGGCTGGCCGGGGAGTGCGACCGATGAACACGCCGGTCAGCGACATCAAGGTCGACTGCGAGCTCTGCGGCACCGCCGGCGCGCGCCACCTCAACCCCAAGGAGGCCGCGACCTACGAGCGGGTCACCGACGTCTGGCTCACCACGGGCGAACTCGCGGCGTACTTCCCCCGGATCATGCGCAGCGCGTTCATCTACCGGCTGGCGAAGCTCGAGCAGCTCGGCCTGGTCGAGTCGCGCCGCGCCCGCGCCGCCGCCGACATCGCAGCGCGGCGCGGCTACGGCAACGAGAAGGAGTGGCGGCGGCGACCGGACGCCGAGGCCGATGCTGAGGATGACACCCGCACCTGCGCCCGGCTGCTGGCCGCGGCCCAGCGCCAGGTCGCCGCCGCGGTGACCGGCGACGCCGGCGCGCTGGCGCTCTTCGTGCGCGACCTGCTCGGCCGGGAGCCGGGCCCGACGCTGGCGATCCTGGCGGTGATGCGCGAGGCGGTCCGCGAGTACTCGATCGGCAAGATGTCGGAGATGGGCCGGCTGCGCGACGTCGCGGCTGACCTGCTGCGATCGATCGACTCCTACCCGGCGGCGGGCTGATGGACAGCTCGAGCCCCAACGAGTCGCGCGGCGCCGGCGGCGCGATCGCGGTCGACGACGTGCTCGACGTCCCCGCCGCGGCCGCGCTGCTGAAGGTCGGGAAGACGGCGCTCTACGCCGCGGCCGCGGCCGGCAAGGTCCCGCACCGCCGGGTCGGCCGACAAATCCGCTTCAGCCGAGCGGCCCTCATGCGATGGTTGTCCTCGTGTTCGGACGAGGAGAGCGCGCGGGGAGGGCCTTGATGGCCATCGAGCGCGACACGAGGACGGGGCGGTGGCGATTCCGCTCCTGGGTGCGGTTCCCCGACGGACGACGAGATAGGGTCTTCGGTACGCCTGGCGTCGCCGGGCTGTACCAGGACCTGCCCAACTCGAAGGCCGGGGCGACCGCAGCGGACATCCGAGCGAAGGCGGCGGCGCTCCACGGCAAGGCGCCCACGCCCACCATCAACCAGTGGAAGGGGGTGCCGACCCTGAAGGACTTCTCGAAGACGTTCCTGACCGGATACCTGCCCGGCCAGAAGCCGGGCGAGCTGCGATCGAAGCGACAGATCCTGAGCGGCCACCTGTTGCCGGCGTTCGGCACCATGCGGATCGACGAGATCCGCCAGCACGACGTCGACGCGTTCGCCACGGGCGAGCTGCGCCGCGTCTGCCGCAAGACGGTGAACAACCGGCTCGCAGTGCTGTCGACGCTCCTGCGGTACGCCCACGAGTGCGGGCTGATCAAGGAGCCGACGCTCCGGTGTTTCGTCACCGGCGGCGTGCGAGTGAAGGACGCGGTGATCGTCGCGGTGTCGGCCGCGGGCGTGGCGCGGCTGCTCGAGGCCGCGGCCACCGCCGACTCGCTGCGGGTGGCGGTGCTGCTGGCGACCGAGGCCGGGCTGCGGATCGGCGAGATCCGCGGCCTGCAGTGGGGCGACATCAAGGGCGGCGTGCTGCGCGTGAACCGGGCGATCGACACCGACGGCAACGTCGGGATGCCGAAGCACGACAAGCGCCGCGACGTGCCCGTGTCCCCTGCCCTGGCCGCGGCGCTGGCCGCGACCAGGCGGCGCGGGCTGTGGGTGGTGAGCACGTCCGACGGCGGGATGCTCGGCTACTACGCCGCGCTCGATGGCCTGCACCGGCTGTACGACGCCGCCGGCGTCCCGGTGCCGGCCAGCGAGGCCGGGGTGACCATGCCCTGGCACAGCCTCCGCCACACGTTCGGGACCGAGTGCGCGGGTCGCGGGGTGCCGCTGGCCACCCTGCGCGACCTCATGGGCCACGAGAAGATCGAGACCACCCTCCGCTACGTCACCGTCAACCAGCAGCAGAAACGAGACGCGATCGAGCTCGCGTTCGGTCGTGCCACCGTAGAACCACCCACCCCCTCCGACAGCAATCAACAGGGCGAAAAGAAAAGCGACCCCAACGGGATTTGAACCCGTTACCCCGCCTCCGCGGAACCTCAACCATCGCGTGCTCTTCTGAACGAACACACGCGGTTGCAGGGTAACGACCTCCCGCCTGTTGCCGCCTTCTATCGCCCCTCGCTGTCGGCTTTGCCACCCACGTGCCACCCGGACCCCCGGGCGGCTGAGGTCCGAGCCGATGAAGTTCCTGAGCGTCAAGGTCAGCGGCAATCGCCGTGCCACCATCGAAGTACACCCGGCCGCCGATGCCTTCCCCCTGGTCGAGGGCCCCGAGTTCGACGCCCTGGTCGCGGACATCAAGGCCAACGGCTTCCGCCACCCGGTCGTGCTCGAGGCCACCCGCGACGTCCTGGTCGACGGCCGCAACCGGATGCGCGCCGGCAAGAAGCTCGGCATCGATCCGCCCATCACCCGGCTCGGCGCCAAGGTCGACGCGGTCGCGTACATCATCAGCACGAACGTCCACCGGCGTCACCTCACCGAGTCCCAGCGCGCCTATATCGCCGCCACCCTCGCCACGCTGACCCACGGCGCGAACCAGCACACCACCCGCGGCAGGACCGGCAAGTTTGCCGGTCCTGCGAACACCACGCCCACCCAGGCCGCGGCCGCGAAGCTCATGGGCGTGTCGGAGCGCAGCGTGCGCGACGCCCGGCGCGTGATCGACGGCGGCGACGACACGACGATCGCCGCGCTGAAGGACGGCCGGATCAAGGTCAAGGCCGCCGCCGACCTCGCCCAGCTCTCCAAGGCCCAGCAGCGCACCATCGTCGCCAAGGTCACCGCCGGCGGCGGCGAGGTCCGGTCGGGCAAGGTCAGCGCCCTCGCCAAGCAGGAGGGCAAGCGCGCCACGGTCGAGAGGATCAACAGCGGCCAGGTGCGGCCGCTGGCGATCGGCCCGTTCGCGCTGATCGTCGCCGACTACCCCTGGCCGTACACCAACAGCGACAACCACGAGGGCAGCCGGGGCCACATCGACTACCCCCCCATGGAGCTCGCCGACATCATCCGTCACGCCCGCACCGACATCGCCAAGGTCGCGGCCGACGACGCGATCCTCGGCCTCTGGGTGACCAACGCGTTCGTCCCGTTCGCCCACGACATCGTGCACGCGGCTGGGTTCACCTGGCGGACGATGATCACCTGGGACAAGTTGCGCGCCGGCGTCGGGTCCTGGCCGCGGGGGCAGACCGAGCACCTGGTGATCGCGTCGAAGGGGGCGCCGGTCCACACCCTCAACGAGCTCACGACCTACCACGCCGAGGAGCGGCGCGAGCACAGCCGCAAGCCGGACCGGTTGATGGGCCTTCTGGCCAAGCACTGCCCGGGGCCCCACCTCGAGCTGTTCGCCCGCGAGAGCCGGCCGGGCTGGGTGTCGTGGGGGGCCGAGGCCGGCAAGTTCGCCGGGCCGGACGCCCCGGAGCCGGCGGCCGAGCAGGCGCCCTCGCTCACCGACGCGTGCCCGAAGTGCGGCCGCGAGCTCGGCGAGCACTGGGGGACGAAGTGCCCCGACGCGGACGGCGCCGAGCCGGCGGCGGCGGCCGATCCGGTGAAGCTGCTGCCGACCGAGTGGTGGACCTGCCACGCGCGGCCGATGAACCTCGTCGGTGGCGTGTGCAACCACGTCAACATGGTCGTGACGCTCGACACCGGCGTCGAGGTCTGCGGGAAGTGCCGGGCGGTCCGGCCCGGCTGTGGCTGGCCGGCTCGCCCGGAGCCGGAGGCCGCGGCCGCCGAGGTCAAGCCCGACCTCACCCTCGAGCTCGGCGACATGATCCTGGTGCGCTGGCAGCCGGGCACGACGAAGCAAGCCAGGTTCGCTCGCTACACCAACAAGGGCGACATGGTGGTCAACGTCCAGGCGGTCGACGCCAAGGGCGGCTACCTCAACCGGTTCGGCAGCGACCGCACGTTCAAGCTCGCCGACTACGCCGGCCGGGCGCCGCTGTGAGCGACGACGACCAGGCCGAGCGCGACGACGAGAGGTGGTCGCGCGGGTACCGCGCCGCCCTCGTCGCCATGCTCGGCGACGTCCTGCACCGGCTCGGCTACGACGACGTGGAAGCCCAGCGCGCCAAGTGGATCATCGAGCGCGAACAGGCCGTAGCGAAGCTGCGCGAGGTCTGCGGCGACTTTGGCGACAATGACTGGACCAACGAGCTGCATCTCGCCGACGTGATCGACAAGCACCTCGCGCGCTACATCGAGGTCGAGTGATGTTCGCCCAGCTCGGCGCCAGCCAGGTCATGCGCTGAGCCCTGCAGCCGGGGCACAGCGGCGCGACGCCGGCGCAGCTCGAGCAGGTCACCAGCGAAGGGTAGCCGGCCGAGGTGACGTTCGTGGGAAGCGATCAGAGCGCTGACCCTGTTGCGCCGCGTGAAATGAGCATTGAAGCACGTCCACGTGGCCTGGTGACCGCGCCCCCCACCGAACTCCGGCTGCGCCGCTGGCGCGTGATCGCGAGGTGCCCGGCCACTACACCGAAAAGCCCGACGGCCCGCCGAAGCGAGCCGCCTGACCGCCAGCACGCCCCCTTGCGGCGCCTGCGTGCTGGTCATGGGCCCCGAGGGGCCATGAAGACGATCGAAGCCTACCGCGGCGGGCTGACTCCCAGGCCGCCGATCCACCGGCTCATCACCGGCCCCGGGTCCGTCTTGTCGGCCGGGTCGAGCGTGCAGTGGCCGACGACCGGCAAGGTCCCGATCATCACCTGCGGCGCCCAGGCCGGGAGGTGCTGGGGTCCGTTGGGCGCGATGCCCCACGACGCCGGCGGCGGCGACGGCACGACCGCCGGGCAGTTGCCCAGGGCGTAGAGCAGCCGCTCGAGCTCGGCGAGCTGGTAGGCGGTAGGCCGGTGCCAGCCGCGGCCGGCGTGCGCCGGGTCGGGCTCGACGTCGACGTCCGGCAGCGGCTCGCCGATCGGCACAAGCTCGCGCGAGACCTTGTCCCGCTGCCAGCACCACCAGCGGCCGCCGCGGCGGATCACGTTGCCGGCGCAGTGGACCTCGATCCCGACCGACACCGTGTTGGGGTGGACCTCGGCGCCGCGGACGCGCAGCCAGCCGTGGGTCTCGCCGCCGGCGTGGTTGCCGTTGCGGTCGCAGCTCACGAGCTGGTGCAGGCCGTCCGCGCTCGAGCGGCCGAGCAGGAAGTGGGCGCCGGCGCCGCGGTCCCGCACCGCCGTCCACCGGCGCAGCAGCGGCCCGAAGGTCGACGGGTGCATGTCCGTGGTGTGGACCACCGCCAGCCAGGGCTTGATCGCGCGGCCGACCCGGCCCGGGTGGATCGGCGACCAGGTCGCCGCCAGGTAGCGGCCGCCGTCCCAGAGCGGCGAGGCGTCGGCCAGGTGGTCATCGCCGCCGGCGGTGCTGGGCGCCGGCTCTGGCCGCTGGAGGCCGGCCAGCGCGAGCATCCACGACAGGGCAGCGCCGATCGGGCCGGCCATCAGCGCCTCCCCGCCGCGCGCGCGATCGCGGCCGGGTCGCGCGGAGCGGCGGCGGCGAAGTTCGGGACCTGATCGATCGGCAGCTCGAAGATCGAAGCCACGCATGCCCGCGTGCAATCACCGTAGGGGCGGCCGTCCTTGCCGTCGCCGACCACCAGCTGCTGGACCGGGATCACGGCGCGGCCCCCGCGGCCAGGTCCAGGCAGCGGCGCACCCGGGCGTCGCTCGTGATCAGCCTCGCCAGCGCCGCCGCCGCGGTCGACACCTCTCCCGAGGTCCAGCACCGGTCAGCGGAGGGCATCGGCTGGCCCTCCGGCGTCAGGCACCGTGGCAGGGCCTGCAGCGTCGTCAGGTCCAGCCGCGGGCCCAGCGCCACCCGGCAGTCCACCGCCGGCGCCGGCGGCGCGATCGTCACCGGCGGCAGGCTCGGCGGGCAGGAGGGCGTCCGCGAGGGCGAGCGCGGTCCGCAGCTGGTCGACGCCATGGCCAGGGACAGCAGCAGCAGCTTCATCGACGGCATCGCGGGCGATCTCCTGGTAGGTGGTGGCGACCCGGCGCCAGCGGTCGAGCTCGACGCGGTGGGTGGCGACGTTGGCGCGCTCGAGCTCGAGCTGGGCCGCGGCGCCGGCCAGCGCCACCTCGGCCAGCCGCCGGGCGTCGGCGCCGGTGATCGCGGCATGCGCCAGCCATGCGACCAGCGCGACGATCGCGAGGGCCGCGCTGGCGGCGGCGACGATGGCCGCGATCGCCATGTCAGAGCGGGAACGCGGGCGGCTTGTTGGCCGCGGACAGGGCCGCGGCGATCTGGTCCGGGGTCGCGGTCGACAGGTCCACGGTGGAGCGGTTGGGCCAGGCCCCCCACATGAAGCCCATCAGGAGCACGTTCATCGCGCCAGCCACCGCCTGGGCGTTGCTGAGCCCGGCCGCCTTGGCGGTCAGGATTACGGTGATGGTCGCCACCGCGGTGCCGATCGCGATCGCGGCCTTGCCCGTGCGCAGCTTCTTGATCCGCCCGCCGGCGGCGATCAGCACCGACCCGATCGCGAACAGCACCGCGAAGGGCCAACCGGTCTTGAGCCACAAACGGAAGCCGTCGAGAGTGGCGGTCGGCGCGGCCACCGGATCGGCGGGCCCGGGCAGCGCGGGCTTGTCGGTGGCGGCCACGGGCCCGGCGACCGCGGGCTGGCCGGCGTCCACCGCGGCCGCCAGCTCGGCGGCCGCGCACGCGGGCCAGCGAGGTCACCGACCGGCTGGTGCGCGACGTGGACGACGGCGGCACCATCTTGTGGATCCCGACCGCGAAGACGGAGGCCGGCCGCCGCCGGCTCGAGGTCCCGGGCGTGGTCCGCGGGCTGCTGGTCGCCGCCTGCCACGACCAGTTCGGCCGCCGGCGCCCGTCTACCGAGCCGGTGTTCGGCGCCGAGCGCGACAAGCCGGTCGACCGGCAGTGGATTCGCTACCACGTCGAGCGGCTGTGCAAGGCGGCCAAGGTCCCGCAGGTCTGCACCCAGAGCCTGCGAGGCCTGCACGCCACCCTGGCGACCACCGCGGGCCGGACATCCCACGACGTCGCCGCCGCACTGGGCCACGTGTCGCCGGTGGTCACCGAGCGCCACTACACCAAGGCCGACGCGACCGCCGGCGCGGCCCAGGCGCGCGCGTTCCAGGTGCTGATCGGCGGCCGGTCGTCGTGAGCTCCGAGCGGGGAACAGTTCCGGGACAACCCGTTCCCCGGCCCGATTCGGCGCCGAAAAGAGAAACGGCCCCGCGGGTGCGGAGCCGGTTCAAGTGTCCCGAATCAAGAGCGATTCGGCCGTGTGCGAAAGGGGGGACTCGAACCCCCACGGAGTTACCCACTGGAACCTGAATCCAGCGCCACCGACGGTGCGCCGTTTCCCCAGCCCTCGCCGGCTGCCGGATTCCCAAGCGGTCACCGATGGTTGCGCGGGGAACGTTTCAATGGTTCGAGATAGTTGCGAATTGTTATTGCGCTCTCGTAAATTCGTAACTATCATCCCTTCACGGTCGACGAGTTGACCGGTCGCCGCGATGGGCGCGGCGAGGCACGAGGAGATGACCATGGGCACCACGAACATTACGCACGAGTCGGCCGAGGAGATGTGGGAGTCGCTGGGCTGGGCGTGCGACTACGACGACCGAGCGGGTGGCGGCCAGGTCGAGCACCCGGTCTGCACGGTCGAGCAGCTCGACACGCTGACCGACGCCGAGATCCTCGCGGTGATCGCGGTCGACTGCGGCCGCGCCGAGCGCGACGCCTACGAGAGCGCCATCGTCTACGCCCGCGCGGCGCTCGCCGACATGCGCTCGATCGCCGACAGCCTCGACGCCGCGGTCGATGCGTACCAGGCCGGCGACATGGCCGCCTGCATCGACGCCCTCGACTCGGCCTCGCGCGAAGAGTCGGAGTATGGTGACGACCCCGCAGCGACCGCGCTGCGCAAGGCCCTGATCGCCGCCTGCCGGGCCGACATCACCGGCGCCCTGTCCTCGCACGACCACGGCGACGGCTGTCTCGGCGTCATCGTCGACGAGGCGCTGGAGGACGCGGCGGCCGAGGCCGAGCAAGAGATGCGGGCCTGAGTCATGCCACGCCGTGCTACCATCCGTCGGCCAGGGCCGGCGGCCCCATTGAAGCGCGCAAGCGCAGCGACCGGCGGCGGCCCATCCGTCGCAGCCTCCGCCGGTCCTGGCACTCGTCGAGGCCGCTCGACGCCCGAGGTCGCCGAGCAGCGCCGGGCCCGGATCCTCGAGCTCGCGGCCTCCCACGCCACCGCAGCGATCGCGGCCGACGTCGGCGTGAGCGAGGCCCGCGTTCGCGCCGTGCTCGCGGCCGCCGGCGCCCGACCGGCACCGGCGCGCCGCGGGCGGCCGAGGTCTCGGCCCGCGCAGCCCGACCCCGTGTCGCTCTGGACCAACCGCGGCAAGATCATCCTCGCGACGATCGTTCACGAGGCCGAGCGTGCCGAGCTCGATCCTGAGGACCTGGTGACGTGGGCGATCACGGAGCTGCGATCGCGCCCCGAACTGGCGGTGCTGATCCGCACCCGCGCCCAGCAGCGCCCCGGGCCTCGTCGGCTCGTGACTGTCGACGACCCGCGCTGAGCGCCGAAAAGGCCGATGGCCCCTCACAAAGGGCCATCGTCTGCTGAGCCGGCGCCCTAGCCTCCCAGCGCGAGCCCGTAGGCTACCCCGGCAGGCTGACGCCGAGGCCTCCGAGCCACCGGCTGATCACCGGCCCGGGGTCGGTCTTGTCGGCCGGGTCGAGCGTGCAGTGGCCGACGACCGGCAGCGTCCCGACCATCACCTGCGGCGCCCAGGCCGGCAGGTACTGGGGCCCGTTCGGGATGATGCCCCAGCTCGCCGGCGGCGGCGGCGCCACCATCACCGGGCAGTGGCCCAGGGCCAGCAGCAGGCGCTGCAGCTCGGCCAGCTGGTAGGCGCTGGGCCGGTGCCAGCCGCGGCCGGGGTGCGCCGGGTCGGGCTCGACGTCGGCCTCCGGCAGCGGCTCGCCGATCGGCACGAGCTCGCGCGAGACCGCGTCCCGCTGCCAGCACCACCAGCGGCCGCCGCGGCGGATCACGTTGCCGGCGCAGTGGACCTCGATGCCGATGCTCACGGTGTTCGGGTGGACCTCGGCGCCGCGCACGCGCAGCCAGCCGTGGGTCGCGCCGCCGGCGTGGTTGCCGTTGCGGTCGCAGCTCACGAGCTGGTGCAGGCCGTCCGCGCTCGAGCGGCCCAAGAGGAAGTGGGCGCCGGCGCCGCGGTCGGCGGTCGCGCGCCACCGGCGGAGCAGCGCGCCGAACGTCGAGGGGTGCATGTCGGTCGTGTGCACGACCACGAGCCAGGGCTTGATCGCCCGGCCGACCCGGCCCGGGTGGATCGGCGACCAGGTCGCCGCCAGGTAGCGGCCGCCGTCCCAGAGTGGTGATGCGTCGGCCAGGTGGTCGTCGCCGCCGGCGGTGTTGGCCGGCGGCGGCGACGGCGGCCGAGCGAGAGCGATCAGCCACGACAGGGACGCGCCGATCGGGCCGGCCATCAGCGCCTCCCCGCCGCGCGCGCGATCGCTGCCGGGTCGCGCGCAACGAACCACGACGCGGCGCGGAACACGTAGGGCGTCCGCCGCGCGGCCAGGTCCAGGCAGCGGCGCACCCGGGCGTCGCTCGTGATCAGCCTCGCCAGCGCCGCCGCCGCGGTCGACACCTCTCCCGAGGTCCAGCACCGGTCAGCGGAGGGCATCGGCTGG
>JAHFUQ010000276.1 GCA_023265045.1 Acidimicrobiia bacterium
CTGGCCGCGGGACGCCCAGCATCTCGGCGATGACGGCGATGGTGATGCGCGCCGAGACGTCGGCGACGAAGTCGCCTCCCGGCTTTTCGGCCGCCGCGTCGAGTACGTCGCTGGTCAGGTTTGCGACCTTGACATCCATGCCGCGAATGGCGCGGGGCGTGAACCAGCTGCTCGCGAGCCGCCGATAGCGCGCATGGTCGGGAGGGTCCATGTTCAAGAGGTGGCGGACCTCGCCCTCGGGCGGCGCCGGCAGGTCGTGCGTGAACACGGCCAGCCGCGGGGCGTTCAGGAAGAGCTCCGGCTGCTTGCTCAGCTCGACGATGTCGGCGTGCTTGGTGACGGCCCAGAAGGGATCGACGTTTGGCCGGTCGTACCAGAAGACCGGGTCGTGCCGGCGCATCCACGTCCACTCGGGGTGCGGATAGCCATGCCGCTCGTAGTGTTCGGGGCTGGCGACGTCGAGCGTCGCGGCTTCGAGGGCGTCCGACATCGCACGTGACCGCCTATTGGTTGGGTGCTGCCCTGTAAAGGGGGCCGAATGCGCACATTTTCCTTGACGAGACCGGGTGGCCTTTGTCTACTTTCCCCCATGGCCATCTTCCGGGTGGGTTTCGCCGTCGTCCTTCTGGTCGGGTTCGTGGGGTCGAGCCTCGGGGCGATCGACGCCTGCCGCGCCGGCGCCTCGGCGCTCGCCGACGCCAAGGCGATCGCGGGCGTCCGGGGCGGCGTCGACCGCCAATGTCCTTGCGCCTCGTTCGACGGCTCGACGCCGGCGAAGAAGCACGCCGCCTTCGTGCGCTGCGCCACCGCCGTCATCGACGACGCGACGGACGGTACACCACTCCTGGGAGCGTTCACCTTGCGCCCCGAGTGCCGGGGCGAGGTCCGGAAAATCTACTCGAAGGCCGCCTGCGGCTTTGCAACGACCGCCCCGCGCGTCATGTGCTGCGAGGCCAAGCTGTCGGCGGGCAAGACGAAGGGGGCGGCCAAGCGGACGTCGCGCTGTGTCAGCTCGGCGAGCGTGCAGCGGCACGCCTGCTACGTCTCGCCGTTCGCGCCCGATGCCTGCCGCTTCGATCCGACCAACCAGTGCACGACGGTGGTCGTGCAGGAGACGGTGAACGTTCCCAGTGGCGCCGCGCCGGCCAATACGCCGGGGAGCCCGAGCGTCACGGTATCGAACCCGAAGCTGCTGGCGCAGTTCGGCGGCGGCAGCTTCAGCCTGAACAATGCGCGCTACACGCGCCACCACCTGGCGGGCTCGAGCGGTTCGCCCGACGCGATCCTGATCTGCGTGCCGGGCTTCGAGGGCGGCGCCGGCGACTTCAAGATCCTCGCCGAGAACCTGATCACGCGCGCGCAGGCCGATGACTTCGTGCTGGAGGTCTGGGCATTCGATCGCCGCACCAACCAGCTCGAGGACATGGCCGGGTTGGACGTCGCCGAGGAGTTCCTGAGCCCGGAGATTGCGCAGGACTGGTTCTATGGCGGCGAGCTGACACTGCCGCTGGGGCCGCTCCTCGTGGCGGGTCCGAACCGGCGTGCCGTCTTCTACGACACGCAGGCCGACATCCCGTTCCTGGCGTCGTGGACGAACCTCGTCTTCTCACGCGACGTCGACGCCGTCGTCACGGCCGCGCGCGCGGCGGCGCAGAACCAGAACGTCTTCCTGGGCGGGCATTCGGCGGGCACCGGCTTCACCGCCCGCTACGCCGCGACCGATTTCAACCTGACCGGGGTTGGGGCACCCGACCCCGGATACGCCAAGCTCCGTGGCCTGGTGCTCCTCGAAGGCGGTGGCGGCTCGACGGGTGGCGCGGCGCTCACGCCCGACACACTCGACCGCATCGAGGCCAAGTTCGACGGAGGGCTCTTTGGCGCCGTGCGCGACAACGCCCCGCGCTGCGTCGACGGGAGCACGCCCTGCACGATCGCGACCGAAGCGGTCGATTGCCTGGGCCAGCCGCCGCCCAAGTGCACGCCCGCGGCGGCGTCGTACGCGGTGGTGCCCGGGCTCCTGAACGCGCGCATTCTCGGGGCCGGCGAGGTGAGCGCCATTCAAGCGGTGCTCGATCCCGACGGGACGGAGAACCTCCTGCGCGTCGATCAGGGCTCGGCCGGGAACAACGCCGTCGCCAAGGTGGCCGACCTGGCCGGCCTCGCTCTGCTCGGGCACACGACCGCCGACGGGGGGCTCGGGAGCTTTCTCGACGACGACGGGGCGGTGGCGACGCTCGCCTCGTTCGTCTCGACGTCGATCGGCGCCCCCGGTCCGACGGTGGGCGGTCTGCTCACCTGGCTCGACACGACCGAGGGGCCGTTGCCGCCGGCGGTGCTGCCGAACAACGGCCCGGCGCCGACCACACTGCCGGCTGTGAAGTGGGGGCAAGAGAAGGAAGTGACGCGCCTCGACCGTCTGGTGTCGACCTTCTACAAAGGTGGCACCAACTTCACCGACCTCTACTACCCGAGCGCCGGCCCGAGCGTGACCAGCGTCTCCGGCATCTGCACGACGGGGACGTGTACGGTCGGCAACGTGGGCGCGGCATGCGCCGCCAACGCGGACTGCTCCCAGTCG
>JAHFUQ010000134.1 GCA_023265045.1 Acidimicrobiia bacterium
GCCCGATGACTGACTGGCTGCGCTGGGAACCTCCCGACGCCCACTCCCCCGACGTCGCGAGCTCCACCGTCGAGCTCGCGACGCCGGTCGCGCCGCCGCCGGCCTTTCCCCCTCCCCCGCCCCCGGCGCCGGGCCGAGGCCGGGCGGCCATGGCCGCCGCCCTGGTCCTCGCCGTGCTGGTGGGGTTCCTCGGCGTGTCGGTCGTCCTCAACCGGCGTGACAACGGCGCGGGCACGGCCGACCGCTCCGCAGGAGGAAACCGGCTCCCCTTCGTCCCCGAGGTCCCGGCGACCACGCCCGTCCCGTCGACGCTGCCCGCGACCGACGCCGCCGCCATCGCCGCCAAGGTCGAGGACGCCACCGTCGACATCACCACGTCGGTCGGCTACAACAACGGCCAGGCCGCCGGCACCGGGATGATCATCACCGCGTCGGGAGAAGTCCTCACCAACAACCACGTCATCGCCGGCGCCACCTCCATCACCGTCCAGATCAACGGTCAAGGCCCGACGTACACGGCCAAGGTGCTCGGCACCGACCGCACCGACGACATCGCCGTGATCAAGGTCGAGGGGGCGCCGAGCCTCAAGACGATCAAGTCCGGCAACCCCAATTCGTTGTCGCCGGGCGACCCCGTCGTCGCCCTCGGGAACTCGCTCGGGCGGGGAGGCCCCCTCACCGTGCGCTCGGGGACGGTCAGCGCCCTGGACCAGACCGCCACCGCCGCGGACCCCAGCGCGGGCACGTCCGAGACGCTCACCGGCCTGATCCAGACCACCGCCCCGCTCCAGCCCGGCGACTCGGGCGGGCCGCTCATCAACACCGCGGGGCAGGTGGTCGGGATGAACACGGCGGCGTCGCTGCGCAGCCGGTTCAACGCCACCGCCGGCCTGTCCTTCGCCATCCCGATCACCAAGGCCATGTCCGTCGCCGGCGACATCCGCGCCGGGCGGGCGAGCACGAACGTCCAGATCGGCCAGCCCGGGTTCATCGGGGTCCAGGTCAGCCGGGACCTGACCGTGACCCGGATCGTGCCCGGCATGCCCGCCGAGGCGGCTGGGATCCAGGTCGGCGACCGCATCCTGTCGGTCGAGGGCAAGCCCCTCACGACGTCGGTCTCGCTCACCGAGGCCCTCAACCTCCACCGCACAGGCGACACCATCGCCGTCACCTGGCTCGACCCGGAGGGCCGCACCCAGAGCGGCAAGCTCAAGCTGGTGGCGGCCCCGCCGTCCTAGGGCTCTGGCTCGAACGTACGTTCACCAGCCTGAGCACCGTTCCACGTGCGCGCCAACAGGTCCCGGCCCCGCTGGGGTGTCAGAACGTGTAGCGCGTCAGCGTGCGCAGCAAGCCAAGCCGCTTGAGCTGAGGCTTCACGTAGCGTCGCTTTCCCACCCGAACCCCTTCCGCCCCTCGCCGGCCCCTCTGGGCCGCTGGTCGTCATCATAGCGAAGCCAGAGGGCCGCTGACCTGCTCTGAAGCCGGGAGGCGTGGAACGGCGTCGGTCAGACGCCGACGGCGGCGCCGGCGACGGCAATGTTGCGCCGGCCCCGGCGACCGGTCAGGGCGAACACGACGGTGAACAGGGCGGCGCCGACCAGCACGATCGTCGCGCCCGACGAGATGTCGAGGTGGTAGCTCACGATCATCCCCACGAAGCCGCATACCGCGCCGATGAGCGTCGACAGCCAGAGCATGCGGGCGAAGCTGTTGGTGAGCATGCGGGCCACGACCGCAGGGATCACGAGGGTGGCGGCGATGAGGACGACGCCCAGCACCTTCATGGTCGCCAGGATGGACACCGACAGCAGCAGCATCAGCACCGCGTCCATGCGGGCGGTGTTCACTCCGGAGACGTCGGCCACCTCGGGGTCGAAGGTGGTGAACAGGAGCTTGCGGTAGAGGAGGAACACCACGGCCCCGGCCGCCAGCGTCACGGCGATGACGACCCACACGTCGGTGCGCGAGACGCCGAGGATGCTGCCGAAGAGGGCGGCGTCGATGCTGCGCTTGACCTGGCCGTACAGCCCGAGCAGGGCGATGCCGAAGGCGAACGAGGCGGTGGTGATCACGCCAATGGCGGCGTCGGCGCCGATGACCCGCCGCCGGGTCACGCGCCCGATGGCGAGGGCGGCGGCCATGCCCCACAGCCCGGCGCCCACGTAGAAGTTGAACGACACCAGCGCGCTGGCGGCCGCGCCGCCGAAGATGGCGTGGGACAGCCCGTGGCCGATGTAGCTCATCCCCCGCAGGGTGACGTACACGCCGATCAGGCCGCAGAGGGCGCCGGCGAAGGTGGCGACCACCAGCCCGTGGCGGAAGAACCCGAACGCCAGCGGTTCGGTCAGCCACGTCACGCGGTGCGCCCCCGGTGCAGCTGGTGGACGGTGTGGCGGTCCACGACCACGGGCATGCCGCCGTGGCTCAGGACGTCCATCGGGGCGCCGTAGGTCCGCTCGAGGACTTCGGGGGTCAACACGGCGTGGGGCGCGCCCCGGCCCGTCACCTCCGTGTTGAGGCAGACGAGGTCGGGCAGGTGGGCGGCCATCCCGTTCAGGTCATGGGTGGTGAGGACGATGGCGAGCCCGGCCCCGTTCAGGTCGGCGAGGAGGTGCAGGATCTCGTGGCGCGTGCGCACGTCGACGCCCGAGGTCGGTTCGTCGAGCAACAAGAGCTGGGGTTCGCGGAGCAGGGCCCGGGCCAGGAAGACGCGCTGTTGCTGCCCGCCCGACAGGTCCCGGATGTGCCGGCGGCCGAGCCCGCCGATGCCCAGCAGGTCGAGGGTCTCGTCCACCTGGCGGCGTTCGTCGCGGGACGGCCAGGGCAGGCGGCGGCCCTGGGTGCGCGACATCAGCACCGCCTCCGCGACGGTCACCGGGAAGTTCCAGTTCACCGTCTCGACCTGGGGGACGTACCCCAGGCGCAGACTGGGGTCGCGCCGCACCGCGCCGGCGACGGGGCGCACGGTCCCCAGGATGACCCGCAGCAGCGTCGTCTTGCCCGAACCCGACGGGCCCACGATCCCGGTGAAGGCCGCGGGCGCCACGTCCAGGTCGACGTCCAGGAGGGCGGGCATGCCGTTGTACGCGCACGTCACGCCGTCCAGGCGCACCAGGCTCATTCGGGGTACTCCGCCCGGTCGGGGGTGGCGGTGGCGACGGGCACCGCTTGGAGCGGCCCGGCGTCGCCCCCGAGGCTCGACACCATGGTCACGAAGTCGTACTTCATCAGGCCGAGCCAGGAGTGGTCGGGGTCGCCCGGACGGCCGGGGAGGTCGTCGTCGCGCAACGTGTCCACGTAGCGGACCCCCGTCTCCCGCCCGATCTCGGCCAGCACCTTGCTCGGGAAGACCTCCGATCCGAAGATGGCGCGGGCTTTGGCGTCGCGCACCTGGCGGACGAGGTTGGCGATGTCTTTGGGCGTGGGGTCCTCGAAGCTCGACACCTGGACGGCGCCGATCACCGTCCAGCCGTAGTGGGCGGCGAAGTAGGCGTAGGCGTCGTGGTACGTGAGCAACTCGCGCACCGGTACGGTGGCGGAGGCGGCCTGCATGGCCTGGTCGAGCTGGTCGACCTGGGCCGCGAAGCGCTCGTAGTTCGCCTCGTACGCGGTGGCGTGGGACGGGTCGCGCCGCTCGACGGTGTCGCGCACGATGCGGGCGTAGTCCTTGGCGTAGGGCGGGTTCGTCCAGAGGTGGGGGTTCGGCTTGCCCCCCGCCTTGGGGAACGAATAGTCGTAGATGTACTGGTCCGGGCCGATGGTGCGGGTGCCCAGCTCCACCAGCTCGCTCGCCTTCCTCATGCTCGTGCGCGCCAACTGCGCCGTCGGGTCCTCCAGCTTGAGCCCGTTGACGAACAGCACGTCCGCCTTGGCCAGGACCTTGGCCGCGCTGGGCGGCGGTTCGAAGGTGTGCGAGTCGGCGCCCTCGGGGATGACGCCCCGCACGTCGGCCAGGTCGCCGACCACGCCGGCGACGATGCTGGTGATGGGCGAGACGGTCGTGGCGATCTTGAGCTTGCCGTCGGCGAGGTCGTACGGCGACCGATCACTGGGGAGGCACGCTCCCCCGCCGACGGCGAGCAGCACGGCGAGTAGGACGGCGAGCGCTGCGACGGTGGCCCGCTGGCCCAGGCCCATGCGGCCACCCTACCCCGCGGCCCTCACTAAATGCGACCAGGTCGCTATTTGACGATGACCACCGAATCGCTGGCGATGGCCGTGGCCGGACCGGTGACGATGTTCTGGCCGGTGTTGGCGCCGGTGTTCGCCGTCGCGGTCCCGTTGTTCGTCACGACGACCCGTCCGGATGACGCGGGCGCCTCGATGACGACGTGCGACTCAGCCGTCGCGGTGGCGGTCGCCGTCGCGGGGGCGGTCGGCGTCGACTCGTCGGCAGGGACCACCGGCGGCGGATCCTGTCGGGCCGCGACCGCCACCAGTGTGGTGGGCACCGACAGGTCGACGCTCCCGTCGGGTGGGTGGCTCGCAATGAGCAAGACCACCGCGCTCGCTCCGATGGCGACCGCGGCGGCGGTCACGCGACCCCTCACGGCGCGAAGCTTCGCGCGTTTCATCCCCCGGAGAGGGCTTCGAGCACGCTGGACGGGGCGACGCCCGCGGCCGTGCCGCCGACGAGGGCGAACACCGCGTCGCCCACGGCGTTGAGGCCCAGCCCGTGGCGGGGCGTGCGCATGGCTTGCACGGGCGCCCACTTCCCAGCTGCGAGATCGAACAGCTCCACCTGCCCGAAGACGTGGCTGGCGTCCTCGCCACCGGCGGCGACGAGCCGCCCGCCCGCCATGGTCAACCCGAGCCCGCCGCGCGCCGTGGGCAGCACGGGGAGCTCGGTCCACGTGTCGCGGGCGGGGTCGTAGCGCTGGAACGCGTCCGACGTGCGGTCCGGGTCGAGGAAGCGACCGCCGGCGGCGTACAGGGCGCGGCCGTCCGACGCCACCGCCACATGGTCCCGCGGCGCCGGCATCGGTGCCTTGTCCTGCCAGCTCACCCCGTCGAACGCCTCCGTCGGGGCGACCAGCAGGCCCGCGTCACGACCGCCGGCCACGTACAGCGTGTCGCCCACCACCGCCGCCCCCGCCCCTCCCCGGGGGCGCCGCAGCTTGGGCAGGTCGACCCAGGCCCCGTTGCGCAACGCCAGCACCCGGTCGCTGGGCCGGCTGTAGAGATTGCTCCCCCCGCCGAGGAACCCGCCGACGACCACGAGCTCGCCCCGGAACACCGCCAGGGCGTGGTGGTGGAGGGCGATGGGCAGGTCGGGGCCAGGCGCCCAGCGGTCGGACGACGGGTCATACGTCTCGACCTTGCCGGTGGCGTCGGCCGCGGTGAGCCCGCCCACGACCCAGATTCGGCCGTCGAGAACGGCGCTGGCGACCTCCTGGCGCGCCGTCGGGGCCGCGGCCTTGGCGCGCCACGTCAAGGCCGACGGGGCCGCGGTCGTGGTGGTCGTGGGAGGGGGCGGGACCGTCGTGGCCGGAGCCGCGGTGTTCGCCGTGGTCGACGGCTCCACACCCGAAATCGGTCCGCCTCCCCCGCTGCTACAGGCGGCGAGGGCCACCAGCGTCGACGCCACAATCGTTCTCCGGAGGATTCACCACCGTATCGGCAGTCAATCCCCCGCGACCGCGTGTTACCTCGCGGGCATCTGGTCGTTGGGGGCGACGATGCTGAACTTGGCGCCGCTCGGGTCCGCGAGGACGGCGAGGCGGCCGTAGGGCGTGTCCTCGGCCGGCCGGACCACGGAACCGCCCAGCTCGACGGCCTTGGCCACCGTGGCGTCGGCGTCATCGCTCCCCAAGTAGACGACCCAGTACGACACGCCCTCGGGCAGGAAGCCCGACGAGTCCATGATGCCGGCCAGCTCGCCGTCGCCCTCGGGGTTGTTCAGGACCGTGTAGCGCAGCTCGGGCGTGTCGCTCATGGTGCGCGTCTCCCACCCGAACACGTTCTGGTAGAAGGCGATGGCGGCCTCGTAGTTGCGGGTGTGCAGCTCGAACCAGCTCGGGGCGCGGGCCTCGAGGAGGACACCGAAGCCCGTGTGCGTGCCGGGCTGCCACATCCCGATCGCCGCGCCACCGGGGTCGCTCACGACGGCCATCGTGCCCAGGTCGTGTACGGCCATGGCCGGGGCGATCACGTTGCCGCCTTCGGCGGTGGCGGTCTCGACGGTCTTCTCGGCGTTGTCGGTGGCGAGGTAGACGGACCAGACGTCGGGCATCGCCTCCCTGCCGGGCATCTTGGGGAAGCCGCCGGCCACCCGGACGCCGTCCCGGTAGAACGTGAAGTAGCCCCCGAGCTCCTCGTTGGGCTCGTCGGCGGTCCAGCCGAAGAGCTGCGTGTAGAACGCCCGGGCGCCCGCCACGTCAGAGGTCATCAGGTCGGTCCAGCAGGGGGCCCCGTTGGGGGCGGTCTCTCGTGTCGGCATCGCCGGCTCCCTTCAGTGATGGTCAGCGCTTCGTCACCAGTCCGACGCCCTCTCGGCCAGGAACTCATCGCCTTCCGGCCAATCGGTTCCCGACAACCCCACCCTCGCGAACCTAGTCTGGCGATCGTGCCCGTCTGGTTCGCACCCAAAGACAACGAGCGCGGTCGGGGCGGCGTCCGACCGGTCACGTGGCAGGGCTGGCTCGCCACGGTCGCGTTCTTCGTGCTGCTCGTGAGCGTGGCGTTTCTCGGCCCCAAGGGCCTGCCGATCGCGGCGGTCATCACGGCCGCGTACCTCGGGGTGATCGCCCTGACCCGCCGGCGCGACTGACGCCCGTGGTGAGGATCGCCGCGGTCTGCGTCTATTGCGGGTCGTCGTCGGGGCACGACCCTCGGCACACCGACACGGCGCTCCGGCTGGGGCAGCGCCTCGCGTCCGAGGGCGTCGAGCTGGTGTACGGAGGCGGCGCAGGCGGGCTCATGGGCGCCGTGGCCGACGCCGCCCTGGCCGCCGGGGGGCGCGTGGTCGGCGTGCTGCCCCGCGGCCTGTTCGACCGGGAGGTCCCCCACACCGGCCTCACGGCGCTGCACGAGGTGGCCTCGATGCACGAGCGCAAGCAGCTCATGGTCGACCTGGCCGACGCCTTCGTCGCCCTGCCGGGGGGGTTGGGCACCATCGAGGAGCTGGCCGAGGTGCTGACGTGGGCCCAGCTCGGCATCCACCGCCGGCCCGTGGCCGTCCTCGACGAGACCGGCTACTGGGGGCCATTGGCCGACCTCCTCGACCGGGCCGTCGACGAGGGGTTCGTCCGCCCCGCGAACCGGGACCGCCTGTTGTGGGTCGACCGGGTCGACGACTTGCTCGATGTCCTGCGCGCGGCCTCGCCGGCAGCCCCCGAGGCTCGCCTCACGCCCGAGGACCTGTGACTCCCGACCCCATCCCCCCCACCATCGAGTGGAGCGACGGGCACGTCCGGATCATCGACCAGCGCCGGTTGCCGGGCGAGCTGGTCTTCCTCGACATCGCCACCGTGGAGGACCTGTGCGACGCCATCAGCACCCTGGCGGTGCGGGGGGCGCCCGCCCTCGGCGTCGCCGGGGCCATGGGGGTGGCCCTCGCCGCGGTCACGGGCGCGGATGTCCGGGAGGCGGCGGCGCACATCGTCGCCACCCGCCCGACGGCGGTGAACCTGGCGTGGGGCGTCGAGCGGGCCCTCGCCGCCGCCGACCCGGTCGCCGAGGCTCAGCGCCTGGCCGCCGAGGATGTTGCCCGCAACCGCAGCCTCGGGGCCTACGGCGCCGAACTGCTCCCCGACGGGGCGCGGGTGTACACCCACTGCAACGCCGGAGCGCTGGCGTGCGTGGGGTACGGCACCGCCCTCGGCGTCGTGCGGGCCGCCCACGAGGTCGGGCGGCGGCCGACGTGCTGGGTGGGCGAGACCCGGCCCGCCCTCCAAGGCGCTCGCCTCACCGCGTGGGAGCTCGACCGCCTCGGCATCCCGGCCACGCTCGTCGCCGACGTCATGGCGGGGTCGCTCATGGCGAGCGGCGACGTCGACTGTGTGGTCGTGGGCGCCGACCGCATCGCCGCCAACGGCGACGTGGCGAACAAGGTGGGCACCTACGGCCTGGCCGTGCTGGCGCGCCACCACGGGGTGCCGCTGTACGTCGCCGCGCCGACCTCGACCGTCGACCTGGCCTGCCCGACCGGCGCCGGCATCCCGATCGAACGTCGCCCCACCCGTGAGGTCACCGAGCTGGCCGGCGCCCGCATCGCGCCGGACGGTATGGAGGCCGAGAACCGCGCTTTCGACGTCACGCCGGCCGAGCTGGTCAGCGCCATCGTCACCGAGCAGGGCGTCGCCACCGCGCCGTACGGGCCCGCCCTGGCCGCTCTCGTAGCCGAGGCTCAGGGGTAGATTCGTCGGCATGGGTGAGCGATTTCCAACCGGGCAACGAGTCGTGCTGGGTCACAAGGGCGCTACCTCGATGGTGCGCTTCCATTGGTCGGGCGACGAGCCCGACGGGCTCAACGACGTCGAGTGGGCCGAGGAGCTGGGCGCCAAGTGGGAGGACGACGAGCTGGTCGTCTACGACTGGCCGGGGTTCGCCGGCCTCCTCGAGTACTACGAGAAGGGCGACTTCCTGGTCGACAACGATTGAGGGCGGTCGCGCCCGTCCTCGCGGCCGCGGCCCTCGCCCTGGCGGCGTGCTCGAGTTCGTCGAAGAACCCGGCCATCACGGCCGACCCGGCCAGCCGCGGCGTCGACACCCGGGACATCGAGCAGCTCCTCGTCGCCAAGCAGAAGGCCCAGAGCCCCGACTTCGACGTGCGTGACCCGTCTTGCCCGGCGCGGATCGTGGTCGCCGACGGCGAGACGTTCCGGTGCACCGTCGTCGTCGAGGGCGTGGTCGTGCCCTACCAGGTCACGCTCCGGGACGTGAACGAGAACAGCAAGACGGCCGGCTACGACCTGCGGCCGGTCAAGGCGATCCTCTCCATCCCCAAGCTGGTGGACGCCCTGCAACGCAACAGCCCCGGTGCCCGGATCGACTGCGGCCCCGACCGGGTGAAGGTCCTCGACCCGGGCGCCACGTTCCAGTGCACCGTGACCACCGCCCAGGGCGCCTCCCAACCGGTCACCCTCCGGGTCAACGACATCGACGGCAACGTGAGCCAGGTGTAGTTGGGCGAGGTTGGCGCCGTCACACCGTTCGGGCCACGGAGGCCGTCACACCGTTCGGGCCACGGAGGCTACGGTCGGCCCTACTCGGGCCGACCTAAAACCGCGCCGCCGAGGTTGGCGCCGACGCTGGCGGACCCTCAACACGCGTCGGCCGGACCGCGTCCGCCGGCCCTGATCGCCCGTGGGCTGCGCGGTAGCCTTGGCGGCGTGAGGCCACCGCCTCCGCCGCGGCGCATCGTCCCGCTCCTGGCCGCGGTCGCCGGGGTGGTGGTGGCGCACGCCCTCGACTACCTCGTCGTGTTCCCGCGCGCCGGCGCGCGCGACGGTCACCTCCTGGCCACCGGACACGCCTACTGGCCGGTTGCCGTGGGCGCCGCGGCGGCGGCCGGCGCGCTCGCCCTGATCGTCGCCGCGGCCGCCGGCGCGCGGCACGGCCGCCGCGGCGCGGCCCGCTCCGACCTGCCCTTGGGCCGGATCCTCGCCGTCCAGGTGGTCGCCTTCGCCGTGATGGAGGCCGGGGAGCGGGCCTTGGTCGGCCTGCCGCCGACGGTGCTGTTCCACC
>JAHFUQ010000277.1 GCA_023265045.1 Acidimicrobiia bacterium
TGACCTCGCGCATTTCGGTGAGCGCCAGGGCCCGCTTGGCCTTGTCGTCCCCCTTGATCTGCGCGGCGCTCGCCCTGGAGGGCGGATCCACGCGCCGTACGTCGGCGACGTTGCGCGCCGCCGCCAGCTCGGTGGGATCGACGTCGTCGTAGTACGGCGCAGCCACGTAGTTCCGTACCCGCTTGGACGCATCGGCGTCGCCCGAGGACGCCCCGGTGGGGGGCGGGCCGGGCAGGCGGTAGCTCCGGGCCAAGTTGAACAGCTGATCGGTGAAACCCCGAAGTCGAAGGTCCCCGCCGTAGGCGAGGTTGTAGCCGGTGGCCAGGAGGTGGCGCGCCAGCTCGATGAACGCGAGATCGAGGTGCGCCCGGCTGAGGCCGCGACGGACCAGCTCCACCTCGGCCGGCTCCGACACCGACAGGGCGATCAATCGCTCGTCGTCCGCCATCAGACCTCCGCCGCTCGGAGGGTCGTCGGCGTCACGAACCTCACGGCCTGCGGAGCGACCGCCTCCTCCAGCACCTCCAGCTCGTTGGTGGCGAGGGGAGGGTCGGGATAGATGACGGTGCGAACCCCGTCGGGCCGGGCCCGGATCTGGTGCAGGACGGTGAGCAGTTCCGGCGGCCGGGTCATCACGAGGATGCTGTCGGCGTCGCCACCCAGCTGTTCCACATGGCCGGGGAACCAACGCTTGCGGACGACCTCCCGCAGGAGGGCGATGAGCACCTCGTCGAACGCCGCCTGCCGCTGGGTGCCGAGGCGGATGAGGGGGATGTTGCCCAGGTAGGGCAGGCTGCGCTCCTGGCCGCTGCGCACCGCGTCGAGGGCCACGATCGGCACGTCTCGCTGCTTGACCTCCAGCGCCTCGATCCGGCACCACTCGCGGCTCGCATAGGCGTCGGTCACTATGGCAACGGCCGCCGCTCCCGGCCGGGCGATCGCGTTGCGAATCACCTCGTCGAACTGGAGGCCCTCGACGATGGCGTGTGAGTCCAAGAACGCACCCAGCTTGGCCCGGGCAATGCGCTGGTCGAGTTCAGCCGCCAGCTGGGCACCGTCGACCTTGGCGTGGCTGATGAACACGTTGAGCCGCTCGCCGTCCTTCACCAGGAGATCGGCGGCCGCGGCCAGCACGCTGATGACCGCGGTGCGGGCCTGCGCCTCGCGATCGAGGTCAGCTAGGCGCAGGGCGCTGACGGTCGAGAACAGATCGGCCGCGCCCAGCGCATGCGCCGACGTGGCCAGAACCACGAGCCGATGCCGCGCCTGCACCGCCTCCCGGACCGAGCGGGCCCAGCGCCGCCAGCCGGGGTCGCTCAGCAGGCTCGCCCCCGCGACGATGGCGACGACGGCCGGACTGTCCGGGTGGAGCGCCAACCTCTCCGGCGTGTCCGCCGTGCCTTCCCGACCGACGATTGCGGTGCAGAACCGGACGGGGATCCCGATGCGCTCGCCGGCCGGCCGCTCAGGGTCGCCCTGGAGCGTCGTGAGGATCCGGTGGCTCATCGTCGCGCCCTCGTCGTCGGCCGGGTGCCAGGCGACGTAGACCGTCAGGGGTCTCGCCTCGCCGGTCGGCGCCGCTGGTGCGCCCGCCCCCGGTGGGGGAGCTGGCGCGGGCGCCGCTGGGGACGAAGTCGAGTCCACGCCTGGCCCTTTCTCCTTCGCGATCGGTTCGATATGGGCGCCCCAGATGTAGTGAAGCCGCGGGGCGCCCGCCTGATCGTAGGGCGGCACGAGGCGGTTCGACGTACCCGACAAGGCGTCGAACCACCCCTGCCCGACCGGGTCGAGTCCCACGGCGTAGATCGTGAGGTGGCCGTTCGGCTCGATGCGGAGCCGCAGGAAGTTCTTGAATCGCTGCGACCGGGCCGCCGAGTAGGCGGCGTTGTCGTTCGCCTTGAGGCGCGTGTTGATGATGGTCGCCATGACGAGGAAGACCAGGATCGAGACCGCGGCGCCGATGACGGGGACGACACCGAAGTGCCACCACCACTGGTGTGGTCCGACGGCCCGGCCCGCGGTGGCAGCGGCGACGACGACGATGGCGAGTACGAACCCGTGGACCCACCCCCAGATCCACGCGCGGTGACCGACGAGGGGCTCCCTGCTGTTGGGCTTGGTCGTCAGCAACCCGATGACGACCGTCACCGCGAGCAGGATCCACCCCAGCCTCGAGGTCGCGGTCCACGTCAGCGCGCCGAGCCACCCGGGTCGGGGCGTCACGGGTCGGCCGCCCGGCGATGCCTTCACCAGGGCGGCAAAGACCAGGTGGAGCAGGAAGACGACCGGGAGCAATGACGCGAACTCGACGGTGGTGAAGATGTCGCGCCAGCGCAGCGCCAGCGCCCGGCTGTCGGCGGCACTCGGCCAGCGGCGGGTCAGCCGGAACTCGGGCTGGCCGCGCTCGTAGGGGATGCTCTCGGGCAGGTTGTGCGTCGGGTGGAGGAACGCCCCGCCCCCGCCCGCGGTCACGTGGTGCTCGATGTCCGCCCCTTCGCCGCCCCGGTAGTGGGCGAAGAAGTGCGAGTCGCCGGACAGGAACACGGGCATGGCCGCCCCGTGCCTCCTCACGATGC
>JAHFUQ010000278.1 GCA_023265045.1 Acidimicrobiia bacterium
TGCGAAGGACTGAGGGAGGCCAGCGAGGCCAACAGCGGCCGCCTGTAGCGCCGCCGCCGCCGACGAGCAACCAGGTCCCGAATCCGCCGCCCGTCTCGAAGAAGGACAAGTAGCACCGAACTGACGACAGCCACGCGGGGCGAGTAGCCGATTTACACCGGACCGCGTTGGCCTGGCGCCCCCATTCGGCGATTCATCGTTACCGTTATGACCCCGTTGGCCGGGGAAGCCCGGCCGCGGCTTGCGGCCGCCCGACGGAACCGCTGACAGCCCGCGACGACTCGCCGCCGGGCCTCAGGCGTCCTTGCGGTCGAGGAGGATGCCGCCCAACACGAGCGCGGCTGCGGCCCAGGCGCACAGGACGGCGAAGCCCGGCCACGGCGACAGGGCCGTCGAACTGCGCTGGACAACGTGGAAGATCGACCCCCCGGCCTCACCCGGCAGGTACTTGGCGATGTCGTCGTTCCACGGCGACGGGAGGAAGTTGACGAGGATGGGGAGCACGAGCAGCAGCCCGACCAGCGTGGCGATGGCGCCGGCGGTCCGGCGCAGGACGGCGGCCAGCCCCAGCCCGAGCAGCCCCACCGCGCCCAGGTAGAGCGCCCCGCCAAACACCGCCCTGGTCACGCCCGGGTCGCCGAGCGACACGCCCGCGTGCTTGGCCGTGAAGATTGCCTGACCGATCCCGAACGCCCCGACGCAGGCGACGAGGCCCGCCACGAGCGTGACTGCTCCGAACACGAGCGCTTTGGCGGTGAGAACCAGCCCCCGCTGGGGGATGGCGCCGAGGGTGGCCCGGATCTGGCCAGTGGCGTACTCGGAGCTCATGACCAGCACGCCGAGCACGCCGATGGCGAGCTGGGCGAGGAAGATCCCGTTCAGGCTGAAGCCGGCGGGGTCGAAGTTGCGGAGCTCTCCCGGGTCGAGGCGGTCCCAGCGGCTCACTCGCGCCGCACAGAACAGGGCGCCCAGTCCCACGACGATGACGACCGTCACCAGCAGCGACCACATCGTTGAGCGGACGGTGCGCAGCTTCGTCCACTCCGCCCGGACCCCGGCGCGGAACAGTCTGATCGTCGACGGCGGCGCGGGGCGGGGCCGGCGGAGGTAGGGCGGGGCGGCGAGGGTCACGACGAGCGGCCCTTCGAGCTCTGGGCGTCCGACAGCTGCGCCTCGCCCAGGAACTCGGCGCTGTCACGGGTCATCTCCATGAAGGCTTCCTCCAGCGACGCCTGTTGGGGCGACAGCTCGTGGAGCACGATGCCGGCGCCTGCGGCCAGCTCGCCGACGTCCCGGCACTTCAGCCCTGTGACGGTCAGGGCGTGTGGGTCTGCCTCGTCCGCGACCGCGGTCGCGCCCGTTCCCACCACGAGCGCCTGCAGGGCCGCGGCCTGGGGCGACACGACCCGCACGTGGTTCGACGAGCTCGATCGGATGACCTCGTCGACGGTGGCGTCGGCGATCAGGCGACCGCGACCGATGACGACGAGGTGATCCGCCGTCATCGCCATCTCGCTCATCAAGTGGCTTGAGACGAACACGGTGCGCCCCTCAGCGGCGAGCGAGCGCAGGAGGCGCCGGACCCACTGGATGCCCTCGGGGTCAAGGCCGTTGACCGGCTCGTCGAGCAGGAGGACCTCGGGGTCGCCGAGCAGGGCGGCGGCGATGCCGAGGCGCTGGCTCATGCCCAGGGAGAACTCGCCGGCCCGCTTGCGGCCCACGCCGGCCAGTCCGACCGCCTCCAGGACCTGGTCGACCCGTGGCCGAGCGATCCCGTTGGAGTCGGCCAGCCACCGGAGGTGGCCGCGAGCGGTGCGGCCTGGGTGGATGGCCTTGGCCTCGAGCAGCGCGCCCACCTGGTGGAGGGGGAAGCGCAGGTCACGGTACGCCTGGCCGTTGACGGTGACCCGGCCGCTGTCGGGACGGTCGAGGCCGACGACCAGGCGCATTGTCGTCGACTTCCCGGCGCCGTTCGGGCCGAGGAAGCCCGTGACCCGGCCCGGTCGGGCGGTGAAGCTCAGGTGGTCGACGGCGAGCGCCGAGCCATAGCGCTTGGTCAGGCCCACAGCTTCGATCAACGGGTAGTCTCCTCCGAGCGGGTGCGCGCTCCACGAGGGCAGCCGTTCGAGCATGGCAGGCGCGCATGAGCATCGTCTGAGAGCCTGCGAAGATCTTCCGAAGAATCCGGCCGCGCCGGGCTATTGGGCGCCGGCCCGCCACGCGGCCAGGCTGTTCCGGGCCGGTGCTTGTCTGTTGGCAGCCGCCTCCTTCCGTCGCTGTGATGTGCCACCCGCGAGCCCGTTCCACGTTCCCAAGTGGCACCCCGTTCCACGTTCCCAAGTGGCACCCCGTTCCACGTTCCCAAGTGGCACCCCGTTCCACGTTCCCAAGTGGCACCCCGTTCGTCGTTCCTCCTGCGACAGCGGGTCGTCACGGCCGTCTTCCTGCCGTGGCGGGCCCCACTTGCGCAGCGGTGGGTTCTTCGGCATCGGACGCGCGCCCGGCTGTCCGACGGCCGGGTCATCCCCACCGGCCGGAGGGCGTATCCTGGCGCGGTGCCCCCGGGCCTCTCC
>JAHFUQ010000279.1 GCA_023265045.1 Acidimicrobiia bacterium
CACCGAACCCGGCCGGTCCGAGCCCAGCCGACCCCAGGAACGTCGCGGCCGGCGTCAGCCAGGCGTCCACGTCCTCGTAGGCGGCGGGCTTGCGCCAGTTGAAGCCCTGCGCCAGGTCGCACCCCAGCGCCGTGAGCTGCTCCAGCTGCTCCAGCGTCTCGACGCCCTCGGCCACGGCCTCCAGGCCCAGGGCGTGGGCCAGGCCGATCACCGACGTCACGATGGCCAGGTCCTGGTCGTCCCGCCCCAGGCCGGCGACGAACGAGCGGTCGATCTTGAGCTGGTCGACGGGGAAGCGACGCAGGTAGCTCAGCGAGGAGTACCCGGTGCCGAAGTCGTCGATGGCGACCCGCAGGCCCAGAGCCTTCAGCTCCTGGAGCTTGGCGATGGCCGCCTCGGTGTCCTCGACGGTGGCGCTCTCGGTGATCTCCAGCGTGAGGAGCTTGGGGTCGAAGCCCGACTCGGCCAGCGCGATCTCGACCTCGGCCAGCAGGCCCGGGTGCTGGAGCTGGCGGGTGGAGACGTTCACCGACATGCCGAAGGCGGGCCGCTCGGGGTGAGCCCGCTGCAGCCGTCGGCCTTCGCGGCACGCCTGGCGGATCGTCCACGCGCCGATCGGCACGATCAGGCCCGACTCCTCCGCCACCTCGATGAAGTCACGCGGGTAGAGCAGACCCCGCACCGGGTGACGCCACCGCAGGACGGCCTCGAAGCCGACGACCTCGCCCGTCCGCAGCGCGACGAGGGGTTGGTAGAAGGCCTCCATCTCGTCGCACTGCACGGCCCACTGGAGGTCGGTCTTGATCGTGACCCGCTCCAGCGCGTTCGCCTGCATCGACGGTTCGAAGACCTCGTAGCGGCCCTTGCCGCGCGCCTTGGCGACGTACATGGCGGCGTCGGCCCGGCTCAGCAGCTCGCCAGCGTCGATGTCGTCGCCCCCCGCTTCGCCTGCGGCGGCGGCCAGGCCGACCGAGGTGCGGGCGTGGACCTGGCGGCCGCCCAGGTCGAACGCGGGCGCCATGGCGCCGAGGACCCGTTCCGCGATGCGCCGGCCCTGCTTCTCGTCTGCCCCCTCCAGCAGGATGGCGAACTCGTCGCCGCCGATGCGGGCCACGGTGTCCTGAGGACGCACGCACGTCAGCAGGCGCCGGGCCACGCCCTTCAGCAGTTCGTCGCCGGCCGCGTGGCCCATCGAGTCGTTGATGCCCTTGAAGTCGTCGAGGTCGAGGAACACGACGGCCGCCGCCGAGTTCGACCGCCGCGACAGGCAGTGCTCGATGCGATCGGCGAACAGGCCGCGGTTGGCCAGACCGGTCAGGTCGTCGTGGAGGGCGCGATCGCGCAGCGCGTCCTCCAGGGCGCGCCGCTCCCCCACGTCCCGGCTGTTCAACACGAGCCCGCGCACGCTGGAGTCGCCGAACAGGTTGTTCAGGGCGGTCTCGACATGCCGCCAGGAACCATCCCGGTGGCGCAGCCGGCACTCGAGGAGGGGCCGGACGGTGTCGCCGGCCCCCGCCGCTTCGATCACGGCGATGACCGTCGGCACGTCCTCGGGGTGGACCCAGTCGGTGAACGGGCGACCGAGGTGGTCGTCCGCCTCGAAGCCGAACAGCCGGCGCACCGACGAGCTCTGGTAGGTCATCACGCCATGGCGGTCGACGATCGTGATCACGTCGCTCGAGTTCTGGGCCAGGGAGCGGAACCGGGCCTCGCTGCCGGCCACATGCTCCAGGGCCGCACCCGCGAGGGCCGTGATGTACTCGGCCATCCGGACCTCGTCCTCGCTGAACAGGTCGCCGATCTGGTGGTGCACCACCGAGATGCATGCCACCGGCCGGTCCTCGCAGAAGATGGGGGCGCACAGCAGCGAGCGCAGGCCAAGCAACACGACGCTGTCGGTCGCCTTGTTGGCCAGCCCCTCGCCCGACACCAGCGGCGCCCGCAGGGTCACGGCCCGGCGCACGAGGGACTGGCTGACCTCGGTGTCGAGGGGCGAGACGACCGGGTCGCCGTTGGCGTCGATCATCGTGAGCTGGCACCGCTCCCCCCGCAGCAGGTTGACGGCGGCGTCGGTCACCGCCGCGTACACCGCGTCGGCGGACGGCGCGGAGGCGATCTGGCGACCCACATCGAGGATGCCGTCGAACCGGTCCGTGAGCGAGAGCGACTGGGCCGGCGCCTTGTCGGCCTGGGTCGCCTCTGCCTCCGTCGGCGGCACCAGCGCCCGCAGATCGCCCTCGGCCTGCTCGGCCACGTCGGCCGCGCCCTGCCAGCCGAGGCCCAGCCCGATGCGGCCCCAGGCCTGGCGCGTCAGGGCGTGTTCGTAGCGGGCGCCCTGGCGCTCGGCCTCGGCCAGGCTGGCGGCCAGCAGGCGCCGGGCCCGCCACGACTGGCCGCGGATGGCGGCCACCAGCGCCTGCTCGCGCAGGGCGTGGGGCCGGTTGTTGCGGTAGTCGCGCGACTCGACGCGGGCCCGCCGGGCCACCTCGGCCGCCCGCCGCACCTGGGCCCGGCGGCGCAGGGAGCGGAAGGGCGGGGCCTGCTCGACCCGGAGCCGCAG
>JAHFUQ010000135.1:0-8986 GCA_023265045.1 Acidimicrobiia bacterium
GGTGCTCAGCGTGGCCGACCATGTCGTCTCCGACCCGTTCGCCTTGGTCAGTCTCAACCCACGGCCACGGGCCCTTAGCGCGACGACTCCTCGGACGATCCTCGCTCTTGGAACCACGACTCCAACACCATGCCGAACTGGACCGAGAAGAACACGAGCGTCAGCAGGTAGATAGCGATTGCGACAAGGCCGACGCCCAAGTGGACCGCGAGAAGCGTGAAGCCGATGAACATCAGAATGAACACCGGAGAGCCATAGTTGCGCCGCACGAGAAGCATCACCCGCCGAGATCCCTCTGACCGCTTTAACCCGGGATGCACTGCTCTACCCCCTTGCACGCGTCGCAATGCCTGTGCGCCGCCGCGAGAGCGGCTCCCGTGAAAGTACCGCAGGCCAGGGCGGCAACTCCGCATGTCAGGAAACTGAACGGGTTGCCGCAACCCAAGCTACCCACGGGTGCACAGAAGGCAGCACTCGCCGCGCCGGCGAGGACATTCGCAATTAAGCAGCTCTCATCGCACTTGCTCGCGGTCGGTGTGAGCGGAGTTGCCTCAGGAGCTTGGTCTGGCGAGAGGATTGATGTCGTTGCCACCGATACGGCGGACCCGTCAGCCAAGGGCGTGGCAATCGAACGCTGGACGAGCACGAGATCGGGTGACTCGAGACCGGCGGGGGGCTGTGCGGCGAAGGCTTCGAGGCACAGGGCAGGCCCGTTTGTGGACAGCTGCATGGCTAAGAATCCGTCAGTGCCACGCGCGAACACGCGAACCTCCGGTACGTCACCGGGCTGCAGGCCGTCGCTCGCCATTTGGCGGGCGCTCGCGAGCCATACACCCGGAACAGGCAGGGAGCCGCTGCCCGCCCAGCTGATCTCCCACACGCCGTCGGTGGCTCCCATCGGCTGCCACTCGGTAGGCGGCAGGATGGGACAACTCGCCGGTGGCGGCGGTGTAGCCGCAGCCGGTGAGACGTCGAGCGTGAGGACAGTCGGAACGACCCAGATCAGTGCTCCACCCTTCGCTGCGCCGTGCAGGAAGCTACGCCGGTCAAACCCGTCATGTTTGTGACGGTCCATCGTGCCCTCCTTGAAAGATCTGATCGACGTCCGTTCTCAGGACGAAGGCTTCTAGCCATGGCGTTGCCGCGAACCGACGTACCGCTCGCCTGGCCCATGTCCACCATGCCACCAGATCGATTCCTGGACCGGAGCCAAAACGACGAGGGCCGACACGAGATACGAAGTAGCGGGCGCCTGCCATGGGCCCGAGTTCGGTGACCAGGGCTGCGTGGCGCAGATACCCGGCGCGCCGGCGCTGGTGCACCCGCGCCAGTCCGAACGGCTCCGCCGGTGGCGGCACGGCGCTCCAAGCCTTGCGACCGAGGAGTTCTTCGGTCGCGGCCAGCGCCCGCTCCAGCGCCCATCCGACATGGTGGGCGGCGGCCAGCGCCCGCGCCAACTCGACCGTCGGCGGGGACGCCAGCTCGACGATGTCCCGCAGCCAGATCATTCGCCAAGCGCCGCGCGGGTGATGGGCGAGGTGGAGAGCGAGAACGAGGAGTTGGGCGGCGAGTGACGGCTCGAGCAGGCCGGCGTACGGGCTCGGCTCGCTGAGTGGGGCCAGGACCGCGTAGGTCACCTCGCGCGCCCGCCGCTCGACGAACAGGCAGGCGTGAGGGTCACACGACACAGCCACACCCGCCGCGTCGAGCACGAGGGACACGCCCTCCCGCTCGCGCCGCCGGGCCGCCTTGATCTCCGCTGTCGGCCCGCGGTACCCGAGGCCCGACAAGACCTCTGCCCACTGCTCGAACTCAGCCTGGGGCACGAGCAGGTCGACGTCGGTGTAGGTGCGTAGCGAGGGGTCGAGGTAGCGCCGGGCCACAGCCGCGCCCTTCAGGAGCAGGGGTTTCGACAGGCCGGAGGCGCACGCGCTCAGCGCCGCCCGCCCGAGACGCGCCGTCTCCCGGTCGAGCAGCGACGCCCAGTGGCGGGCGTCGGCCCAGTCGCGCTCGACGCCAGAGGCCACCGCCGCCGAGACCCGCAACGATCCCTCGGCCATGGCCTTGGCTGCGATACCGCTCAGTCCGTGGGTGCGCGCCAGGTGGCGCAGGAGGCGCCCGTCCCCATCCCCGACCTCCCCTGCGGCCCGACCGGCGGCCAGATCGGCGCAAGCCACCAAACAACGCCGCTCGGACGCTGCGCTCGCCGCTCGCATCTGGGCCAGATCGTCGTCTGCTGGGGAGAGCGCTGCCGTCACGAGTTTCACCGCCGTAGTTGTGGTTGTGGTTGACTGTTACCACAACTGTATGCCACCCTTCTCGGCGATTCAAGGGGTGGCAGCTCCGTCCACGGGACGGGGCGTCGGTGTTCCGCAGGCGCGAGCCCTGCCGAGGGTGAGGAGAGCCGCGGCGCGCTCGGGCCGCCGGCCCGACCTTGGCCTCGAGTTAGAGGTGTTCGGGAAGCCGCTTGCCGTCGAGGCCGACGATCCCGAGCTTCGCAGCCGTCTGGCGTGGCTGCTCGAGGACCTGCCGCGGGCGACCGGTCCCGTCCGCCGCCGGCTTCGGCTTGTGGCGACGGGCGCCGACCTGACGCTGCTCGACGGCGGCGCCGTGTTGCGGTCGGGCATGGCCCGGCGCGAGGCGGAGTCGATGCTGCTGTGGCAGCTCAACCAGCTGGGTGCGTCGGTGGAAACCCATGCCGTGCTGCACGCCGGGTGCGTGGCCGCAGCGGGGCGGGGTGCGGTGCTGGCCGGCCCGTCGGGGTCGGGCAAGTCCACGCTGGTGGCGGCCCTGGTGCAACGGGGCTTCGCCTACCTCTCCGACGAACTGGCGGGCTACTCCTGGGGCGACGGCCTGGTCTGGCCCCACGCCGTGCCGATCGGCCTGCGACCCGGTGGCGGAGCCCTGCTCCGCTCCCTGCCCGCGAGCCGCTTCGAGGACCCGCACCGGCGCCCGCTGCGGCCCTGCGAGCTGTCGGGCGCGATCGGCGGTCCCGTGCCTCCAGCGGCGCTGGTGGTCGTCGGGCACCGTCGAGGGGCGACGGCGACGCTGGCGCCGCTCAGCCGCACGGAGGCGCTCCACGAGCTCTGCGGCCACGCCCTCAACCTCAGGGCGCGGCCCCAGACCTTCTTTCCCGCCCTGGGCCGGTTGGCGGCCACCGCTCCCGCCTTCCGTCTGATGGCCGGCGATCTCGACTCGACCTGCGCTCTCCTGCGAGGCGTGCTGCTCGGGGACGCCGGGACATGAGCGCCAAGCGTCGCCGGCCAGCGTGGCGGCCGCGCCCTGTCGCCACGGCCACCACCGTCGCCTTCGACGACGAGGTCGTCGTGTACTGCGAGCGCCACGAGCGGATGCACTGCCTCGATCGCTGCGCCTCGGCGGTCTGGGCGCTGTGCGACGGGAGCCGCACCCCCTTGCAAGTGGCGGCCGAGGTCGCGGTCCTGAGCGGCGCGGATGCGGGCCAGGTCCGGGCCGACGTGGAGGGCCTGCTCGGTCGGCTCTGCGCCCTGGGCATCCTGAGGTGAACGGCGGCGGGGTGGCCGTGATCCTGGTCGCCACCGACGAGGGCCCGCTCCTCCTCGCCGCCATCGAGTCGCTGTTCGAGTCGGCTCCCGAGCGGCTAGGCGGGGTGGTGGTGGTCGACAACGCCTCGACCGACGGGACCGGGGAGGAGGTCGCCCGGCGCTGGAGGGCTGTGCGGGTGCTGCGCCGCTCCCGGCGCCACCGGCTCCCGGCCAACCTCAACGTCGGCGTCGCAGTCACCGCCGCCCCCTACGTGCTGGTGTGCAACCCCGACGTGACGTTCCTGCCCGGGGCCGTCGACCGGCTGGCCGCCTTCTTGGACGCCCATCCCCGGGCGGGGGTCGCCGGCCCCAAACTGCTCACCCCCCGGGGGGAGACGTGGCGGTCGGCCCGGCGCTGGTATGACGTGCGGGCCTTGCTCGCTCTGCGCTGGCCCGGGACCGCCGACCCCGCCGCGTCGCCCTGGGCCCGGCGCAGCCTGTATCCGGACTGGGACCTCTGCGCCCCCCGACACGTGGACTGGGTGCCTTGTCCCGCCACCATGGTCCGGCGGGCGGCGCTGGCCGAGGTCGGCGGCTTCGACGAGCGCTTCCGGGCCTACTTCGAGGACGTGGACCTGTGCCTGCGCCTGCACGAGGCGGCCTGGGAGATCTGGTGCGTGCCCGAGGCGGAGGTGGTCCACCTCTGGCGGCTCGCCAGCCGCTCGCCGCTGTCGGCGGCGTGGTTCCTCCATCTCGAGTCGCTCGTCCGCTTCGTCTGCAAGCACCGGGGGCTCGCGCCCCGCGAGGAACGGCCCGACCACCGGGGCGGCGCGGCGGCTCAGCACCACGAGGCGCTCGCCGTCCACTCATGGTCGGCGCGCTGACCCGTCCTTCGCCGCCGGGCGGGCCCACGACGGAGGCCCCGCGGCGGCCGGCCGCCGCTGTTGGCTCGAGGTCCCCGGCCCAACTAGGGGCCCGGGTCTGCCTGGTCGCCGCCGTCGTCGTGCCGCCCGTCATCCCCCGCATCTTCGGCCCCGCCGCTCGGCTCAGTTCGCTCGCCGCGTTCGCCGTGTTGGCCTGGGCCCTCGGCCGTGCCGAGCGAACCCATGAGACGAAGAGGAGCCGGGCGAGGGCGCTGCGGATCCTGGGCGGTGGCGTCCTGGCCTGGACGGCGGTGGCGACGGCGCTGTCGGAGAGCCCCGGGTGTCGCTCATCGGCCGCTACGGGCTGTACGGCGGCCTGCTGCCGCTCGCGCTCTACGTCGGGGTCATGGCCATTGTCGCCCGCACCTACCGCCGTCGCCCCACTCGCCTGGTCGAGCTGGTGGCTGCGATGTCGGTGGCCGCGACGATCTCCGGGCTGGCCGTCGCCCTCGCCAGCCGAGGATTCGCCGAGATCGACCCCAGCACCGGCCAGCTCTTCACCGCCCCCGTCGGCCTCCAGGGTCACCCCAACCTGTCTGGTGCGTTCTTGGGCATGGCCGTGCCGTCGTTCGCCTACCTGGTCCTGCGGTCCAAAGGCCTGTGGTCGCGGGCGCTGCTTGTGTGCGGACTCGCCCTCGACCTGGCCGCGCTGGGGACGACGCGCTCCCGGGGCGGCGTGTTGGCGGCGGTCTGCGGGCTGGCGGTCATGGCCGCCGCCCTGGCGAGGCCGCTCTCGCGTCGGCGCGCCCTCGCCGTCGTCGGGGTCGGGGCCCTGGCCGGTGCGGCGCTGTGGTCGGCGTGGCTGCAGCCGACCATGCGCCGCGCCGTCGACGCCCCTGAGGGCTCCTCGCTGCTCAGGGCCAAGACCGCCCAGATCCGGCTGTGGGCGTGGGAATCGGCGGCGCGGGCGGTCGCCGACCACCCCCTCTTCGGCGCGGGCCCGGACACGTTCGACCTCGTCCACCCCCGCTACCGGGGCCCCCTCGACGGCGCTTACCTGGGAAGCCGGCTCACCGGCAAGCCCCACAACGTCTTCCTCGAGCGGGCCGTGGACACCGGGCTCCCCGGCGGCGCCGGCTACGTCGCGCTGGTCGGCGTCGCGCTCTGGCGGGGGGTCCGTCGCGGGCGCCGGCTGCCTCGGGAGTCACGGCTGGTCCTCGCCTGCTTCGCCGGCACCCTGGCCGCCTACGCGGCGCAGGGCTTTGTGTCGTTCGACACCCCGAACCTGGCGATGCCTGGATGGGTCGCCTTGGGCGCGATCGCGGCCGTCCTCGACCACCACGCCGCCGACCCGTACCAGTGGGAGCCGACACCGCCCCGCAGGCGCACGCGGCTATGGACCATTCCAATCGCTGTGGGTCTGGTGGTCGTCGCATGCGTCCCGGCCCTCGCCGACATCCGCTTTCGGGTGGGCGACGTTGAGCGGGCGAGAAGGCTCGACCCCTGGGAGACGATCTACCCGACGGCGGCCGCCAACCGGGCGCTGGCCGCAGCGGCGAGCGCCCCGAGCACGGGCAAAGAGGAGGCGCTGCTACGGCGAGCGTTGGACGACTACCAGGCTGCCCTGCGGGTACAAGGGCCGAACGTCTTCCCGACGACCGCGATCGCCCGGACCTACACCCGCTGGGCGCAGGACATCGACCCTCGCCGCTTCGCCGACGCGGAACGGTGGTGGCAGAGGGCCGTCGGCCTCGACCCCCGCAATGGCGAGCTCCGCATCGAGCACGCGGCGATGCTGTCGTCGTGGGCCTCCGCCACCGGCGATGAGCGGGCGGCGTCCGGCGTCCGGCGCGAGCGCGCCGCCGCCGCCGCCGCCATCGCGGCCCTTCGGAGACGCTGAGGTGGCATGCGCTCCCGGCGTCGTCCTCGGCGAGGGCCGCGCGGGCGCGGCGGCGCCCCGGGGCAAGCGGGCCTGTGATCTGGTCCTCGGCTCGCTGCTGGCCCTCGGCGCGCTGCCGATCGTCCTCGCCCTGGCCGTGGCCACCGCCGTCGCCCTCCGAGCCTGGCCCATCTTCGTCCATCGCCGCATCGGCCACCACGGCCGCCCCTTCGGGCTGCCCAAGCTGCGGACCTTGCCGCCGAGCACCGACCCCTATCTCCTCAAGGCCGATCTCGCATCGGTGCCGACGCACGCCCTTTGCCGGTTCCTTCGCCGCCACCATCTCGATGAGCTGCCCCAGCTCTTTCTCGTGCCCGCGGGGCGGCTCAGCCTCGTCGGGCCCCGCCCCAAGATGCCTGAGGAGGTCGAACCGACCGACGCCGACTACGCCGAGTTGCGGGTGGGCGTGCCCCAGGGCTGTTCGGGACTGTGGCAGATCAGCCGCGACAGCGGCGGCATGCCCCACGAGGCGCCCCACTACGACCTGTTCTACCTGCGGCACCGCTCGCTGCGCCTGGACCTGTGGGTCATCGGCCGGACTCCGCTGGTGATGCTCGGCCTGGCCCCGCCGGTCACCCTGGGCGACGTCCCCGGCTGGGCCCGACGCCGTCGTGCCGCCGGGACGTCGCCGAGGTGACCACCGAGCGGGGGTGGCCCGGCCGGCTCGGCTCAGGCGCCGGGCTCGGCCACGGCTCTTTTGCGCCCGCTGGGCTTCGGGCACGCCTGGGCGGCAGCCCAGAGGTGCTCGAACGCCGTGGCCAGGTAGTCGCAGAGGCCGGCGTGCTCGACCAGGAGGTTGGCGGGGAAGCCGATCTCGGGCAGCTCGGGATCGGTCAGGGCGGCCAGCGCCGCCCGCCGGTCGGCCATGGCCAGCTTGATGGGCAGCGACTCGACCAGGCGACCCTCCACCCCGGCGGCGTGGTAGCGAGCCATGGCCGACCGGAACGAGGCCGAAGCCGCTTCCTTCCAGGGCGCCCGCTCGTAGAGGACCCGCACTCTGACCCCTCGCTCGATTGCGGCCAAGACCGCGGGCTTCACCTCGTCGCGGTTGAGGGCGTCGGTTGCGGCCCGGCCCCGCTTGGTCGGCTCGGCGGCGGCCGAGTACGGCGGGCGGTTTAGGACCACGAACTCGTGCTCCGCCTCCGCGAGGAGCCGGTCGTAGGCGGCCCGCACCGAGGGGGCGTCGGCCAGCAGCTGGACGCTGGGGCCGGCCACGCTGGGCTGGTCGGGAACCAGCTCGGCCAGGACCTGGCGGGTCTCCTCACCCCGGGCGCGCAGCTCACGCAGACGCTCCTCATGGGCCGCTACCAGGCGGTCGACGACCTCGTCCGGACCGCGTGGGGTCCAAAGCCCCGACTCGCCGGGGACCGGCTCGGCTAGCCCCCGGTCCCGCAGCTCCGCCAGCACCGGGAAGACGCTGGTGCGGTGGATCCCCGTCGCCCGAGCCAGCTCCGCCCCGGTGATGGGGCCCGACTGCAGGAGGGCGACGAGGATCCGCGCCTGGTTGCCATTTAGGCCCAGCTCCTCGAAGTCACGCTGGACCCGCTCCCGCTGGTAGCGCCCTTCCCCAAAGGTCGCTCCTCCGCCAGCGGCTCGCTGGTGAGAGACGGCCGTTGCTAGCTGCGTGGCGTGAGCTGTACTTCGCGGCATTGCGTCCCGCTCCGATGAGGTGTTGCCTGATGCTACAACTCCGGTGAGCGAAGCTCGTGCACTCGTCCGTGGATTGACGACCAGGGCTCATCCGTGGATTGACGACCAGGGCCGGGCTCGTTCGAACAAAGGACAGCCAATGGAAGTCGCGGCATAGTGAACTCGATCCAGGCCGCCAACAGGGCTCACGGTTGATCCACACCGGAAGGATGACCGGTTTCTCCCGGACCGCCTCGAGCTGGCCAACGCCCCGAACTGCACCTTTCTGGCTTATCTTGGCTGTACGCCTACCAGATCGGTAACCGCGGGACGGCCCTGACGAAGGAGGGCGACACCCACGTCGAAGAGTTCGGCGCGGCGGCGGCCCGCGTCCAGCCGTGGGCGCCCGGACCGAAGGGGCACCGTGCTGGTCGTGTCACCCGTGAGCATCACGGGCCGCCGGCTGCTCAGCGAGCCCGTAGACGGGACCGCTGGTACGCCGTCAGCCGCAAGCCAGCCGAAACGCTGATATCGGGACATTGCCGCATCAACCGCGCGCGACAAGCTTGGCGAGTCACGCAGCGATTGCTGCCCGACCCCAGGGCTTATGGAAGCGACACCGGTGGCGGAACGCCGACCGGGGCGCGCGGCACGCGCGACCCGGGGGTCCCCGAAGGGGAACCTCGAACGGGATGGGCGCAGTCCTCGTCGCCGGTCGAGACCACGGCGATGCCGGTCGGTCCCGCAAGAGTGGTTCGGTGAATCGTCCCAGTGATCGGGCCCTGTGCGGGCCTTCGCTCGGACCCGCGCCCCGCACCTTTCGCAGAGCCGCCGGTCGCCAGGGAGGGGGGACATTGACTTGACACGGGCAGGCCGGCGCCGGCCTCCCCCTGGCCCCCGGCCAGGGGCCACATCAGCGGCACGGTGTAGCGCCACAGGAAACCGACGGCGGATTGACCACGAAGGAGACAGCGGCCGGCTGATCCATGGGCAGGCGGCTCCGAGCCGTCGGTCGGCGCGACGCATGTCCCGCGTTCGCTGCCGCTAGTTGT
>JAHFUQ010000135.1:8996-9606 GCA_023265045.1 Acidimicrobiia bacterium
GGGAGCCCTCCGGACTGACAGCCTGGAGTCATGAGCGAGTCGGACGACGTTGACGAGCCGGCCGGCGGGCTCATCGGCGGACGCGTCAGTCGAGAGGTCCGAATTGAGCCCTACTCCGACGGGGCCAAGAGCCAAGTCATGGACAGCACCATCGAGCCTCCTCGCTGCGCTGTGCGCCCCTCCCCATGAGTAGTCCGTCAGGTCCAGGCGCGGCAGGAATGGTCCAGCCGCTCGGTGATCGCGTCCGCCGTCTCGGTGATCGTGTCCGGCGTCCGATCGCGTTCTGGTCGCCCGCGATCCACGGCTTGCTCCGTCACCTCGAAGCGGTGGATTTCCCGGCGCCCCGTCTGCTGGACGTCGCCCACGACTACGAGGAGCTGAGCTGGATCGAGGGGGAATCGGGTCCCGACGCGTGGGCCAAAGTCGTCTCCGACGAGGGCCTGCGGCACTGGGCCCGCTTCCTGCAGCGCTACCACGAGGTCGTACGCGACTATCACCCACCGCCGGATTCAGCGTGGTCACGCGGGAAGGGCGCCGGTTTCATTTGCCACGGCGATCCCGGGCCGTGGAACACCGTCTGGCGGGGCGACGCCATCGTGGGGCTGATCGA
>JAHFUQ010000019.1 GCA_023265045.1 Acidimicrobiia bacterium
CGCAGGGGGGAGGGGCGGGGTCGCTGGTGCCCCTCCCCGTGTCCGATTTTCGGACGGCCTGTCCGGCGCCCGGACGCTGGTCGGGCCGCGTCAGCTATCGTCGTCGAGCCGACGCACCGCGAGCCCAGCGACTCGCACCATCGCGAGCCGCACGGGCGCATCGTTGTCCGGCGGGCGGACACTCGCGACGTAGTGCCACGCTCGGCTGCGGTGCCATCGCCGGTAGTCGGCGCGGACGGCCAGCGCGAAAACGAGCAGCTCGAGGACGACGAGCGCGACGGTCATTGTCCGGCCCCCGGACGAGCGCGGCGGGCCCTCACCAGCCGGAGCTCCATGCCCACCGCGGTCGCGAGCTGCATCGCCTCGGCGACGGTGATAGGCAGGACGCCGCGCAGCTTGCGGCCGAGCGTTGAGGCGTGGAGCTTGAGCCCGACGTCGACGATGATCTGCTCGAGCGTCCGCGGGTCGCGGTCGACCGCTGCGGCGAGGGTAGCGAGGACGGGGGCCATGCGGTGAGACTGCGCCGGCCCCGAGCGGCCGGTCAAGGGCCGATTGCGTGTAGCGCAGGCGTGCGGTCCTGTCACGCAGGCGTGCGGTCCTGTCACGCCCGACCACAACCGGCGACAGTCGCGGCCGAAGTACGCGCGGCGGCTGGCGTTGACGCGGTGCGCGCGGTCGAAAACCTCGAGGTTTCGGTCCGGGGTGATCGATCTGACGACAGCATGGTGCGGCGCGTCGGATCGTGGAGTCGCGAGCTTGCGCGCGCGGCCGGGCTGGCATGCGACGTGCTCAATGGTCTGGCATGCCCACCTCGACGAATCGCAAGAGCATCCGCACCTCCCTTGGCCTCCTCACCTACGGCGTCCGTGGCCGCGGCGGGGCGCTCACCCTGACCATCGCCGCCGGACGGGACCGCGGCACCCACACCGACAGCCCGATCGACGCCCGCGACGCCGCGGACCTGCACCGCGAGTTGTCCTCGCTCTGCGAGGAGCTGATGGACGCGCACCACCTGTCCTCGATCGAGGTCTACGCGCCCGACCGGCACGGCGGGCACCAGATCGAGATGATCGAGGGTGACATGGGGAGCGGCAAGTGAGCGCCGCCGACCTCTGCCGCGCCGCCCTCAAGCTGGCCGGCTACAGCGCGCGCAAGGTGACGGTGCGGGAGCGCAGCTACCACGACGTCCATGTGACGATCCGCGCCGTCGGGATCCGCGCGTGCGACGTCGACGCGGTGCTCGCGACCGTCTGCCCGCCGTACGAGATCTACGCGGACGGTGACCCCTTCATGGCCCCGGGCTTCCGGGTCGAGTACCTCGACGACATCATCGCGCCGATCGCGGCCCGCGTTGCCGCTCGGATCCGCGCCGTCGAGCTGGGCCACGTGGCCTACGCGGCGCCGTTCGCCCGCTGCTACGTCGACACGAAGTCGACCAGCGGGCAGGAGGTCCACTGGCTGGGCGACACGTTCGCGCGGACCTGCTGGGACATCGACAACGCCGGGGAGCAGGCCGCGCGCGAGCTGCTGGACCGCGGCTACGGTGCGCCCGTGCCCGCGGACTGGCTCGATCGGCTGGACCTCGACGACCCGGCGCCGGTCGAGCCCACCTGCGCGCATGGCGCCGCGCTGTCTGTGTCCTGCCTCGCGTGCCACGCCGCTGCTACCACCTGACCCGCCGCGTAGCTGTCAGGTCCCGCCCGATGCCACGGGCGGCCGATCAGATCCGCGACCACCACCGTTCACCACCGGAGATCGTCATGCTCGGTCTGTCCACTCCCGGCCTTCCCGTTTTCCTCATCGACGATCGGCAGGATTACCACCTCGGGACCCTCGCCCGCCGGGAGTCGCAGGTGGCAGTGGTCGATGTCCCGATCGACGCCGCGCGCGGGGTGACGCGCAGGATGCGCACCCACGCTCGCTACGTGATCCGCGCTTGGGTCTGACATCGACACCACCGCTCACCATCCGGAGCCGTCATGCCCGACGTCACCACCGCTACCCGCCGCACGCGCCCATGGTCCGACACCGACTGCCCCGAGTCGCGGTGCGTGTACTGCCGCGCGCGGTACTCGGCGATGCGCACGGGGCTCGGTGGCGCGGGCGAGCACTGCTCGGCGATGATCTGCGCGGCCGGTCGCGACCGCACGACCACCGATGGCGGCGACGGCTCGCACGTCACGCTGGCATCGGCCCGGCGCGACCTGGGGACGATCAAGCGCCAGATGTGGGCCGAGTACCACCGTCCTGGCGCGTGCATCCCCGAGCTGGTGACGTACGGCGCGGACCTGAGCGACGACGACCGCGCGGACTTCCTCGACGCGCTGGACCTGGACGACGACGACACCGACGACGGTGACGCGTCGTTCGACCCGTCGGAGTGGGGCGACGACATCTCCCCAGGCGGCGACACCACCGACGCCGCGACCACCGACGACGAGCAGCCGGCCATCGCAGCGGACGAGCAGCCGATCGCGACCAGCGCGCCGGCCCCTGCCCCCCTGCCACTCCCGGCCCCTGCCCGCCGGCCCACCCGCGCGCCCTGCTCGAGCCGTGCCGCGCGCGCCGACCTCTCCCGCTTCCCCTACCCCACCCCGTTCCAGATCTGGCCCGCAGATTTTCGGGCACCCCGCCGCGTCAGACCGCGGCCTCACCATCCCGGGCGCGACCGGGTGACCCGCGTGGGGCATCACGCGGAGCAGCGGTTCGACTCCGCTGGCGTCCACCGATCCGATCACCCTCGACCCACCTTGTTCCAAACCTGGCCCGTAGATTTTCGGGCCACCAGGACCAGACCATGACCACGATCCACGACACCGCCCGCACCGTCCTTGCCCTGTTCGACGCGCTCGAGCAGGTGAACCCCAGCAAGGGCGCCCACGCGCAGGACCACACGCCGAGCGCGGACCTGAAGGCCCTGGTCGCGCACCTCGACGCGCGCTGCCCCGGGCTGATCCAGACCGTCTCGACCGGCATCGATGACGGCGAGCGCTTCCACGCCGTGTCGATCGCGTCGCCGACGGGCGTGCGCTTCGACCTCTACCACGTCGTGCCGTCCTGCTACGAGGCGGCGGCCCCGCACGACCACGAGGCCCCAGCGCGGGCCCACCACGAGCTGGTGCGGCTGGCCGCGGACCCCGCCTCGCGCCAGGCCATCCCGGTCATCGAGCCCGGCCTGACGCCGCACGCCGTGCTCCTCATCAACGACGCGGCCGAGGCGTTCGCGGGTGCGCTCGGGCCGGTGCCACCGCAGTATTCCATCGGGGGCGTGCGGGACGGCAAGGTCCACGTGACGATGGCGGTCGACATCGACGTGGCCAGCCTCAACGCCTTCGCGGGCGCGCTGGGCGGTGCGTCGTGACCTACAAGATCGTGCGCACCGTCGACGTTCGCGCGGGCCAGCCCGTCGTCGACTTCTTCACCGACAAGACCTCGGCCGCGACGTTCATCAGCGCGGCGAACCGGCGCTCGGTGGCGGACCCGGCGACCGAGGATGACCTGGCCGGCGCGGACGAGTGGCCGTACGCGGTGGTGCCAGTGGAGTCCGCGTGCTCGAGCGCCTGACCTACGGCCTCGGCCTGCGCCACGGTCTCGCCAACTACGCGGCCGGCACGGGCGGGCCTGTCATCTGGCGGTCGATGGCGTGGACCGCCGGCGCGCTGCAGGACCACTACGACGACGCCGAGATGAAGGGCCAGCACCTGGCCCACCAGCAACGAACCGAGAGGACGTGACCATGAGCGAACCGACCAGCACCCTGGACCGCATCATCAGCGACGCCATCGAGAAGGCCAAGACCGAGGCCATCTACCAGGCGTTCGGCAACGCGCAGAACGACACCGTGGTCGCCGGCCTGATCCGCGACGCCGTGGTCGCGCACCTGCGCACGCCCGAGGGCCACGCGAAGATCGTCGCCATCGCCGACAAGGCCATCGCCGGCCTGACCGCGCGGAAGGGCGGGTACTGACGTGGACTACCGACTGCGCCGCATCAGCGACAAGTACATCAGCGCCGGCGAGCTGCCGGTGGACGTCGACCTGGTGGTGACCATCGACCGCATCGTGACCGGCGACGTGACCGGCGAGGGCGGCAAGATCACCACCACGGGCCTGCTCTACTTCAAGGGCTGGGCGAAGGCGATGGTCCTCAACAGCGGCAACGGCAAGACGATCCGCAAGCTGTACGGCAAGGACGACGACGCGTGGCTGGGCAAGGCGGTGAGCCTGTACCGCAGCACCACGAAGGTCGGCGGCGACCCGGACGTGCCGTGCATCCGGGTCCGGCCCGCGGTGCCGAAGTCGGGCCGGGCGGACCCGCAGCCGAACGAGGACGCCGCCAAGTACGTGATGGAGGTCGGCACCGAGCTCGAGGCGGCGACCTCGCTCGAGCAGCTCGAGGCCATCGCCCTGGCCCACCGCGAGCGGGTGGCCGCGCTGCCCAAGGCCCTGGCCGACACGGTGAAGCGGGTCAAGGCGGCGATGGTGAAGGCGCTCACGCCGGCCGGTGCCGCGTGAAGGCGCTGGTCGTGGTGCCGATCGCGGAGGTGCGGCCCGACGAGCCGCGCTGGTACTGCGAGGACGGTGAGCGGCCCGGGGTGCCGCCGTCGCTCATGCCGGCCGAGCTGCACACCGATCCGGCCGACGAGTGCGGGTGCGAGGCGTGCCCGTACGCGGCGGTGATCCGCGAGGTGACGATCGTCGAGCCCGGCGGTGGGTCGTGACGTTTATCCTCGTCGCCGTCGACTGCCACGACTGCGGATACGACATGCGAGTGCGCGCCTTCGTCGTCAGGCCGACCATCGAGGAGATCGGCGAGTTGGCCGGGTCCGCCCGCTGCACCCGCGTCCGCATGTTCATCGTCAACACCGATGGAACTACCGAGGAGACCGAACCATGACCCGCGCCGACGAACCGATCGACCCGAACGAGCGCCGCCTGGTGAACCCGCGCGACATCGAGCGCGTCCGCTTCAGCACCCTCCGCGAGATGTCGAAGTCCGCGGCGCACTACCTCCACGCCTGCCAGCGCCGGTACGAGCCGACGGGCGAGGCGTCGCAGAAGCTCGGCAGCGGCACGCACGCGCTGCTGTTCGGCACGCCGGCCGTCGCGGTGTTCGGGCCGGGCACGTTCACGCCGCCGGGCGAGAAGAAGGCGAAGGAGTACAAGGGCGTGAAGTCGGGCGCGTACTGGGACGCCTTCCAGCTCGAGCACGAGGGCGAGGTCATCCTGTCGCCGGCCGAGTACGAGGAATCGAAGGCGATGGCCGACGCCATCCGGTCGCACCCGATCGCCGGGCCGCTGCTGTTCAAGCGCGGCACGCTGCACGAGTACGAGGTGCTGTGGAGCTACTGCGGCCGGAAGATGGCGAGCCACCTCGACGCCTACCGCTACGTGATGACCGAGGGGCGCGGGCCGGGGACGCTCATCGACGTGAAGACGAGCCGCGACGGGAACCCGGCCCGGTTCGGCTGGTCGGCGCTGCGGTACCACTACTACGCGCAGCTCGCCTGCTACTCCGAGGCGATGGAGTCGCTCGGGCACCCGACGCCGGACCCGTACATCGTGCTCGTCGAGAACGAGCGGCCCTACGTGGTGAGCGTGCTGCGGGTGGTGCCGCGGGCCATCGAGTTCGGCCGGCGCCAGTTGCGCGGCTGGATGGAGCAGCTCTTGCGGTGCGAGGCCGCCAACGCCTGGGGTGGTTACTCGGAGTGCATCGAGGAGCTCGACCTGCCGGGCGACCGACTGACCGAAGACCTGGAGGACTGACCATGACCGACCTTCCTTCCCTCCGCGCCCGAGCCGATCTGGCCAGCGAGGTCGCGCGGATGGCGCGGCAGGCCACGAACGACGCCAACGAGTGCGACCGGCTGCGCAACAGGGCCGAGGCCGCCGAGCGCCGGATGGCCGACATCGCCAACCAGTTGCACGTCCCCGACGCGCATGAGTGGGATGCCGTCGCGGTCAGCATCGAGGCCGAGATCAAGACGCTGATCAACCGGGTCCGCGACGCCGAGCGCCGGCTGGCCGAGGCGAGCAAGCCGGGGCTCGCGGTGGTCGAGGAGGCGGTGCGGGCGGTCGTCTCGACGCGCTTGATCGCCGCCAGTATCACCGCCGACGAGATGGAGCGGGCGCCGTGCGGCGTCTGCGGCTCGTTCGCGCCGCGGTTCAAGGCGTGGATCGACGACTTCGACGCGGCCTTCCGCGCCGCCCTGGAGAACCCCAAGTGACCGACGCCGACCGTATCGCCGCCATCGTCCGCAAGGCCGAGGCCAACTGCTGCACCGTGACCGTCGACGAGATCCGATGGCTCGCGGACCGGGCCGCCGTCGATCCGTTCGTCGCGGTCGGCAGCGCCATCGGCGCCGAGCTGCCGGCCCCGCTGACCCGCGACGCAGCCCGCCGATTCTTCCGCATCGAGTCGAACGGACCAACGTGGTGGACCGTCTCTCCGACGCAGGCCCACGCATGGATCCAGTGGGCGACGTGGCACATCGACACCGGGTGCGCCGACGAGACGGACAGCGATCCGACCATGATCGAACTGACCGCCGAGCAGGCCGCCGCTGTGAGGGTGAGCGACGACCCGACCGGAGCATCCAACCTCGCCGCGCTCGAGATGGGCGCGACCATCTGCACGGAGTACTGACCATGACCACCGACCTGCGCGCCCGCGCCGAGGCGTTGTTGACCGAGTTGCGCCCGTACTACGACGCCGCGCCGGTCACGGACCGATCGCTCGCGGCCCTGCACCGCGATGCCGTGTCGTGTATCCGCGACATCCTCGCCGCCCTGCCGCCCGACCCCGCGCCGACGGGCGAGCGGAGTGTGTGCGGTGCGTGGGAGCTGCTGCGGGCCGGCCTGCGGGCGCTGGGGGTGGCGAAGTGAGCCGGGCCAAGTACCGGCCGATCCCGCTCGCGCCTCAACTCAAGGAGGCGCCGTGCTGCACCGGCTGCGGCCAGCCCTACGCGCTGCGCTATCGCGATGACGTGGTGCGGTTCTCGGCGTCGCCGATCAAGATGCTGCGCCGGTGGATCTGGATGCGCGACTGCCCGAAGGAGTGCCGCAAGACGCAGCCGCTGCCCATCGTCGAACCGAAGGCCATCAAGGTGGACAAGATGCCGAAGCCCGCCCGCAAGCCCCGAGGTGTGCGGTGAGCGCAGACCGTTGCCCGACGTGCGACCGCGAGGGCACCAACTGCCCGACGTGGGACACGCTCATCCGGGGCACGCTGCCGAACATCGAGGTCCGGCACGTCGCGCTCGCAGCGATGCGTGACTGCCGCGCCCACGCCGTCGACTGGCGCGCTCGCTGCCTCGCCGCCGAGCTGCTGCGGGCCGGCCTGCGGGCGCTGGGGTTGGCGAAGTGAGTGACCTCCGCTCCGACCTGGCCGCGTTGCTCACGTCGCTCCGCACGCCGTCGAGCAAACTCGCCCTCGGCGACTTGCTGCACGAGCGCAAGAACGCTGCGCGCTACCTCGCGGCCCTCGCCCGCATCGCGGAGATCGTCGACATGACCTGCGCGACGAAGCAGTGGGACGAAGGCATCTGCGAGATCCAGGACGTGCTCGCGAGCGCGGCGGAAGGCGGTGGGGCGTGAGCGAGTTGACCAAGTGAAGCGCACCCCCGCCGACCGGATCGCCCACGTCGAGATGACCGAGGCCGAGAGGTGGAGCGGGTCAACCATCCTGCTCGACAAGTGGTGCCCGCGCGACCTGGCGGCGGCGTACAGGCCCGAGGGCGTCTAGGGCTCGTAGACCGAGGTGTGCATCGGGTCGCAGGTCCCGCGCCACGACCCGCCCCAGTCCATCCCGCCGACCGAGAGGAACCCCTTGACCCACTCGTAGGGCAGGCCCTGGGGGTACTCCTTGAGCCACGCCGCCGAGTAGGGAGCGATGGTCCTCGAGCGCAGGCCGTTGGTGCTCGCGTCCACGTCGACCGCGGCGCCCCACGAGTGGATCGACAGCGGGCGGGTCGGGTCGTGCTGCTGGTGCCGGTAGACCCAGCACCCGGCCGACCGGATGACGTAGGTCGGGCACGCGAGCTTGGCCGCCGCGAAGGCCGCGCGCATCTTCGGCTCGGCCTTCCGGTGGACCGCGAACCACAGGCGCTCCGGGACGCCGGGCATCGCCGGCTTCTCGGCCTTCCCGCTGCCGCCGCAGTAGACGATGTTGGCCTTCGCCCACGCGCCGTGTGGGTCGCCGTCGGGCTTGCCGTAGAGCTCGGTGGCGCGCTTGGCGGTGAGGAGCGGGACCTTCGGGATGTCGAGCGTCATGGCTTCCTCGGTCCTCGGCCATCCTCGACGTCGGGCGAGCGGTAGCCGGGGGTGATGTTGATCCGGTTGTAGGGCTGGTGGCCGGCGATGACGTCGGTGAGCCGGCGCAGGGGCCGCGGCGCCGGCTTCATCAGGTTGATGAGCGACCAGCCGGTCAAGGTCTTGTTGGCGGCCTCGCGGGTGTCGAACGGTCCGGAGACCACGCGCCCGGTCCCGTCACCAGCGGTGATCGAGTAGGTGCCGGCCTCGTTCGGGATGGCGACGGGGGTAGGCCGGCGTCGCGGCTCTCGCAGGGCGGTGGCCACCGCGGCTGCTTGGTCGAGCTTGCCCTGCTCGATGGTCGCGACCTGCATCGACGGGAACGGCCCGGCGATGGCGGCGCCGTCCGGGCCGACGATGACGAAGCCGCGCGAGGTGGGGACGATCGGCATGGCGGCTGGCTACCGCGGGTTGCCGCTCTTGTCGACGACCAGCGCGCCGCCGGTCTTCACCTTGTCGACGAACGCCCGTTCGGCGGCCTCGAGCGCGGCCCGGGCGGCTGCCTTGGCGGCCTCCTTGCCGTGGTCGGCGATGCCCTGGCCGACGACGTAGCCGGTGATCGCGATGACGGTGGTAGGGTCGGCCCCCAGCTGGTGAGCGATGACCCCGCCGATGGTGGCGATGGCCTTCTTCGAGGTGAGGATGTCGGCGAGGACACGGCGGACGCGGCGCAGGAAGCTCATGCGCCGACGGTACACCGCGACCGGGGCGGGGTGGTGAAGAACCCCGGGCCAGGACCGGCCGCCGGGCGGGATGTTCGGCCTCAATCGCGCCGGTGGGGGCCGGTGCCGTCGAGCCCGAGCTGGCGCTCGAGCACCTCGAGCCGGCGTAGGTCGGCGTCGCGGTCGGCCTCGTAGCGCTCGCGGCCCACCTTCTCCTCGTCGAGCTTGATGATGGCGCGGCTCACCTCGTCGATGGCGTCGTGCTTCGCCTTGCGGGCCGCGCTCTCGATCGAGCTGTCGATGACGGCATCGCGGCGGCCGAGCCGCACCAGCACCGCGGCCACGGTCATCGAGGCCCCGAGGACCGAGACCACGATCGCGACGATGGGCCCTGCCTCCATCGTGACATCGTGCCGCAGGTCGGTGCGCCGCGCTACCACCCCGAGCGGGTGAGCTGTCAGTCGATCACGGTGAAGGGGGAGTCGGCCAGCGCGACCGCCGTCGAGTGGACCGCGGTCGCGTTGTCGTCGAGGGTCTGGACGCCGGCCCCCGAACTGGTCAGCGTGAGGGGGGTCCCGGCGATGGCATGGGCGTACGAGTCGGCCAGTCCAAGCTCCGTCGCCCCGTGCCCCGTAGCGATGCCCCACAGGTCGGTCGCCGCGGGGATGCCGCCGGGCAGGGTAACGGTGGTCGAGGCCCGAAATGCTCCGTCGCCGTCCTCGAGAGAGTGTGCCCCGGCGAAGGTGACGAACTGGTCGATCACGTCCGCCGGAGCCGCACCGAGGACCGTGAGCAACGCGGCCCGGTTGGTGTAGACGTTCTCGGCCGCCGCGCCCGACCAGCCGATCAGGTGGTCGATCTCGCAGGCGATGCCGACCCCGATGCCCCCGACGCCGGGCCACAGGCCGAAGACCGCGCCGCCGTTGGTCAGATCGCGGGCCGCCGGGAACGCCACCGCGGCCGAGCCATCGACCAGCGTGAGCCAGAGTAGCTGGCCAGTGACCGTGCGCCCGCCGATGAGCCACCGCCACGCGCCGTCGGTGATGTCCGCGGCCACCGTCGCGACGTCCTCGCCGCCGGCCTGCTTTGCTGCCATCGCCGGGAACCCGCTCGCGTCGATGCTCATGCGGTAGTGGGCGCTCGCCGAGCTTCCGCGACCAATGAAGCCGTACTGCGCCCCCGGTTTCGCGGTGATCTTGATCCTGACCGCGAAGGCGAACGCCTCGGTAGTGAAGGCGAAGACCGTGTTGTCGGTCGACCAGTAGGCACTGCCGTCCGCCAACTGCGGAGCCGCGCCGCCGTGCGGCGAGGCCACGGTGACCACGACGGTCGGCACGCTGCTCACGAGCTGGACGCTCGGCCCGTCGTCGCACCCGCTGCACGTGTCGGCGGCGGGCTCGTCGAAGTCGAACGCATCGACGGGCGTGTAGTCGGCGCCCGTCGAGAGCGCGGCCTGGATCACCGTGTTCACGTCGCCGACGAGGTTGTTCATCGTCCGCACGTCGTAGACGGTGTTGCCCGGCGTCGAGCCGATGGTGAAGGTGTGGGAGAACGTGATGGGCGTCAGGTGGACCGCGGCCCCGGTGACCAGCGTGTGAACGCCCGTGCCAGCGTCGGTCAACACGATCGGAGTCCCGGCCATCGCGTGGGCGTAGGAGTCGGCGACGTTGAGGTGGTCGGGGTCGATGACGATCGCGTAGTACGGCGTCGCGAGGGCGAGCACCACAGGCAGTGCGCCGGTCGTGGTCATCGTCAGCACGCCATCGCCGGTGGACAGCCCGTGCGCGGCGAGCAGGATCGTGAACACGCCGTCGCCTCCCGCCACGTGCGCCAGCCGCGGCGCCAGCGTCGGCCCCAGCGTCGGCCCGAGTCGCGCCACCGCTCAGTACCTCTTGCCGCGCGCGGTGGCGACGCCGCCGGTGGTCACCAAGCGCTTCACCCGCCACCGGGTGCCCTGCGGCACGTCGGCCACCTGCCACTCGCCGCACGACGCCGCGGACGCCGCGGTGATGGTGCCGAGCGCGGTGGCCTGCGAGGTCCAGCCGGTGCCGGCCGCCGCGTAGCTGGTGAGGTCGGCGCTGCTCTTGCCGGCGCTCTCGAGCGTGAACAGCGTGGCCTCGGTCGCGTCCCACTCGAGGCCGATCCACATCCAGGGCTCGGGGCCGTTGGGCTGCAGCTCGGCGTAGTAGGTGGTGGCGTTGGCGGCGGCGGCCCCGTGAACGAGCGGCGTGCCGTCGCTCTTGATCCACGCGAGCCGCAGGTCCTTCGGGTTGTCCGGGTTCATGGCCTGAGGCTACACCCGCGGCGGCCAGAACCAGAACGCCGATGCATCGATCGGGGTGTCGGACTTCGGCTCGCCGTACGCGACCGACGTCATCCACAGCGTGCCGCCATCAAGGCCGTCGTTGCTGGCGTCGGTGAAGACCTGCACGTTGATCGTCTGGTCGTCGATGGTGCCGCCCCAATCCTCGACGATGATCGCCGGGCGGGTGACCCGCTTCTCGCGGCGGTTGCGGAAGTTGACGTGAACGATGCGTCCGATGGTGGGCTTCATGGTTGCCCCGAGACTATACGATCGCCGGCCCGTTGTAGCTGATCGCTCTTATGTCGGCGTCGGCGGGCTTCCACTCGGGCCGCCGCTGACACCCGCTGACACCCCCAAAGTCCAACGGCCCACCCGTGAGGGCAGGCCGTTGGTGTTATCCAGACGTTCGGCGGCGGTCTGCCAGCGCCGGCCCAAGACAAGCGAGGGCCCGAGATGCAGACCCTACCCGTGACGCCGGCCGTTCGTCAACTGACACCCCCACGCCGTCCCACTCTGCGGCGCCGGCGCCATCATCCTCGCAGCGGCATCCGCCCTTGTCGACGTCCGGGCAGCGGCACTCGGGCCACCGCGTCGGCTTGGTGTCGGCGGGCGTCTGCTCGTCGGCGCCCTCCTCGGCGTTCATCCGGCCTTGCGCTGGGCGGGCGTGGGCTCGGACCGCTTGACCGACCCGAACGCCGGCTGCGGCTGCGGGGCCTGGGTGCCGCCCTCGGTGCCGGGCTCCTCGGTGAAGTCGCGCTGCAAGGCGTCGATGATGTGCGGCGCCATCGAGCCGTCGACCGGCTGCCCGGTGAGGAACGACAGGTTGATCCGCGACTCGTAGGGCAGCCGGCGATCGCCGAGCTTGGTCATGATCTGCCGCATCACCTCGGCCATGCGCGCCGGGTAGAGCTCGCGCATGACCTCGCCGTCCTCGGGGGTGATGGTGCCGGCGGCCAGGCGTTCCTCGATGCCGCCGGGGTCCTCGGCCGCGGCGACGGTGCGGGCCCAGCTGCGCAGCGCCAGCTCGTCGGGGGCGATGGTGGTCATGCCGAGCTGCATCGGCCGGGGCATCTTGCCGTAGAGGTAGAGGAGCTTGCGGGCCTGCAGGCTCTCGGCGCGATCTGCGACGTGGGGGGCGACGGCGTGGAGCGCGGCCAGCTGGCGGCCCATGTTGGCGCGGACGCCGGGCCGGACCTTGGGGCCGGCGGGGGTGGGCATGATGGCGGCGGCCAGCTCGCGGGCGCGGGCCTCGTAGGCGACCTCCAGCCGGGGCCGGCGGGCGGGGGCGGGGGCGGCGGCCGGGTGCTCGGGTCCGAACCGGGCGCCCTCCAGGATGGCGGTGCTGGCCATCGCCACCAGCTTGGGCGCGACCCGGCGAGCGGCGCGGGTCCCGGACAGGAACGCGCCCACGGCCCGCTCCGTGCGCTCCATGGCCAGCCGGTGGGCCTTGACCATCGCGGGGCCGAGCTTGCCGCCCAGGGCCTTGGACGCGGCCAGGGCGCCCAGGACCGGCACGGCGAACCCGGCGGCGGCGGGGAGGACCGCGTAGCCGATGGCCGAGGTCCCAGCGTAGGCTGCCGCCGCCTTGAGCTTCTGACCCAGGGTCGGGGGCGGCTTGGGCTGGCCGAGCATCAGATCGTGGGACTCGAGCGCGGACAGGCGCGGCGAGGCCGGCGCGGTGGCGAGCTGCTCGATGCGGTCCTGGAGCGCCCGGTTGGCGGCGATGGTGTCGGGCACGCTGGCGAGCGCTGCGGCCCGCCGGCCGCTGGTGTCGGTGGCGTGGATGATGTTCAGCTCGGCGGCGCCGTCCTGGATCTCCTGCAGGGCCTGGCGCTGCTCCTGGAGGGCGGCCCGGAAGCTCTTGCGCATCGACTCGCCGCCGGCCTCGGCCAGCCCCTCGCGGTTCCTGAGGAGCCGGTCGATGTGCTTGTCGGCCTCGATGTACGTCTTGCCGGCCTCGCGCATCCAGCGGGGCGCCACGGCCTCGCTGGCGGTCCGGGCGGTCTCGAGCGCGGCGCCGGCCTCGTCGGCGAGCTGGCGGGCCTCGGCCGCCGCCTCCCGGGCCGCCGCGGTGCGGGTGGTCAGGCTCTCGCCCGCCATGGTCCGGGCCGCAGCCACCGGGGCCTCGAGCGGGGCGCCCGCCTTGTACGCCTTCCACTCCTCGCCGAGCTTCTTCATCGCCGGCCCGTGCCCGCCCTCCGACTTCATGCGCGCGCCCATGCGCTCGGCGACAAACTCCTTCCACGTCTGCGCCGCCTCCGCCCCAGCCGGTGCGGGCCCGGCCGTCCGGGGAGGCCGCTTGCCGCCGGTGATGAGCTTGCCCTCGGTGGCGGTGGCGCGCAGCTCGGCCTTGTCGGCCAGCTTGGCCAGCCGGGCGGCCTCGGCCTCCATCGCGGCGAGGCTGTCCTTGGTGCCGCCGACCGCGACGGCATCCCACGGCCGGGTGGTCTTGGTCTGCTCGCGGAACTTCTGCAGCTCGTCGACCAGCTGGCCGCGCTCGGGCACCCGGGTCGCCTCGATGCGGGCTAGCTCGGCGTTGCGGGCGTCCTTGACCCCGGCCCGGTCGAGCACCGCGATGTCCTCGGGGATGGCGCCGCCGGTCAGGGCGGCGGCCTCGGCCTCCTGCGCCCCCTCGCGGGCGAGCTTGAGCCGTCGGGCGCCGGTGGTCAGCCCGTGCTCGAGCAGGCCGAGCGTGCCGCCGATGGCCCCGCCGAACTCGGCGCCGGTCACGAAGCGGCTGGTCAGCTCGCCGGCGACCCGCTCGATGGTCAGCGGGTCGTCGGACATCGCGAGGTCGGAGATGCCCTGGCCGGTGCTCTGGAGCCCGGCGTCGACCGCACCACCGAGCGCGGCCCGGCCGGTGCGGGCCAGGATGCCGGCCTCGGGGCCCGCGGCGCCGAGCGCCATGCCGAGCCGGGTGGTCAGGGCCGAGGGGGTCTGCGCGAGCCCGGTCCCGGGCGCCGCACCCGCGCCGAGGATCATGCCGCCGCCCTCGCCGATCGTCGACAGGCCGGGGTTCTGCTCCTTGTAGCGGCGGGCCTCGTCCTCCAGATCGGGCGCCAGCAGCCGCAGTCCGAGGTCGGAGAATCCGGCCGTGAGCCCCCGTGCCCCGCCGTACTGGAGCGCGTTGATCGCTCCACCGACGCCGCCGTACTCGTCGGCCCGCTGCGACTTGATCGCCGCGGCCACCTCGTGCTCGGGCGTGGCCGGGGTCAGGCCGAGCCGCTGCGCGTCGACGTCGGGGACCTCGATGATCGCGTCCGTCGCCGGGTCGAGATAGCGGCCCACTACTCGACTCCACCCTGGTCCGGTGCGAGCGCGTCGAGCACCAGCTTCGCCGCCGGCCCTCCACCGCCCGCGATCCGGATCATCGCCCCGATCGCCGCCGAGCGGCCCGCGCCGCCTGACTCCGGGCTGTGCGCGATCTCGTTGAGTCCCTGGACGGCCGCCGCCGCATCGTCGCCGCCGGCCAGGATCTTGACCGTCAGGTTCCTGATCGCCGTCGAGCGGTCGTCAGCGACATTGTGCGAGTCGAACAGCCCCTTGATGGCGTGGGCCGCCTCGCCGGCGATCCCGAACGGGGATCCGCCCGCGAGCATCCCCACGCCGGGCATCGCCCGGATGGCCAGCTTCGCCCCCTTCACCGCGGTCGAGGTCCCGGCGTCCGGTTCTCCGACGAGGCGATTCGCCGCGCCGATCGCGCCGCCGATGATGTCGTGCCCGCCGGCCGGCGCGTTGGCGGGTGGCTCCGCGACGATCGCGCGCAGGTCCTTGTCGGCCGATCCGTGCCGCGGAGCCGACAGGTCGGGCACCGTCCACGGCTTCTTGATGCCCGCGCTCTTGAGACTGAGATTGGTCCCCAGCAGCAGCTGCTTGCGCAGGTTCTTGAGGCCCGGAACGGCGTCGTAGATGAACGAGTTCGGGTCGACGCCGCCCTCGATCTTCCCCATCGCGGCGATGGCGCCAGCGTCGAGCGCGCCCATGGTGAAGCCGGCGCGGACGAGTTGGTCGAGCACGCCCTTGCTGCTCGTGATGATCTGCCATGAGGTGTTCTTGCGCACGTCGGAGTTGCCGCCCGACTCCCGCGCCACGCGGATGATCGTGTCGATGACCTGCGCGGCCTGTGCGGTGGCGGTCAGCTTCGCGTCGACGATCTTCTTGAGCGCGTCGTCGGGCTGCACGCCGAGCGGCTCCCCGGTCATCGGGTCGTGGATCGTCGCCGCCTCCTCGGCGAACGCCTTCGACTGGCCGACGTTGGCGGCGCGGGCATCCGACTCGTTGATGTTGCCGGCCTTCAGTTGCACGTCGAGCCAGGACTTGTACTGCTTCGGGTCCATCGCCCACGGCGGGCGCAGCTTCTCGTTGCCGTTGCCGTAGGCGACCCACGTATCCGGGTTGATCGCGCCGGTGCCGGCCGCGCCAGGGCCACCGATGCCGCCGGCCGCGCCGCCGCCCACGCCACCGCGACCAGCCAGCCGGTTCTCCCGCGCCGCCTCGATGTCGATCCGCTGCTGCTCCTGGTCGGCCTTGATCATCTTGTCGGCGCGGCCGAACCGCAGCTCCTCGAGATCCTGCGCCGCCTTCGCCAGCTGGCCCGCGACGCCGCGGTGCACCTCCGACAGCTTCATCGCCGCCGAGCCCTCGGGGTCGAGCCGGCCCAGCGCCTGCTCGATGCCGCGCTGGACCTGGAGCATCGACGCCAGCCGGATCGACTCGCGCATCTTGTAGTCGTCATCCGCGTTGCCCATCGCGTCCTGTGCCAGCCCTCGCCGCGCCTCGAGCTTCTTCCACTTCTGGTCGGCGTCGTCCTTCGCGAGCCCCATGAACGTGTCGAGCGCGCTGTTGCCGCCGTGCGGGTTGTCGAGGCCGGCGAACACCGTCGCGAGGATGCCGGTGAACTTCTGCGGGACCGAGCGGTCGGCCCACCAGTTGGCGAAGGGCGAGCCGTCGGCCATGTCCCGGGCCGCCGTCGTCACCTCGGCCATGTCCCGCTGCGCCATCGCGCGGGCCTGCTCGCGGCGCTTGATGTTGTCCTTGAGCGCCTGCTGGTCGGCGTCCGCGGCGGCAAGCTCCTGGGTCGCGCGCTCGCTGTCGAGCTTCATCTGCCGCTTGGCCTGCATGTCGGCGAAGGCCACCGGGTCGAGCCGGTCGTACGCGGCGGCCTGCGCATCGATGCGGCCCTGGCCGGCCTGCTCGGCGGCCCACGCCTGCTCGGCCGCGGCAAGCTCGGGCGTCGGCGCCCGGTCGGGGGCGAACGTCTCCGAGCCGGCCAGGCCAGGCTCGACGCCGCCCGGTGCGGGTGCAGCGTCCCACGGCTGGCGGTCGGCGCCGGGCTCGTAGGCCGCGACCGTCGGGTCCACCGGCGCCGTCTCCGGCGGCAGCGGGTCGGGCGGATGGTTCGCGCCCGGCGTCGTCGGTGATGCTTGCGGGATGCCGATCGCGACGTGCGGCGCGGCAGGGTCCCACGGCTGCGCACCGGCGGCACCCTGCGCGATCGCGGCGATGTCCGGCGGCGGCTGCGTCACCCACGGGGTCAGCGTGAAGTCGGCATCGCCCGGACCGGGGTTGCCGCCGCCGGTGAAGTCGAGGCTCGCGGGGTCCGGCACCGGGTACGGGCCGGGCGGCCCCGGCGACTCCCACGGCATCGGCTGGGCGTCGTCCTCGGGCCCGTACGGCGCCACGGTCAGACCCCCGTCGCGAGCTTGGCCACGCCGGTCACCGCGCCGCCGTAGGTGTCCCACCAGCTCTTGGGCTGGTTCTGGAACGCCAGCTGCCGCTGCTGCGCCGCCCGCTCGGCCTCCATCTGCTGGCGCCGCAGCATCGCCTGGACCAGCGCGTCCTGCGCCGCCTGCCGCTCCATGATGCCCGCCTGCGCCGTCTGGCCGGCCAGCCCCGCCCCGGCCGTCATCGCGTTGCGGCTGGCCGTCAGCGCGGCGATGGTGCTGTTCTGCGGCGAGGCCCCGGCCGCCATCGACGACTGCCCGGCGATGATCTGCTGATTCCCCTGCCGCAGCGCCTCCGCGGACAGGCTGTCCTGCCCGTTGGCCCGCCGCCGCAGGGCCTCGATGTCGCCGCCGAGCTGGCCGCCGAACTGGTCGTAGCGCCGGTCGGCGGTGCCCGCGGCGTCGGTGGCCGACTGCCACCCGGCGTTGTCGTCGTAGCTGAAGGGGTTGAAGCCCATGACGATCTCCTACTGGTTCCAGGTCGGGTTGCCGCGGTGGACGCCCTTCTTGGGGGCGATGTCGAGCGAGAGGCCGGTCAGCACCACGTTGTCCAGGTTGCCGGTGCCTGCGGCCACCGTAACACGGACCCGCATCGACTCGACCTGCTGCACGCGGGGGCCCAGCCGGGTCTGCGCCGGGTCGCCCGCCGTGCCCGTGATCGCGATGGTCTTGTCGTCGGTGTAGGCCGAGGCCACGTAGTTCACCCCGACCCGCACCCGCCGGCTGTGCGCCACCTTGAGCTCGCCCAGCACCTCGAGCCAGCGCACCCGGTTGCGGCCCTGCGGTCCTGACGGCTTGAACCACCCGGTCTCGACGTCGAGCGAGTAGGTGATGCTGGTCAGGGTCGTCGCCTGCGCCTTCACCACCGAGTCGACCATCAGCGCCGTCGTCCCCCACACCGCCAGGGACACCCCGGCGGTCTCGGTCCACTCCGACCACTCGCCGGCCAGCCAGTCGAACACCAGCATCCGCGACGCCGACAGCACCCGGATCTGGTGCTGGAGCGGCACCACCTGCGCCGCGATCCACGAGTCGGTGTTGAACGACTCCACCCGCGCCCCGATGTACTCGAGCTCCCAGCCCGAGGAGAGGCGGTACCACCCGCGCCGGCCGAAGAAGAACGCCCCCACCGGCGTCACCGCCACCGTGTCCTGCGACGCGCAGCCGATGCCGAGGCCCTGCGGCACCAGCCGCGGCTCGTAGTTCGCCCCGCCGCCGAGGTTGTCGAGCCCGTCGCCCATCACCACGTAGGTCGCGCCCGCCGTCCACACCACCGGCGTCTTATCGATCACCGCCACCGCGGTCACCGGGCCCGTGCTCGCCGGCAGCGTGAACCGCAGCGCCGGGTGAAAGCCGACGATCTCGCCCTCGTTGCGGGCCAGCGAGTACCAGACCCCGTACGGGTCGCCGGGCACGCCCGCGAGGAGCATCCGCGTGTCGGTCACCGCGAGGATGGTGGCCGGCGGTGGCGCGAACCGGGGCAACACCGCCCCGTTCTCCGGGTGCTGCTCGTTCGTGGTCAGCACCGCGTCGGTCATGTTGTCGGTCTGGTCGTCGACCGCGAGCACCGCCGCGGGGTCGTTGGCCACGTAGTTGTTCGGCGTCGTGGTCGACGGGTCCCGGTCCGTGATCAGGTACCAGGGTGCGTCGGGCGGCGCGTTTACCACCTGCCGCCACATCTCGATCGAGGGGGCCCGCCGTGTGCTCAGCTTCTTCGTGACCCGCAGCCGCGACGCCCACCACGTCACCTTGCGGTTGGCCGCCACCGTCTGCGCCACGCCGATCGCCGTCGTCGACCGCTCGGTCTCGCCGCGCGCGTTCACCCACCGCAGCGACTCCTTGTAGCTGTAGACCCCGGCCGCCATCGCCCCCGCCGCGCTGGCGGTGGTCTTGATGAACCACGGGAACTGCTCGAAGCCCACCTCGGTCAGCCCCTCGCCGTCGTACTGCTGAAGGATCCCGCCGCTCACGTAGGCCGTCCGGCCGAGCTGCACCACCCGGCGCGCGCTGTCCGAGTCGAACGTGAACAGCACGTCCTGCGGGTTCCGGTCGCCGTAGCCCGCCGTGTTGAAGTACCCGCCCAGCTGGATGAAGTTGCGCGTCGTCGTCGCCCACGCGTAGCCGGTCGAGCCGCTCACCAGCGCCACCCCGGCCAGGTGGCCCTCGTAGTAGCCATACCCGCCGGCCTTCGACCACACCGCCTTCGCGTGGAAGGTGGCGTCGTCGCGGTGGAGATAGCACGAGGACTGGACCGGGACCTCGAAGCCGAGCGTGGCATGTGCTGCCCCCGAGGCGTCGTTGTTGGCCGCCGCGAACACCGTCCACACGTAGACCGAGCCGGCGTAGTCGAAGGCGCGCGAGGCCAGCCCGTTGCGGTAGATCAGCGTCCTCTGCCCGGGGATCGACGAGTTGTTGGTGTCCGTGTAGTTCATCTGGATGCCCGACGACGCCAAGTCGTTGGTCGCGTCGCCCTCGGCGACCGACCAGAACACGTAGCAGCGGTAGAACCCGCCGGTGGTCACCGAGCGGAAGGCGCCGGTCAGCTGGCTGATCGTCGAGGCCGCCGAGGCGCCGATGGCCTGGCCGGTGAACACGTCGGCCTGCGTGCTCAGCACCAGCAGGTCGCCGACGATGTTGGTCCCGTCCTGGCGGACGATCTGCACCCGGTCCACCGCCGTCGGTGCCGGCGCCAGCGCGATGCACCCGGTCGCCGCCCGCACCTTGTTGGTGCCGGTCTTCACGCTCGCGTTGTCGATCGAGTAGAACGTGTAGGACAGCCCCGAGGCGTACCGCTCCACCACCAGCAGCAGGTCCAGCGTCGGGTGCCGGACCGCGTCGTAGACGATGCCGCTCGCCGACAGCTGCGTGAACGCCGGCATCGCCGGCACCGACGGCGGAAACCCGCCGTAGTAGATGCCGCCCGCCTCGAGGTAGAGCACCCAGATCAGCGTGTCCGTCGCGATCACCCTGGGCCGGCTCGACCCCGCCGGGAACGCCGTCGGCGCCAGCACCACCGCCCCCGTCGTCAGGTCCCGTGCCGCCAGGTAGCAGGTCGACGATGACGAGGACGCGACCTCGGTCCACACGTAGGCGACGACGTTGCCGAGCTGGGCCCGGTCGGCGAACACCTGGTCCGTGGTGTTGCCGAACACCGCGGTCTCGGCGGTCGCCACCGCGAGGTGCGTCCCCAGGCTCGACCATGCCGACAGCGCGGCGATCCACGTGTAGACCGTCGTCGCCGTGAAGGCCAGCAACTCGTCGCCGGCCACCGCCAGCTTCCGCACCCCGCTCAGCGTGCCGCCCCCGACGATGTTCGCCCCGAAGGCCGCGTACGGGTAGCGGAAGGACAGACCCACCTTGTCGAACTGCGCGTTCTGGCAGAGCGTCAGGCCGGGCGGGTCGACCAGGTACGGGTGGGTCCGCGTGTCGAGCCCCTTGACGAACGGCACCTGGAGCGTCTGGAACTCGGCCATGCCCCGAGGCTACTACGGCGCTACCCTGATCGGGATGCGCAACCTGCTGGCCCTGACCCTGATCGCGGCGTGCAGCACCGACCCCGTGTCGCCCGTCGCCCCGGACGCCTCCCCGCCCTACAACCTGACCTGGACGTGCCCGGCCGGCTGCCCGTCGCCGTACGTGGACCTCACCCGGACCACGACGCTCGCGATCGCCGGCCTCGAACTCACCTACGGCGGCGGGCCGGGCGGCGCCGTCCACCATGCGACCGGCGGCGCCGGCGGTTGCCTCCACGTCGATCACGTCGTCGAGGACGGCGTGCTGCGCAACGCCTACGACCTGTGCCCCGCCGGCACGGGCTACGAGGCCGGCATCAGCTGGTCGCCCGGTGGCAACTGGCGCGTGCAGGCCTGGCGCTAGGGAACGACGAGGACGTCGACCGTCACCGTCGCCCCGTAGCCGCTCGCCTTGAGCGTCACGTACTTGTTCGTCCGCGACCCGACCTCCTCGATCATGCCCACCGTCGTCGGCCCGCGCACCGCAGAGCACCACACCGCCGACGGCGCCTTGTCGAGCTTGTGCGGCACCGGCGTCTCCACCCCGTCGGCCAGCTCGATGCCGGCGAGGACCACCATGTTCACCCCGGGCCGCTCGGCCACCTTGTCGATCGTCGCCTTGTGGTCCGTGATCGCCCGGTCGATCTTCGGGTCATCGTGCCGCGGCTGCGTCGGTGTTTTGATCTGCTTCATGACGCCGGGCCCTTCTCTGAGGCTGGCGTCATGAAGTGGTCGAGTTCGGCGCGCTGCAATGGCGTCATGTCGGCGATCCTGATCCACCCCGGCTCGTCGGCCGTCGCCGCGTCGCCGCAGGCCATAGAGCACCACGAGCGCGACGACTTGGGCGTGGTCCCGTCATCTGGCGCCAGCGTCGAGCCGCAATGATCGCAGTACTTGTCATCGGGGTCATTCTCGACAAGCGAGTCGCCGTCGCCACCATCGACCGCGGTTCCAAGCCATCCGATGCTCATCGGTAGGGCCCTCGCCGGTCGCTGATCCGCGGGTCGCCACCGCCCAGCGCCATCTGCCGGCGCGGCGTGTTGAAGCTCCTGATCTGCGCCCACTGCCGCAGGCCGTCAGCCGCCCGCTCGATCTGCTGCATCGCCACCCGCACGTCGCTCTCGCTCTTGTCGAGCGCCTTCAGCTTCACCGACCAGATCACGAACGCCTGCCCGTGGACGTTGATCAGGTCAACGCTCGTCGAGCCCGACGATGAGGACAGGTCCGTCGGCTGCGGGATGTAGATGTGCTTGTAGGTCCCGCTCGAGGGAACCGGGTAGAGCTCGACGTTCGAGCCCACCAGCGCGAAGCACTCGGCGTCCCCGGTCTGCCCGATGACGCTGGTGCGCTCCTGCGGCATGATCTCGACCAGCGGATCCCGCCGGCCCGCCGCATCGATCACCCGGTCGATCGCCAGCGTCGCCAGGTGGTCCGACGGGAGCGCGTAGCTCGTCGCCCCCGTGATCGTGATGCTCGCCTCGGTCTCGAAGTACCGCGAGCCCTGCTCGGCGACGAGCATGTACATCTCACCGTACGCCTCGCTGATCAGCGACTCCCACTCGTCCGTGGCGTAGCTGCCGATCTGCCCGTCCTGCTCCTTGTCGCTCCGCTGCTTGCACCGCGCGATCAGCGTCGTCAGGGTCAGGATGCGCGACATGCGCTCAGGCTACACCATCGGTCAGGGGCCGGTCAGCTTGAACACGAGGTCCAGCGACAGCCACTCGAGCGCGGCCAGGTCCCGGGCGACGGTCACGCCGGCCGCCTGCGCCAAGAAGTCCCACACGTCGACCTCGAGCGTGAACGCGGTCGTGCTGAACACGCCGACGGTCACCGTGCAGCCGCGCAGCGCGTTGATGGTCGTCGACTGGAGGCCGAACGAGTACCCCAGGAACGTCCCCGGGTTGTCGGCCCACGTCAGCGTGTACCGGCCGGCCGCGGTCCGGGCGACCGTGATGCCCTTGCCGATCACCTTGGTCACGGCAGCCGCGCCGCCCACCATCCGCACCAGGTGGTGACGGACGTCCTGCTCGGTGTCGCGGGTCTCGTAGGCGTCGTAGCTCATGGGGTGGTCTCCGGGCAGGTGGTCGGCGAACGGCAGCGGGCGGACGGCAGCTGGCGGATCAGCTCAGGTAGAAGCCGCCCATGATCTTGTAGATGCCGGCCACCGACTGCGCGACCTGCGCGCGGCCGAGGATGAACTCGGAGCCGGACGGCAGCACCACCGGCGGCAGGTGGATGATCTCGTGGGTCCCCGTCGCCACCTCGACGTTCGGCGTGCCGAGCGGGTCGGCGCCGAAGATGAACGTGGTGGTGTCGCCGGCGACCTCGATGCTGTCGCGCTGCACGCCCTGGCCGATGTTCAGGGTGCTCGCGTTCTCGGCGGTGATGACGATCGGCCCGTTCTGCGCGGTCACGAGGCTGGACGCGGCGACGCCGGTGCCGTCGGCGAGCGCGTTGGTGACGGTCAGCGCGACGCCGCCCGTGGAGAGGCGGCTCGTGGTGCCGGTCTGCGCGTGCCAGAGCATCGACGTGCCGTTGGCGCCGGCGAGCACGCAGTGGAGCTTGATCCAGTCGAGGTGGATGTTCAGGTTCGCGTAGGCGCCGGTGGCGATGTTGCGGAAGAACGCCGCCGCCTTGACGAGCGTGGCGTCGATGTCGGCGAGCACCGGCGCGGCGTGGCCCGCCTCGGTGGTGGCCAGATCGAGGGTCGCGCTGAAGAAGCTGTAGTACTTGCCGTCGGCCGCCTTGGCGTGGCGCCACGGCATCGACGGGACGACGTGGAGCGCGCCGAAGCCGTCGAAGCGGGAGCTGACGGTCGTGCCGTTGGCCTGCTTCGTCGGAGCGGTGCTCACCTCGCCGTAGAGCGCGTTCTGGGTGGGGATGGTCATGGTCGTCTGTCCTTGTTCGAGAGAGTGGAATGAGGATCAGCCGACCGTGAGGACGGCGAAGGAAGCGGGGCGGTAGATCGCGTCGTTGCCGCTCGACCGGAGGTCCATGCGGATGCCGTCCTCGGTGCCGAGCGACCGCACCCGCATCCCGTCGTCGCGGATGACGTGGACGACGTCGCCGAGGGTGTGCAGCACCTCGTCGGCCTCGCTCACGCCGTAGCTGTAGCCGAACGGGCAGTCCGGGTCCGCGATCACCGGCACGGTGCCGTAGCTCGTGACGACCTCGATCTTCTGGAAGCCCCACGACAGCGTCCCGCCCGCGTCGTCGTAGCAGACCTTGCCGTTGCCGCGCCGGGCGATGTCGAAGACCTTCTTCGGGTGCGCGTAGAACTTGATGCGGGCCTTGTCCGAGGCCCAGGTCATCATGTCCGTCATCGCCAGCCCGATGTTGTTCTCGAGGGTCTCGGTGGTGTCGTCGACCCGCACGCCGGCCAGCATCTCCGGGTCGGCGCCGCGGTCGATGCCGCGGAAGCTCTCCCCGATGCTCGGCGCCGTCAGCGGGATCAAGGTCGCCAGCCCGTCGAAGCAGGTCGACCCGCCGACGTCCGCCGCCTTGAACAGATAGTCCCCGTCGACCAGGTTGGCCGAGGCGAAGGTCGACACCGTGATCTGCCCGAGCCGGCGATTGACCGCGGTGACCGTGCAGGAGCCGGCGCGCGGGCTCGCACCCGTCGAGGTGTCGTCGCCGGCCAGGGTCATGCCGTCCTGGAAGAACACCGCGTCGGTGATGGTGGCGAGCTGGATCACGTTGCCGTTGTGCGACGAGATCACGCCGCGCGCGCCCGAGCCGTTGCGGTAGAGGCTGTGCGCGTTGTCCGCGCCCATCGTGCGGATCACGCCGTCGGTCTCGAGCGACACCAGCTCGAGGAACGCCCCGTCCCCGCGCCGCTTGGCCTTCATCATCGCGATGCCGCCCAGCTTGATGAAGCCGTAGCGGGTCCGCTCCGACATCGACAGCTGCTTGCCCTTCGACGAGGACACGTTCGCCAGCGCGGTCGTGTAGTCCGCGCCGGTGCCCTGCGGCGTCCCGTAGGTCATCGCGTAGGCCAGGGTCAGCCCCTCGAAGTCGTCCTTCTTCTCGACCGAGACGTAGCGCGGGTGGTCGCGCATCGTCATGTCCGCGACCTGCCGGTCGCTGTACTTGGTCTTGAAGATGTAGGCGACGGTGTCTTCGTCGGAAACGGCCATGGCGCGTGCTCCTGCGGGACTCGGCGGTCAAGGTGACCGTCCGGGGTCGAGGGCAAGAAACTTGCTCTCAGGCCCCTTCGAGTTCTGCTTCGGGGCCGCAGGCGCGCGCGTCGTTACTTGGTGACGCTGCCAGAGTTTCGCATGGCGCGCAAGCCCTCAAGAACTTGCGCGTCGAGCGCCTTGCCCGTCAGAGGCTTCGCCGGGGTCGGCGTGGTGCCCGTTCCGCCCTCGTTGGCGAGGGTCTTGGCCGGCTTCTTCGGGTCGGCCGCCACCGCCGGCTTGGCCGGGGCGATCAGCGCCTCGGGCTCGATTCCCTCGTCGGCCAGGAACGCCCGGCGCTTCGTCTCGGCCCGCGCCAGCACCGCCGGCGCCGAGGGGATGACCCCGTCCTCGTCCAGCAGTTCGACCGCCGCGGCGAGCATCAGCTCCTTCGCCTTGCCCGGCGCCTTCGCCGCCAGCTTCTTCACCAGCGGCGCGTCGGTGGCCTTCTCGAGCTCGGCCGCCACGCCGGTCAGGTAGCGGTCCCGGTCGGCCTCGTGCTTCGCCGCCGTCTCGCGGGCGGTGATCTGGTCGCGCAGCGCCTTGTTGTCGGCCTCGAGCTTGGCGAACCGGGCTTCCATGCCGTGCGCCTGGAGCGTGCCGGCGGCGGCGGCCTTCGCCTTCGGGTCCGCCTTGCCCTTCGGCGACAAGGCCCACACCGCCGGCGCCGCCGCCGCGTAGTCGTCCTCCGTCAGCTCGAGCAGCTCGGCCGCCCTCAGGAGCGCTTGCACGCCGCCGCCCTTGAGCGCCTCGAACGCCTCGGCCTTCTCGACCCGCGGCTTCCACTCGGCCTCGATCTTCGCCTTCGCCGCGTCGATGTCGGCCCGGTCCTTGGTCACCGACTCCTTGTGCTTCCGGTCGCGGGCCTGCTCGGCGGCGAGTCGCGCCTTGGCCCGGTCGTCGAGCGGGACCTCGTCGAGCGGCTTGGCGTCCGGCTTGGCCTCGGCCAGCTGCTCGCCGGCGTCGGGCTTCGGGTCCGGCTTGGCCTCGGCCGGCTTCTCGGCCGCCGGCTCCCCGCGGAGCTTCGCCAGGCCGGCGAGCACGTCCCGGTCGACCGCCGCGGCAGCTGCGGCCCCTCGCGCCGTGGCCGAGGCGGCTGCGTTGTCGGTGCCGGCGTCTTCGGTGCCGGCGTTCATGCTGGTCTGCATCGGTTCTCCTCGGGGCGGTGGGTGCGGTCAGGCCATCGGCGGTAGCGCCGGGGCCGGTTGCGTGGTCAGCGGCGGCCCCGAGCTCGGGACCTGCTGCGGCTGGATCTGCGGCGGCGCACCGGGCATCCCGGGCGGCGCACCGGGAGGCAGGAGCGCGGGGTCGGTCGACGGCATCGGCAACAGGTTGGCGGCGCCGGGCGCCGGCCCGGCCATCGCCGCGATTGCCTTCGCCCGCACGATGTAATCGCGCAGCCCGTCGAGCACCCACTCGGGGCAGTCCTCGTACTGGCGATCGACGAGGTACCGGGCGTGCGCCAGCTTCCCGGCCATGTCGAGGTTGAGGAAGCTCTCGGGCACGACGACGTGCCCCTCCTCGATGCCCTCGAGGTCCATCTCGATGGCCTCGCGGACCGCGGTGTAGAGCGACAGGATCTTGTCGACGTCGGGATGCTTCAGCAGCGTCCGCGCCTCATCGAGCGTGAAGATGCCGGCCTGCGTGAACTCCATCACCGTCTGCTCGCGCCCGGCCGACGTCCGCGGCAACGTCGACGCCGCGCTGATCTGGACCTCCATGTCCGTGTAATCGACGTCGTCCCAGGTCAGCACCCGCGGCGCCCACCGCGACCGCTTGCTCATCGTCGGCGCCTTCGACCCCAGGTCCTTGCACACGTCGAGGATCGCCAGGTCGAGGTTGAGGTTCACGCGCTCGTACGCCGCCTCCTGCATCGAGAAGCGGTCGGTCCCCATGTCCCGCCACTCGCGCAGCGCCACCCCGGCCTCGAGCCCCGCCGGCTTCGTCGAGGTCGCCGCCATCTGCGACACCCCGGTCTCCCGAAAGCTGCCGTCGCGGGCGTAGGCGCGGTCGGCCTGGAGCTCGGGCCCGATCACCTGCGGGACCACCGTCGTCGGCGGCGTGCCCGACTTCAGCGCGATCCACCGGCCCACCTCGGTCTCCTGCACGCGGATGTTGCCGTCGGCCATCGACCCGTACGTGGTCGGCATCGCCAGCTGGTCGAGCACCTTCTCGATGTGCCACCCGCGCTTGTTGATCACCCGCTGCCACCCGATGATCCGCTCGGCCAGGCTGATGCCGTAGAAGCTCGACCGCCGCCGCTGCCAGCGCAGCTCCACGATCGGAAACCGCGGCTTCTTCCACGGCTCGACCAGCAGGTCGCAGCCGTCGATCACGATCGCGTGCAGCCCCGGCACGTAGCCCTCCGTCCCCTCCACGCCCATCGGCAGCCGCCACGACTCGACGCAGAACACGTCGTTGCGCGTCTCGTAGACCAGCGGGTCCCCGCGCCACCGCGCCAGCCGCGCGCCCCAGGCGTACCGGCCCTTCGCCTTGTTGATCTCGGCCTTGAAGTCCGGGAACTGCTGGATCAGCTGGTCGCGATCGCGGTCGAGCTGGCGGTAGTGCAGCGAGCGCGGCGCCGCCCCGTTGAAGCATTCGGCGTCGTCGACCACCACGTTGTCGATCAGCATCGGCTCGACGTGGATCTGAAAGTCCTCGTCGGCGAACACCTTGGCGAGCCCGGTGCCCTTGAGCGTCGCGTCGAAGAACATCACGTTCGCCGCCTCGGCCCGCTTGTACCGCTTCGCCATCTCCTCGGCGTAGGCTTCGGTGTCCACCGCGCGCCGGGCCACCGACCACGACGCGCCGTCGGTCAGGAACCGCGACCGCACCTCGGTCACCGCCACCTGCGACTGCACCGTGTCGACGTTGCTCGCGATCAGGTTCTCCGTCATCCGCCGGATCTCGGCCCGCCACGTCGCCGACGTCGAGGACGCCGCCGCGCAGTTCGGATCGTAGAGCGCGTCGAGCAGCGCGAACCGATCGAAGTGGTCGAGCTGGCGCTGGTCGATCGCCTGCACCGTCGGGAGCAGCCGCTGGTGGACCTTGCCCTCCTCGGCCGTCCACCAGGTCCCGAGGTCGCGATCGCGGTCCGACTTCTTCACGAGCCCTTGCCCTTCAGCTGCGCCCGACGGAACGCGGCCAGGCTCAGCGGGTCATCGGCCTCGGCGTCCTCGTCCGTCTTCGCCGTCGGCACCGGCGGCGGCTCCTGCAGGTCGACCGTCACGCCGTCGAGCACCACCTTCGTCACCCCCGACCGCCACAGCCCGGTCGCCGCCTCGGTGATGGCCGCGAGCTTGGCGGCCAGCTCGTCAGCCGCGGTGACAGGACGCGAGGGGTTGCGCTTCACCATTTGGGTCCCTCATACGTAACCGATGCCAGCGGCGCGCGGTAGCCCTCTCGGTCGGGCCGGGTCCGCGGCGGCGGTGCGACCCCGGGCTTGCCCCGGCGCGCGGGCGCGGTGGTCGCCGGCCGGTCCTCGTCGGTGTCCTCGGCCGCCGTCGCCACCCCGGTCTGCATCGGCGCGATCAGCCGCCGGGCGTAGATCATCGTGTCCGTGGAATGGTTCGCCTGCGCCTTGTTCTCCTTGATGACGCCGCCCACCTCGTCGGAGGGCACCCACTGCAACGCCTGTAGCTGGCCCTCGAGCGGCGAGTCCTTCAGCACGAACCACCGGCCCTCGAGCAGGTCGCCGTTGACCTCCGAGATCGTCGAGACCTTCGAGGCCATCTGCTTGTCGGCCTTCACCGCCCGGATCCCGTAGAACCCCAGGTCCAGGAGGAAGGCGCCGTCGACGTCGCCCGCCATCGCCACCGGGTACCCGAGCGCGCCGATCAGCCCCGTCCCGTGCTCGAGCGCGTCGTCCACCGTGTTCGGCTCCGGCGGCGCGCCCTCCTCGATGTCCTCGCGCGCCCCGAGCAGCAGGCACGCGAACCCGCGCACCGACATCGCCGGGCTCTCGTGCGCGTAGACGTGCCAGATCCGCCGCCGCGGATCGGCCGACGGGAACGCCCACGCGTTCACCGCGAAGTTGTCCTTGAAGCCCTTGTCGAACGTGATCACGATCAGCGCCTCGGCCGCGATCTCCGGCGGCAGCACCGCCACCCGCATCGGCCCGGTCCGCTCCGGGTCCCACTGGTTCCACGGCGCCCCGTCGTCGAGGTGCGAGCGGTACCGGAACACCATGTCCGTGTCGTCCGCCGCCCACTGGCCCAGGTACTCGCGCAGCCAGATCGGATTCTTGTCGTCCCAGCCCTTCGCCTTCTTCCGCTTCACCGCCGCCGCCCACGACAGCTGCGCCGCCTCGATCCCGGCGTCGGCCGCGTCCTTCAACGTCCAGTGGTGCGACGACCACTCGCGCTCGTCGAGCAGGTCGGCCCACTTCGGATCGGTTCGCTCGGCGAAGGGGATGTGCGCCTCGCCGCCCGGCCGCGTGGCCTCGTAGAACGGCCCGGCCAGGTAGTGGCCCGGCGTGCCGATCATCATGATCCAGCCGGCCCGCTCGGCGGTGCGGGCGTCGAGCGCGCGTTCGAGCAGCCACGTCAGCCGCTTGACCGGGTGGCTCGCGGCCTCGTCGATCACGATGCCGTCCCACGCGATGCCGCGCAGCTTCTCGATCGCCGGGCTGTCGTTCGCCCCCGCGAACTTGAGCGTGCTGCCGTTCTTGACGATCGTGATCACCCGGTTGGCGATCTCCTCCTTCACCTCGACGGCGAGCCGCTTGAGGATCTTGAGGAACTTCTTCCACGCGATGTCGACCCCGTGCTCCTTCGTCGTCGCGATGAACACGCACTGCGCCTCCTGCCTCGACAGGAGCCGCAAGAGCAGCCGCACCTCGGCCGACGTCGTCTTGCCCGCGCGCCCCGGGCAGAGCACCGACACGCGATCGCCCGGGTCGAGCACCGCGGCCCGTTGCTTCGGGTGGCAGCCGTTGACCAGCCGCTCGCAGATGTCGTCGGCCCAGCCGGCGACCCGGGTCAGCACGCCGCGCCCCGCCTTCTCGCGCGACCAGGGCTTGGCCGGGCTGGCGCGTCGCTTCGTCATGCGACGGTGACCACCTCGACGATGACCGGGCCGATGTCGAGCCGGTAGCCGAACCGACCGCCCGGCGTGATGCCCAGCGCGTCGCCGAACGACTTGCTCACCGCCACCGCCACGACCTTGTGGCCGAGCTCCACGAGCGCGCGGTTGGCCAGGTCCTCGACCAGCGTGCGGAACCGATCGCGCGTGTCGAGCTGCTCGGGCGTGAGGTTGGTCGGCGGGCTCATGGCGCGGGCTTCTCGCTGAGGGAGTCCAGCCACGCGCGATGTTCGGGCGTCAGCGTCGACACCGCCGGCCCCACGGGTGGCCGGAGCGACGGGTTGCAGCCGGGGCAGGTCTCGTCGATCGGCAGGCCGGACGCGATCACCTGCGTGCGGTGGTCCGCGGTGGCGGCCTCGCGCTGGATCGCGACCACCCGCTGCGCGATGGCCTCGATGCTCTCGGGCGCGAGGATGGCGCGGCCCTTGGCGTCGACGCGCAGATCGCCATCGATACCGATGAGCGGTCGCGTCATGGCGCGGGCTCGGTGTGCGGCACGAACGGCACGCGAGTCACCGCGTCGCCGTCGTGGATCACCAGCACCGGCTCGACCGGGGTGAGCCAGTCGACCTCGAACCATCGGGACGGGAACGTCATCTCGCTCCGGCTCTCGGTCACGTCGTCCTCGAGCGTGTAGACCTTCCGATCGCGGTCGACGGCGATCACCCGCGCGCCATCCGGGTGGCCATGCCGCGCGCCGACGGCGATCACGGGAGAATCCTCGCGCCCGTCGAAGATCGCCTCGAGCGTGCCGTCCGGCGAGAGCATGAGCAGCCGGCCCATGGCTACGCCGGCTCCCAACTCTGCACGCGGCTGATCGGCACCATCGTCACCTTCGGCGGCTTCACGCCGTCCTCGTAGACCTCCACCCGCAGATGCTCGATCCGCGGGTCGTAGTAGGTCCGCTGAAACCCGCCCGGCGGGACGTGCGGCGTCGTCTTCGCCCCGCTCGGCGTCGACGCCCCCGCGATCGTCGTCGGCGCGGTGAACACCGCCGACTTCACCGCGATCAGCGCCGGGTCAACGGCGGGCGCGGGAGGGCGGGCGGCGGCCTTCGGAGCGGCCGGCGTCGGCGTGGTCTTGGGCGTGGGGGTCGGGGGCGAGGTCTGCATCTTGGTCCTCTCGGGGGAGCATCAGGCGGGCCAACTCGGGCCGCCACTGCGCATGGGGGAACTTGCCGGCCTCGCGCAACACGGTCGCGTGCTGCGTGTGGCAGGCGTACGGGATCGGGCCGGCCGGGTCGAACCCGACCCGCTTGAGCAACTGCGTCGCGAGCCCGGCGCCGCGAGCGCCGTCCTTGACGAACAGGAACAGCACCAGCGGCAACGGCTCGTCGGTGTGCTCGTAGGTCACGAGGTAGCCGAACACGTCGGCGTCCCCGGCCGCAGCGTCCGCGTCGGCGACGACCAGCGTGTTCACGCCCGGCCGGTCGAGCACGCCGTTCTGCACCGCGATGCCGTCGTGGTCGATCCAGCCGGCCACCGTGCCGAAGACCGCACCGCGCCAGGCGCGGCGGGTGAGTAGCTGCACCTCGACGGGCCGCCACCAGTGAACCGACCAGGTGGCCGCGATGAACCGGCGGTCCGTCGGCAGCATCGGGCGGAACACGGCGCGCATCAGCGGCTCCTCGCGAACACGAAGCTCTCGACCTTGCCGCCCTCGTGGTAGACGAACGCGACGCCCAGCATCCGGCCCGCCTCCGAGAACGCGCCGACGATGCGGCCGACGGTGACGGTGACCGCGACCGGGGCGCCGGCTTCGTCGGACGCGTCGAACACTACCAGGCCGCCGTCGCCGACCTCTGCGACGAGCGCAGTCACGCGAGCCCCTTGCGCTTGTCCCGCGCCCGGTCGTGGTCCCGCCACATCGCCGCTCGGTCGTCGAGCAGCTCGTGCAGCGGCTTGCCGTCGGCGAGTCCCTCGGTGTTGAAGTCCGTCGGCCGGCGCGGTGGCTCCACCTTGCCGCGGACCAGCGTGCCCCGCTGCGGCTTGTACAGCGGCGCGGCGAGGGTGCGATCCGATGGCTGTCCGCAGTCCGGACAGGGCCTGGGCTCGGCCGACGTCGCGAGGTCCACGTCGAGCTCGAAGTCGCCGTGGTCCGGGCAGGCGTAGGCGCGGGGGCCGACCGGCGAGCCGCGGAGGTTGAGCTTGAACGTGCTCACAGCCGCCACCGGCCGACCGCGATGCCGAGCAGCAGCCCGAGGATGAAGTAGCCGAGCAAGAGCCATCCGCTCACGGCTTGAACCTCACGTGTCCGACGACCGCACCGACGAGTGCTCCGATGACGAAGCCGAGCAAGATGATCCACCCGCTCACCCGAGCACCGGCCCGCGCCCGGTGTCCTCGTCGGCGCCGCCCACCTCGGCCAGCAGGTCCTCCCGCTGTGCCGCCGGCAGCTTCCGCAGGTACGCGATGACCGCGGCCGGCGACAGCGTGTTGCCCGCCAGCGCCGCCGCCTCGCCGTGGCGCCGCAGCTGGCCGAGCAGCGGGTGCAGCGCGCTGGCGAGCTTCATCGCCTGGTCCAGCTTCTTCGGGTCGCGCTTGGCCTTGCGGAGCGCCGCCATCTCGGCCTCGGCCATGCCCACCACGTCGCCGAGCACCGCCAGGATGCGCGCCGCCGGGTCCGTCGGCTTGCGGGGCGGGGTCATCGGGCCAGGTACTCGGCGAGAGCCACATGGAGGCCGGCGGGGATGTTCGCGCCGTTGGGCAGCGCGTCGAAGGCGTTCCAGCCGGCGATGAAGGCTTGGGCCAGCGAACCGGACGCCTGGGTGGTCCGAGCGAGCACGTCGAGCGCGTGGGCGTAGGCGTTGATGCGGTCCACGTCGAGCCGGTCCATCCAGCGGACGAGGTGCGCGCGGGCCTGCTCGACGGCATCCGCGGGGGTGATTCGGTTGTCAGCAGCCTCGGTCGTGGGGGGATCGGTGTCGCTCACGTTGACCTCTCTGGCCAGGAACACTTGCGGCAAATCTTGCCGCCTTCTGGACTGACCATGGCATGCACCCCGAGGTCGTGTCCAGCGGGACACGTTCGGCGTGTCAACCGCCGTCGAGGATTCGATCGGAGTTGGTTCACCGCGTTCGTCACCGGCTCCAGGTGGACCGGCCGCACGCACCGCCGCCGCCGGCACAGGTGGTCGAGCAGCAGCCCGACGCCGATCGGCCCGACGAGCAGTTCGTACACCCGCCGGTGCAGGTGGCCCGCCGCGTACCCGTCCTTGTCGAGCTTGCCCGTCCACAGCCAGCAGCCGAATACCGGGTCGACCTCGATGCGGTGCGCGTACGCGGCGGGCGGGCTCATGTCCGAATCCCGGACACCGGCCGCACGACGACCCCGAGCTTGCCCGCGCGCTCCACGAACCGCGCGACCTGCTCCTCGGCCAGCGACCGGAACCGCACCGACGGCAGCAGCGTCGCATAGCCCCCGTGCGTCGGCGAGGTCCCCGGCGTCGGCGGCCCGTTCGCCGCCGAGCGGACCAGGTGCTTCGGTCGCGCCGCCAGGATCACCGTCAGGCACTTCAGCGGCGACCACGGCGCCCCCTGGTACATGAACGGCGACACCTGCAGCATCTGCAACTGCTCGAGGCTGTAGCCCCACCACAGCGCGCCATCGACCTGGCCGGCCCGCCAGTGCTGCACCAGCTTCTCCCACGCCGGCCGCACCAGCGACGGCGCGATGACCTCGCGCTTCTTCGTCGCCGGGTTGACCACGCTGTCCTCGCCGGGCGGGTTCACGATGAGCTTGCCCGTCCAGTCCTGCGCCAGCCCGTTGGTCCGCTTGTCGAAGAACGCCCCGGCCTTCACCGAGTAGTGGTTCCAGTACGCCGACGAGAACGGGTCCAGGTCGAGCCCGCCCAGCGAGTACCGCGCGAGGTCCACGCCCTCGGCCGGCGTCCCGTGCTCGCACGTCGCAGCGCTGTGCTGGGGCAGCGTCACGGCGGCGTCCTCGGGTCGCGGATCGCCTCCGTCGGCGGCCCCAGCCCCAGCGGCGACACCGACTCCGGGTGCCACGAGCGCAGGTCCGCCAGCAGCAGCTCGAGCACCCGGGCGACCCCGGCCGGCTCGTTCCGCTCCAGCTCGCGCAGGTCCGCCAGCACCCGGCGCAAGTCCTCGGTGACGCCGCCGAGGGTCACGACTTCCGCCCGCGCTTCGGCTTGGCCGGCGGCTCCTCCGCGGGCCCGGCGTCGGCGCCCGGCTCGTCGGCGTCGAGCGCCCCGCCGTCGTCCACCCCGGGGAAGGCGTCGACCTGGCGCTCCTCGTGCGTCAGCGCCCGCTGGTCGATCTGCTCGTCGGTGTCCGCCCGGAACACCAGCGCGTGCGGTCCCTCCCAGACCTCGTAGACCTTCATCGGCACCATGACCTCGCCCGACGCCGCGCCGTGCCGGTCCCGCGCCGCCTCGGCCCGCAGCTTCGCGATCTTCGCCTTCTCGGTGGCGATGTGCTCCTTGAGCTTGTCGAGCTGGTCGGTCGCCCGCTCGTCGGACTTCTGCGCCCGCTTGATCAGCGCCACGCACCCCGCATCGTCGAGCTGCACCAGCACGTCGCGCTCGAACACCTTGCGTCCATCGTCTCGCTTCTTCGCCATGTTCAGGATCTCCGTTCGGTCAACGGGAGTTGCCGGCTCCCACGGTTCTGTGCCCTCGCCGCGAGCACCAGCCGATACTCGGCCAGCCCGATCGCGTCGAGAACGTGAGGTTCATCAGCCGCGCGCACCGCGGCCAGCGCTCGAGCGTGCCGCAGGCGCAGCGCCGCGTGGATCAGGTCGTCGGCCCCCCGGACCGCGCCCAGCGCCGTCCGCCAGGTCACCGGCGCGGGCAGCGAGCACGGCCGGACGAACGCCGCCGCCAGCCCGTAGACCAGCGCCGCGACCTTGCCCGTCTGCCCGGCCGACAGCGCGTTGCCGACGTCGGGGCCGCGCGCGAACCCGCCCGAGCTCGGCCACTCGATTACCACGCGACTGGCATTGGCCACGAGGTCGCGCAATACCGCTGTCACTTCGACAAGCCTTCTCTGCTCGTCACCGACAGAGCCCTTGTCGGCCTTGGTCCGGATGCATCCGCAGCGGACCACCAGCCCGGCCAGGTCCAGCACGGCCCAGCCGCACCGCGCCAGCCCGGGGTCAACGCCAAGGACGGTCAGCACGGCCGCACCCCTTCCGGTCTGAGACCATGCTCCTGCCTTCTCGGGAGGAGTCTGATTCGGAGCACGGAATCCCGCCCGGCGAGCGAGCCCCCCGGGTCAGGGGCGGATGCAGGAGCCCCGACCCTAGGGGGGAGATGCTCGTTCCCGTTCCGATTCCGATCGATTCCGTTTGACCCCCCTTTAGGGGGGCCGATCGGAATTATACGATCGGAATTCGGTCGGACCAAATCCCGATCCGATCGGGAATGGATCGGAATGGATCGGAATTGGAATCGGAATTCTGCCGAGGTCATGACTTGGCCTCGGGGTGGCTTCCGGTGGCGGTTTCCAGGCCCGGGAGTGGGGTCTCGGCCAGCCCGTAGCGGCTGCTCTTGGTGCTGCCGGAGCGCACGACCAGGCCGGTCTGCATGAGCCTCTTGACCGCGATCTCCACGTCCGGGCGGGCCAGCTTGATGAGCTTGGCGAGCTCGGCCAGGGGCATCGAACCGGCCCCGAGCAGGGCCAGGACCCGCTGCTCGATCCCGTTGATCTTGGCGATGCGGTCGGCGTTCAACTTGGACGGATCGGTGTCAGTCTCTTTGGTGGTCGGCTCGTACCGTCCGCGATCGTGCCACTGCCCACGTGGCCCGTCATAAGCCATCTTGATGTGCTGGGCGCGGCCGTAGCGCGCCTTCGCGACGGTCAGGGTGGCGACCTGGAAGCCTTCGACGTCCAGCTCCTCCGAGACGGACAGGGTGATCATGGCGGTGGCGTCGTACTCGACGTCGCCCGACTCCTTGGCGATGTCGACGAGCTCGGACGGCGGCAGGTCGCGCACCGATCGGGGCCGGGCGCCGGGGCCGGGCCGGAGCTTCATCAGCGAGCCGCGGCCACCGGCGGACACGACGATGACGGGGCAGCCGGTCTCCTCGGCAATCTGGACGAGGACGCTCGAGGCGAACGAGGTGGCGATGCGGGGGTCGAGGTCGGGCTGGGCCTTGAGGATGGCGGCGACGAGCTTGCCGAGGTAGTCGATGACGATGAGCGGCGGCGCGCCGAAGTCCTTGGCGAGCCGGGCGGCGGCGGCGCGCAGCTTGTCGAGCGGCTGGCGGCGCATGATGAAGAACCGGCGCGGCAGGAGCGCGGCGATCTCGTCGTCGGACACGTCGGCGGTTCCAGTGATCAGGGCGTTGGCGTTGACGCCGAGGCAGGCGGCGGTGGCGCGGGCGACGCAGTGGCCGGCGCGCATCTCCTCGGACACGTAGATCACCGGGCCGTGGTGGAGCGCGTGGTACCGGCCGAGCGCCAGGGTCAGCGTGGTCTTGCCGGCGCCGGTCCCGCCGACGACGACGTAGACGTTGCCGCCGCGGGGACCGCCGAGGCCGATGGCGGTGTTGAGCGACTCGAACTCGGTGGGGAAGCTGGGCATCTTCTCCATGGCCCGCAGGTCGCGGATGGAGGCCCAGGAGTCCATGAGGCCGACGCTGGCGTAGGGCTCGGGCTCGTCGCGGTCGGCGAAGTCGTCCTCGTCGGAGCGGTGGCCGTTGGTGCCGTTGGTGCTCATGGGAGCGAGCCTTGGCCGCCGTCGGCCTCGTAGATGCTGATCGCCCGCATCGGCATGTCGAAGCCCGTCGAAAGCCCGAACGCCTTGACGAACCTGGTCCGTGCGACGGGCTTGGGCGTGAAGTAGTGGACGATCACGATCCTGCCTCCTGGCCTGACGACGCGCGCCGCCTCGCGGAGCAGCTGCGCCGGCCGCGGATACTTCACGCCGTACAACTCGCGCGCATAGTGCTCGCTGTACGGCGGGTCGAGCATCACCGCGGCGATCGTGCCCGACGCGATCGGTAGCTTGCGCCCGTCGGCCAGGATATCGGGGCACGCCTCGGGCCGGATGTCGACGCGGATGCCCTCGCCCGGCGGCAAGCTGCCCGAGCAGACGTGGAGGACCTCGTTGCGCGCGCAGCCGAGCCACGGCAGCATCGCCGCGATCAACGCCCGCGGGTACTGGCCATAGACCGGCACGCCGCGCACGCGCGCCTTCGACGCCGTGCCGCCGAAGTCCAGCAGCACCTGCGGCGCGATGTCCTTGTAGACCTCGTCGGAGCGGTGGCCGTTGGTGCCGTTGGTGCTCATGGGAGCGAGCCTTGGCCGCCGTCGGCCTCGTAGATGCTGATCGCCCGCATCGGCATGTCGAAGCCCGTCGAAAGCCCGAACGCCTTGACGAACCTGGTCCGTGCGACGGGCTTGGGCGTGAAGTAGTGGACGATCACGATCCTGCCTCCTGGCCTGACGACGCGCGCCGCCTCGCGGAGCAGCTGCGCCGGCCGCGGATACTTCACGCCGTACAACTCGCGCGCATAGTGCTCGCTGTACGGCGGGTCGAGCATCACCGCGGCGATCGTGCCCGACGCGATCGGTAGCTTGCGCCCGTCGGCCAGGATATCGGGGCACGCCTCGGGCCGGATGTCGACGCGGATGCCCTCGCCCGGCGGCAAGCTGCCCGAGCAGACGTGGAGGACCTCGTTGCGCGCGCAGCCGAGCCACGGCAGCATCGCCGCGATCAACGCCCGCGGGTACTGGCCATAGACCGGCACGCCGCGCACGCGCGCCTTCGACGCCGTGCCGCCGAAGTCCAGCAGCACCTGCGGCGCGATGTCCTTGTAGATCATCATCATCACCGGCGGTTTCGGTTCAAGTCCGCTCACCGGCATCGTCTGGCCGTCCTCGCCGAGCAGGCGGTGAGGCACGCTGCGGTCCGCGTTCGTGCAACGCCGGCGAGCAGATGCCGACTGAGCGAGCCGCTCGGCGGGTCGCTCCTTCACTGAGCCCCCCCCCGCGCTGCCCAGCCGGATTGCATCTGCGCGACCGTCCGTCGCCGAGTCATCGGTGCCGCTTCCAGTTGTTGCGCTCGAGGGGCAGGGCGTCGGGTTCATCGACGGGCTCGCTCGGGCGGCGGTTGAACTCGATCGCGGCCAGCACCTTGCGGGCGGCGCCGGGCAGGCTCCACCGCTCGGCGAGGAGCGGCCGGAGCCGGGCGATGGCGAACGCGGCCTCGTTGAAGGTGAAGTCCTTCGCGGCGTCGCGGGGAACGTGGAGGGTGGCGAGGAACCGCACCTGCTTGACCGAGCACAGCCCGGCCCGCCGGCGCTGGTCGCACAGCGCCAGCAGCTTGGCCCCGGCCAGGTCGGTCAGCCCGGCCGGGGCCTTGATGCCCTTGTCGGCCAGGAGCTGCAGCATCACGTCGGTAGCGGGCGCGAAGCCCTCGCCGAGCAGGGCCGGGTCGACCTCGCCGAGCAGGTCGGTCACCTCCTCGGCCAGCCAGCGCAGGGTCGGGCGCATCCGGGCCTGGGCGATGGCGGCGCGCGCGCTGGCCAGGGCCGCCTCGAAGTCGTCGCCGTCGTTCATGCGCTCGGTGACATGGTCCTTCTCCTCGTCGGTCAGGCCGGTGCCGGCGAGCACGTCGACGGTGCAGACCAGCTTGTGCCGGCGGGTCAGGCCGGCGAAGTCGAGGACCAGCAGGTCCCGCTTGCCCTCGGCGAGCCGGGTCCCGCGCCCGACGCACTGGGTGAACAGGGCCCGGCTCTTGGTCGGCCGGGCGATGGCGACGCAGGCGACGTCGGGGCAGTTGCCGATGATCGCGATCTTCCCTCGTCGGCGCGTGACGAGCGTTGCGTTCTTGTTGGTGACGCACCACACCCACTCGCCGGCCCGCGGTTCCTCGAGCGATAGCCTGGCCGCGCGTACGTCGGCCGGGTCGGAAATCAGCCACTGCCGGTCGCGGACAGAGACGGCGAACATCATCGAGCCACTCTCCAACGTTCGCGTCGAGAAGCTCGATGACAGCCCCCGCAGCGTAGCCATGGCCGTGTAGGCGTCAGCTTGCTCCCTGCGGTTGCACCACAGCCAGGCCCGATCGCCGTCGCCCTTGAGCAGCTCTTCCCAGAAGACGATGAACTGCCTGCGCGACATCGTGCGGAGATCGCGCGAGACGTTCTTGTCCAGGTACGCCGCGAGGCGATGCCACCCGGACCGCTTCAGGCTCGCGTGATGGGTGCCGCGAGGAACTCGAAAGACGTGCAGCGGCTTCGCGTTCGGATAGCAACCCTTGCGCGGCTTCCGCACTCGCTCCTTGAAGTCGTAGCCGAGTCGCCGCAATAGCTCTCGGATGTCGTCCTTGTGCTCCTTGGATTGCGCGATCGTCACGTCGCTCCGCTCGAATCCACCGTCGGTCATGAACCACGCGATGAAACGAAGCTCGTCATCGCTGATCGGCAGATCGGGGAAGTCGCCGGCCGCCGCGAGGGGGATGGCGTAGGGGCTCCGTCGTCCGGCCAGGTCCGCGCCGCTCAGCGTCTTGAAGGTCGACAGCCCCCGGGCAGTACGAGCCTTGATATGGAACTGGTGGCCTTCGGTCGTGCGGATGTTGACGTGCTGGCTCTCAATCGAAAACATTCGCTCGCCCGGCTTCAGACGCCGCTCGACATAGCGGGTGGCCTCGACCTCTTCGATCGCCTCCGTTTCGAGGTTCATCGATTGGACGCGGTCGCCGGCGCGGACCTGCCCCATGCCGCGCCAGCCAGCGGCAGTGAGGATCTCGGTCTCGGAATCCAGGCAGTCCCAGCCCTCGGTGAGCAGCGCGCAGTTGGCGACGATCTGGACCCGGCGGCTGGCGAGGTCGGGGCCGACGGTGGCGCGCGCGAGCTCGTCAGAGTCGCCAGACACGGCGCGGGCGGACCCGGGCCGGAGGTCGTTGCAGGCGGCGGCGAGGAGCAGCGCGTGGGCGACGTTGGCGGTGAAGACGACGGTCGGCCGGTCGCCGATGTTCTCGAGCAGGCCGCGGACGGTGGCCTCGATGACGGCGGGGTCGGTCATGGCGGCGGCGAGCTGCTGCTGGTCGAGGTCGCCGGCCTTGGTCTTCACCCGGTCGAGGTCGACGTCGAGCTTGATGCGGCGGGCAGTGATCGGCGCCAGCCAGCCGTCGCGGATGGCGGCGGGCAAGGCGTACTCGAAGGCGACGCTCTGGAAGATGGGACCGAGGCCCTGACCGTCGGCGCGGTCGGGGGTGGCGGTGACGCCGAGGATGCGGGCCCGGGCGAAGTGGTCGACGATGGCGCGGTAGGTGGCGGCGGTGGCGTGGTGGCACTCGTCGATGATGACGAGGTCGAAGGCGTCGGCGGGCCAGGCGGCGAGACGCGCCCCGCGGAGGGTGGCGACCGAGGCGACCACGACGTCGGCGTGGCCGGCGCGGCGGGGGCCCTGCTCGATCGCGGCGTCGACGCCGACGGCCTCGAGCTTCTGGTGGGCCTGCTCGAGCAGCTCGGTCCGGTGGGCGAGGACGAGCGCGCGGTGGCCCTTGGCGACGGTGAGCCGGGCGATCTCGGCGAAGACGACGGTCTTGCCGAGGCCGGTGGCCATGACGAGGATCGAGCCGCGGTCCCCGGCGGCGAAGCGGGCGCGGACGGCGGCGATGGCGTCGAGCTGGTAGGGCCGCAGGGTGGGCGCGAGGTCCCGGGCGAGCGCGAGGGAGGTCACGCGGTCCACCTTGCGCGGTAGTCGTCCTCGCGGCGGGCTTCGCGCTCGCTGGCGACGTCCACCGCCATGACCTCGTCGACCGGCGAGTCGTCGATGGCGCCTAAGTCGAGCACGTGGACCGCCGCGAGCTTCGTGATGGTGGCGATGCGATGGCGCATCGTTCGCGCGCAGCGTTCGCACAGCGTTGCCGTCGCCAATCCCGGTCGCCCGCACTGTTGACAAACGCCGCGCGACCGCCGATCTGCTCGGAGGGCTCGGGCCGCGCGTGCGGCCGGCGTCATGCTCAGACTCACGGTCGCCACCCGGCCTTCCAGGCGTCGGCGAGGTCCTTCGCTTCGAGGTAGATCAGCGTCACGTTCGCCTTGTCGGTGAGGTGCAGGGCCGCAGCGTGCGCACCCTTGTAGCCGACGCCCAAGGGAGCGTCCTTCGTCGGCGGATCTCGATGGGGCACGATGAAGACCTCCGGGTTGACGACGAGCTTGGCGACGGCCTGGCCGATCGCCTCCAGGTGGATCCAGCTGTGGGCGCCCAGCACGAGCGCCCCGGGCCAGGCCAGCACGGCGGCGAGCGAGTCGCAGACGCCCTCGGTGATGACGATGCGCCGGCCGGGCAGCACCGTCGACAGCCGGCCGACCAGGGTCCCGCGCCCCGGGCATCCGGTGAGGCCGGGGCACTTCGGGCCATCGCCGGGCGCGACCACCCGCCGCACCACGTTGATGACCCGGCCGGCCGACGAGCACAGGGCCACGGCCGGGCTGTCGTGCAGGAAGCGGACGGCGCCCCGGGCCACTAGCTGCACCGGGTCGAGCCCGCGCGAGCGGAGGTACTCCTCGCCGACCTTGCTCCGGGCCTGGCACTCGCGCCAGATGGTGCCGGCGCGCTGGATGGCGGCCTGCCGCTCGCGGACGGTGCGCTCGACGCGGTCCTCGTCCTGCCGCTTGCGCGCCTCGGCGGACCGCTTGACCTCGGCCGGGTCGGCGCCGGGCAGGACGCCGGCGATGGACGCGGCGAGCTCGAGCACGCGCACGAAGTCGGTCTTGATGGTCAGGCCGGCCCACCCGGCGATGGCGGCCAGCAAGTCGCCCTTGCAGCCGCCGCTGTAGCAGGACCACTTGCCGCTCTCCAGGTTGATGCCGACGGCATCGGCGCGACCGCGGGCGCCGCAGCTCGGGCACTGGCGGACGCGGACCTCGCGCTGGTCGGCCCGGCCGTGGGGCTCGATGTGGAAGTGGGCGAGGACGGCGGGGACGGTGAGGGCGCCGAGGACGGCCTCACGCTCGAGCCGGGGCGCGGTCACCGGCGCACCCGGGGCGACCGCTTTGCCCGCACGATGTCGTCGATGATGCTCCAGACCAGGTCCTCCCGCCACAGCCGCCACGTTCTGGACCCTCGCGGGGACTCCGGCACCTTGATCACGCTCAACTTCGGGTCATCCGCCATCGCCAACCTGCTCTTTCTGGTGGAATCCACCGCAAAAACCGTTTGAAGCC
>JAHFUQ010000280.1 GCA_023265045.1 Acidimicrobiia bacterium
CAAGGCCCAGGCCGCCGCGGAGTCGCCCTTCTACCGCCGGCGCCTCAGGGACAGGTCCCGCCTCCTCGACAAAGACGACCTCTACGAGAACGCCCCGCCGCGCTCCGAGGCCCTGCTGACCCGGGCCGGGGACGGCGAAGGCCGCGTCGTCTTCGCCAGCGGCGGCTCCACCGGGAAACCCAAGTTCTCGCTCTACACCCAGCGCGAGTTCGACGCCACCTGCCGCTGGCTGGCCTGGGGCCTGCGCCGCTCGGGGCTCGAGGCGGGCGACACGGTGGCGAACCTCTTCGTGGCGGGGAACCTCTGGTCCTCCTTCATGGCCGTCTCGGCGGCGGCCCGGGAGCTCAACGTGACCCACCTCCCGGTGGCCGGCACCTCGGACCCCGCCTTCGTCCTCGACACCCTCCGGCGCTTCAAGGCCGACGTCCTCATCGGCCTCCCGTCGACCCTCCTCGACCTGGCGCGCCGCCCGGAGGCCCGGGGCCTCAGGGTGCGCAAGGTCTTCTACGCCGGCGAGCACGCCTCGCCCGAGATGGTCCGGGCCTGGCGCCGCGGGTTCGGGGCGTCGCTCGTGCGCTCGGCGGGCTACGCCAGCGTGGACGCCGGGCTCATCGGCTACCAGTGCGGCGAATGCCGGGGCTCCGACCACCACGCCGCCGCCGGCCTCCAGCGCGTCGAGATCGTCGGCGGGGAGCTCGTGGCCACGAACCTCGTGCGGCGCTGGATGCCCGTCATCCGCTACCGCACCGGCGACCGGGGGCGCTGGCTGGGCAGGCCCTGCCCCTGCGGCGACCCGGCGCAGCTGTTCACCCTGCTGGGCCGCGTGGACGACCGCGTGAACGTGGGCGGGGCCCACATCGACGCGGCCGACGTGGGCCGCGCCGCGGCCTCGGTGAGGGGGCTCAGCCAGGCCTACCAGGTCGTGGTCGCGCCCGGGGACCGTCTCACGGTGCGCGTCGAGAGCGCGGCCCGCGGCCCCGGCCTCGCCGAGAGCATGGGCAAGGCGCTCCTGGCCCATTCCGAAGAGCTGGCCGACTCGGTGCGGCGCGGCTGGCTGGCCCCGCCCACGGTGGAGGTCTTGGCGCCCGGAGGCATCCCGCGCCAGCCCCGGACGGGGAAGCTGCGCCGCGTCATCGACCGGAGGAACGGATGAACCGCCCATCCTCCCGCCCATGACGCCCGAAGAGCAAGCCGGCGTCGCCGTCTTCCTCGTCGTGGCCATCGGCGTCTTCGTGGCCGCGGCGTCTTCCCTGCTGCGCACGGCCGTGCGGCGGCTGCGCGGGAACCCGACGGCGCTGGGACCGGTCGAGCGGCGCATCCAGAAGGCCGTCTACTCCCTGGCGGCCTTCGGCGCGCTCTGCGTGCTCTACGGCTGGAAGGTCGAGCCGTACCGGCTCACCGTGACAACGCTGCGCGTCGAGACCCCCAAGGTGGCGGGAGCCCCGCTGCGGGTCGTCCTGCTCTCGGACACGCACTGCGACACCGAGGGCAGGCTCGAAGGGAGGATCCCCCCGGCGGCGGCGGCGCTCCGTCCCGACCTCATCGTCTTCGCGGGCGACTCGCTCAACGAGGCGGCGGCGCTCCCCCGCTTCAAGGCGCTCATGGCGGAGCTCTCCAAGGTCGCGCCGGTCTACGCGGTGAGCGGCAACTGGGACGCCTGGTTCTGGTCGAAACTGGACCTTTACGGCGGCACCGGCGTGCGCCTCCTCGACAACGAGGCCCTCGACCTGACCGTGCGGGGCACCAAGCTCCGGCTCCTGGGCCTGCCCGCCGACGAGGGGTTTTCGGGCAAGCGCCTCTTCGCGCGCGCCGACCCGAAATCCCTCTCGGTAGCCCTGCACCACTACCCCGACGAGGTCTACCAGGCCGCCGACGCGGGCGTGGACCTGTACCTCGCCGGCCACACGCACGGCGGCCAGGTGGCGCTGCCGTTCTACGGCGCGCTCGTCACGCTCTCGCGCTGGGGCAAGCGCTTCGAGGCCGGGCGCTACCAGGTCGGCCCCACGACGCTCTACGTGAACCGAGGCATCGGGATGGAGGGCGGCCACGCCCCCCGCGTGCGCTTCTGGGCGGCGCCGGAGCTGACGCTCATCGAGTTGGCGTCGCCGATTTCCCCAAGCCCATGAGCCGGGCCTTTATAAAGGAAGACGCCGGCGACCCGGACGAGCTGCCGGAGCGCCCCCAGAGCTCCTCGCCGAACTACGTCACCCCGGCCGGCCTCGAGGCCCTGCGCGCCGCGGCCGACGGCCTCAAGGCCAAGGCGGCCGGCGTGCCCCGGGACTCTAAAGAGGGCCGCGCCCTGCTCCGGGACCTGCGCTACTACCAGGGCCGCGTGGCCAGCGCCATCCTGGTGGACGCGGCGGGCCGGCCGGGGGACGAGGTGCGCTTCGGGGCCAGCGTGGACCTCAAGGCCGCGTCCGGGACGGTCATGACGTTCTCGCTGGTCGGCCAGGACGAAGCCGATGAGAAGGCCGGCAAGCTGAGCTGGGACTCCTCGCTCGCCTTGAGCCTCATGGGCGCCAAGGTCGGCGGCGCCGTAGAGTGGGCC
>JAHFUQ010000281.1 GCA_023265045.1 Acidimicrobiia bacterium
CCGCGCCGCCCCGGGGCTGGCGGGCTGCACCAGCGGATGGCTCCGGTGGGCTTCGGCGATCACCTCGGCGGCGAGCGTCGTCACGTCGTAGGGGCACAGGAGGTGGAACGCCTCCACCTCCCCGAACGCCAGGTTGAGGAGGGACTCGTGGAGTTGACACTCAACCAGCGCGGCCGCGCTCCGCGCCGGGCCCACCGGCTCGCCGATCCCCCGCATGGGCACGCCGTCGATCCGGTGGTCGGCCACGAACGCCCGCCACGCGGGGATGATGCGGGCCGGGTTGCGGCCGATCTCGTCCATGTCGGCGAACTGCACACCGTCGGCCACCGGCCCGAGCGCGTCCCGGAGGCCGTCGATCTTGCTCCCGCTGACCATGATCATTACCGGTTCGCCCGCGGCGACCCCATCCCGGACAAACGCGCTGGTGCCCTCCAAGAACGCGGCGTCGCCGCGGTAGAGGAGCGCCTCGTGGCGGAAGGTGTCGAGTGAGACGCTCACAGCGAGTTCCGAGCCTAACGAGTGCCGGCGGCTCAGCTGTCCGGCATGGCGCGGGTTTCGAGCCAGCGGCGGAGGCCGGCGGCGTTGGAGTGGACGCCGTTCAGGATCTCCACGTGGGCGTGCGCCTCGCCGAAGGCCTCGGCCAGGGCGGTGTCGATGTCCGTCCCGGCCTCCCACGCCTTCTCCGCCACCTCGGCCCACTCGCACAGGGCCTCCTCGGCCTCCGCCAGCAGATCGGCGGGGGGCTCGGGGAGGACGCCGAAGTGGGCGAGGGCGAGGGCGGACGGGGAACGTTCGCCGAAGCGGCGCAGCGACGACAGGGCCAGTTCGAGGTCGAAGTCGGGCGGGGGCGTCGCGGGGCGAAGGACGCCGATCTCAGGCAGGCGGACGCCGACCGCATCCCCGACGAACAGCAGGCCGCTCACCGAGTCGTGCAGCGCCAGGTGGTGTTTGGCGTGACCGGGGGAGTGGACCGCGGTCAGCGTCCCGAGCGTCTCGCCGTCGTCGAGGGCCTTGATGCGTTCGGCGGGCGTCGGGGCGAGGCGTCCGTAGAGGGAGTCGAGGAGGTCGCCGTAGACCCGTCCCGCGGAGCTGACGAGGCGGGTCGGGTCGGCGAGGTGGCGGGCGCCCAGCTCGTGCACGTAGGCGGTGGCGAACGGGAAGGCGGCGGCCACGTCGCCCACCCCGCCCGCGTGGTCGAGGTGGATGTGGGTCACGACCACGCCGGCGAGGTCGCGCGGGCCGAGCCCGAGGTCGTCCTCGAGGGCGGCCAGCAGCGTCGGCACCGACGACTGGCTGCCGGTCTCGATGAGGATCGGGGGCGGTCCCTCGATCAGGTAGCCGGCGGTGACCCGCTCCCATCCGCCCAGGAGGGTGTCGATCTGGATGACACCGGGCGCAACGGTGGTCGTGGTCATGCCAGTTGCTGGAGGTCGGGGAGGACCTTGCCGACGAATTCTTCGAGGCGGCTCCAGCCCTCGCTCGGCCAGCTCGCGACCAGGGTCTGGAAGCCGGCGTGGAACAGGGCCTCCGCGGTGGCGCGGACCTCGTCCCACGGCTGGGAGAGCGACAGGGTGGTGGAACGGCGGATGGCCGCCGGATCGCGGCCCGCGTCGACCGCGAGCCGGTCGAGCAGGCGCGACTTGCGGGCCAGCTCGGCGACCGGGCCGAAGCCGTGCCAGACGTCGGCCCGGCGGGCGGCGAGGGGCAGCAGCTTGCGCTCGCCGCCGCCGCCGATCCAAATCGGCGGGTGGGGGCGCTGCACGGGGAGGGGCCGGTAGGTGGCGTCGCGCAGCCGGTAGTAGCGGCCGGCGAAGGACGTGTCCCTCCCGGTCATCAGCCGGGTCATCACTTCCAGGGCCTCGTCGAGGCGGTCGATGCGCTCGCCCGCCCCCGGGAACCGGAGCCCGAGTTCGTCGTGCTCCTGGCGGAACCAAGCCGCGCCCATGCCCAGCTCGATCCGGCCGTTCGAGACGTGGTCGGCGGTCACCACCTCGGCCGCCAGCAGCGACGGGTGGCGGTAGGTCACACCCGTCACGAGCGGGCCGAGCCGCACCCGCGTCGTTACCGCGGCGAGGGCGGCCAGCAGCGTCCACGCCTCGAAGCAGGGGCCCTCGGGGGAGCCGTAGAGGGCCTTGAAGTGGTCGAACACCCAGACGCCCTCGAACCCGGCGTCCTCGGCGAACCGAGCCCGCCGCTCTAGTTCGGGCCAGTCCAGCTGGTGCTGCTCGACGCCGAGGTCGATCCTCATGGCCGCGAGGCTACGGCCCTGGCGGTGCGCCGCCGCACAGGTCGCGGGTCGGTACCGTGGGGTCATGGCGAACCGATGGCGCCGGTGCGCCGCCGCCCTCGCCGCCGTGGGCGTCGCCGCCGCTGGTGTCGGGTGCGGCGACTTTCCCGACCTCGCCGCGGGGCGGACGACGACGTCCGGACCGCGGGTGTCGGTGACCCTCGGCGGGTCGCCGTTGGGGGGCTCGGCGACGACCTCGCCGCCGGGGCCGTCGTCGACCGCGCCGTCGTCGAGCACGACCTCGCCAGGGACGAC
>JAHFUQ010000020.1 GCA_023265045.1 Acidimicrobiia bacterium
GCCGGTGGGGACGGCGCGGCCGGCGGGGACGGCGCGGCCGGTGGGGACGGCGCGGCCGGCGGGGACGGCGCGGCCGGTGGGCCGCCCGGCAGCGTGAGGTCCGGTTGTGACGCCGGTGGAAGCGGGACGTCGGCTTCGGCCGTCGGCGTCCCGATCTCGAGGACAGCGATCTCGGTGGCGGCCATGCGGATGAGGTCGCCCGCGTGCAGGGACTGTTCTACCCCCTTGGCCAGGTCCACGCCGTTGACGGTCGTGCCGTTGGTGCTCCCGAGGTCGGTCACGATGAGCCCGCCCGGCGCCACCACGAGGACGATGTGGCGGCGCGACACCCCGGCGTCGCCGACCACGAGCCCAGAGCACTCGCGCCCCACTTCGAGGGAGCCGGGCTCGAGCGCCAACCGGCGAACGGGCTTGTCGGGCTCCCGTACCTCGATCACCGCGCTCACGACGTCCTCCCTTTGGCCCGCGCCAGCCGCCGGAACCGCCCCACGGCGACGCCAGCCCGACCGGTGAACAACCCCGCCGACCCGCCGAGGAGGGCCGCAAGCAAGAACGTGAGCACGCCCGGCTCCTGCGCCGCCAACAGCGCGCCGAGCAGCGCGAGCGCGCATCCGAGCGGACCGCCGAGGAGGACCATCGTCGCCACGCCGGTCTTGCGGCGACGCCCCCGGCGCATAAGCCGAAGGACCGACTCGGCGTAGGCGACAAGGAACAGCGTGGCGGCGATGGCGACGACGCCGGGAAGCGTGAGCAGACCAGACCGGTTGGGCTTCAACCCGAACGAGCGCGAGCCGGCCGCTCCGAGGGACAGCTTCGCCGTCACCTTGCCGCCGGCCAGGTAGCGGCTGCCGGCCAGGTCGAGCGAGGCGGTGAACGAGCCGTCCGGCTGGGCCGTGGGCGTCACCGTCTTCGACCCGATGCCGACCCCCGCCATCGACAGCTTCATCGTGACTGACGCGGGCGCGCCCGAAGGCGCCCGGCCGTCCACGATGATGGGCTCGGCGAGGTCGACGGTGACGGTCTTCGCGGAGCTGATGTCGACGCCGTTGACACGGACCTCAGCGGCGCGGACGCCGCCGCCGTGACCGGGCGCACCGAGGCCGAGGAACCCGACGAGGAGTGCCGCCACAACGAGCCCGGCCGCCCAGGCCACCAGCCGGGTGGGGTAGGGCGGCTTCTCGACCATTTGCCGCACCGGCGCCAGCACCACGCCGTCGTGCTCGATCGGTTTCGCCTGGCCGGCGCGGGCGGTGATCGTCGCTCGCACGGGGGCCGCCACCGGTACGGTGGCCACGGTCACCGGCGCCGGGGCTTGGCCCGGGGGCGGTGCAGTCTGGCGTTCCGTCGCCGCCACGATCAGCGCCGAGCCCATGACCGCCACCTGGCCGCGGGCCAAGGGCCAACCCGGGCCCCACGCGGCCGTAGCTGCCTCCGCCAGCGCTACGCCAAAGGTCTCGGCGGTCGCAAACCGCTCCTCAGGACGGGTCGCCAGGGCCTGCATCACCACGGCCGCGATCGGGGAGGGTATGGCGGGCGCCACCGACGAGAGCGGCGTCGGCTTCTCGTGGACGTGGCGGTAAAGGATCGCCAGGGCGTCCCCGTCCTCCGGAAAGGGAAGGGTCCCCGAAAGGAGCTCGTAGAGCATCACGCCCACCGCGTAGACATCAGTGGGCGGGCCCAGCTCTGCCGCCTGTGCTTGCTCTGGGGCCATGTACGCGGGCGTGCCGAGCACTTCGCCGGCGCGGGTCGCCATGATGTCGTCCCCGCCGACGACCTTGGCGATACCGAAGTCGGTCACCTTTAGCGCGCCGTTCGACGAGAACAGGAGGTTCTCCGGCTTGACGTCGCGGTGGAGGATCCCGCGTTGGTGGGCGGCGTGGAGGCCTGCGCAGGCGGCGAGGACGAGCGCGCACGCCGCCTCCGGGGTGACCCCAGCGGACGTGAACTTGCTCCACACCGTCCCGCCCGGCAGCTTCTCCATCACCAGCAGGCACAAACCGTCTGCCTCGACGTAGTCATAGACCGGGACGATGTGGGGGTGGTCGAGCGAGGCCAGCAGGCGCGCCTCGGCCACAAAGCGAGCCCGCACGGCCGGGTCGGCGCCGAAGGCTCGGGGCAGTTGCTTGATCGCCACCTCGCGGCCGAGTTGCTTGTGCCGACCTTCGAGCACGACGCCCCACCCGCCTCGGCCCAGCTCGCCGCCTACATCGTAGGAAGGCAGCGCCGCCGCCACGCGATCGCGGTCGAGGCTCACGACTCGTCCACCGGGACGATGACCGTCGGCGGGGCGGGGGGCGGCTCCGGCGTTGGGAAGGGCGCGGGCTCGGTCGGCAGGCGGCACGGGACCACGATCGGCGGCGGTTCCGCCGCCGCGGCCACGACCTCGGTTGGCGGGGCCGCCAACGGTTCCTGCGCGGGCGGTTTCGCGACGACCGGCTCCGGCGCGGCCGGCGCGAGCTCCTGTGCCTGCGCCGTTGCGGCCGGCTCCGGCGCGGCCGGTTCGGCTGCGGCTGGCTCCCCGACCGGCGGCTCCTCCACCCACGACCCAAGCTCCGGGGTCTCATCCACCGGCGGCAAGGCCGGCTCCTCCGCGGGCGCTTCCAGCACAGGCTGGGGAGGCGGCGCTTCGAGGACGGGCTGGGGAGGCGGCGCTTCGATCTGCGGCGGTTCCGGACGCGCAGGCAGCGCCAGCGGCTCCTCGTCCTCTTCCTCGTCTTCGTCGTCCGCGGGCGCGGGCGTCACGTAGCCCAGGGCGAAGAACACAGCGCCGCTGACCACCATGATCGTCAACCACCGCCCGACCCCCGGCACGAACACGCGTGTCGCAGAAAGCGTGAAGTTGATGAGCAGGCCGAGCCCGATCCCGGGGGTCATGAACCGCAGCGCACGTCGCCAGCGGTTCGGCGGCAGGCGGTGGCGGGCCAGGCCGATCAGGGCCCCCAGGAACGACACGATGGTGAGGATGGCGACGCCGATCCCGAAGAGGCCGTAGACCGAGAACAGCGAACCGCGGACGTCCATCACCCCGGTCTCCTCGGCGACCACGTGGCGCTCCGCGTCGAGCAGCTTGACCGACCCGGGGATGAGGCCCGTGGCCTGGCCGTCGAGGCCGCCGAGGTCGAGGGGGAAGCGGCGCGAACCCTTGGCGCCGGGGGCGACGGTGAGGGCGACCGCCGTGTCGTAAGCGAAGAACGTCAGCCCGACGACCTTGCCTTCGAGGCGCACGATGCGAATGTCGAGGGGCCGACTGCTGTTGTTGGTCACTTCGACGACGAGCAGCGCCGACGCCTTGGGCGAGAGCCGGATCGGTCGGGTCTCCGACGACTCGCCGACACGCTTTTCGTCCACCCGGGCGTCGATCGACACGCCGGGGACCGAGGCGCCCGCGGCCGGCGCGAGGGCCGCGCCGAAGAAGGCCACGACGAGCATGGCGATGGTCCCGACTACGGCCGCGGCCGCGGCACGGCGACCGCCGGTACCCCTCACTGCCATGGAGGTTACTGGGCCTTTCCTTGTCGGTGCCGTTTCCAGACGCACCCGGTCCCGTGCGGTTACACGGTGTAACCGGAGCGGCCGCCGAACGTCTAGGGGATCGTGGATCCCGCCGCCGCCGCTCGCCTGCTCGACAAGCTGCGCCGCTTCATTGCGACCGAGCTCGACGATGACGAGCGCGCCCTCTTCGGAGCGCTGATCGCGCCGGGTGTAGCGAAGGCGTACACGGTCGAGGACGATGTGGAGGCGTACGGCATGGTCGGCTGGGCGCCGAGCGACCTCCCGGACTCGTTGGTGGCCGAACTAAGGCGCGGTGGGGTGCGTGTCGAGGGGCTCGGGCTCTGAGCCGTACAACGCGACCTCGGCGATCACCTGACCCGCGCATGCAGGGCACGCCCGGAGGTGACGGGCCAGCGCGACCACGTCGCCCGGGTCGAGGGCGCTGAACTGAGGGCACCGGGCTCCTTGGCGGCGCACCATGAGCTCGAGCGCGAGGGCGTCGCGCAAGCGCTGGCGCGCTCGGTGCACGATGACCTTGGCCGTCCCCGGGGTGACGCCCAAGGCCGCGGCGACGTCGGCGGGCGAGAAGCCGAGGTGGGTGACGAGGGCGATGGCGGTGGCGTCCCGGCGCGACAGCCCGGCGACACATCCGGCCACCAGCTCGGCCAGCTCGGTCAGCTCGGCGACCTCTTCGGTGGACGGGCCCTTCTGGGCCGGCTCGATCGCCGACTCATCGTCGAGACTGTCGACGGGGTTGCGGCCGCGCAACCGGTGCTGATCCACGACCGCGTGCCGGGCAATGGCCAGCAGCCAGGGACGGAACCGGTCGGGCTCCCGCAGGGTCGCAAGCCGTTCGAGGGCCCGCGCGAAGACTTCCTGCACCAGTTCGGCGGCCAACTCGCGGTCGGCGACGTTGTCGTGCACCACCCGGCTCACAGCCCGAACGTTGGCGCGATACAGGGTGGCGAACGCGGCCGCGTCACCACCTAGGGTCAGCTCGACGAGCTCACCATCCGTCCTCGTATCCGCCGTCGCGACCATGTCCGCATCGTACGCCTCGGCCCTCAACTCTGCGCCGCACCCCTGCGGGATGTGAAAAGCTGGTCGGCCGAGGTCCTGTGGTGCAGCTTGGAGTGCACGCCGCCCTGTCAAGGCGGAGGTCGCGAGTTCAAATCTCGTCAGGACCGCTACGGTCGGGTAGCTCAGTAGGCAGAGCGCGCGCCTGAAAAGCGCGAGGTCACCGGATCGACGCCGGTCCCGACCACCACATAAGTGCTGGTCAGGGGTAATGCGGCCAGCTCGATTCTCGCTCCGATATCCGAGGCGTGCCCTATCCGTGCCCATAGAAATCGGCACTCGGCGGCAGCGAAGCGGTCAACGAAGGGCACGAACGGCAATGGAATGCGCTGCGCAATCCGACTCGCGACCGGCAGCGGATCGTCGTATCGGACCGCGGTTGGGGACCCTTTTACGGCCGGCCGGTCTCCTCGGAGTCGGCGCCGACGTCTTCACGCTCAGTGGTGATCTCACCGGCCCGTGAGTGACTTCACCTGGTTCGACAGGCTGGTGCACGGCATCCACACTCTGCGGGTCGTGTTCGCCAGGGAACTGTCGTGGCAGGACATGCTCGTCGTGGGGTTCAATCTGGACCCCATGACGGCGACCACCGAAACGCTCGGCGAGCAGGAGTGGCACGAGGACAGCAGCGTCACGATTCGGACCGGCAGCCATCTTGGCTGGGGCTACGCCGTCCAGACCGTCCTCGAACTGACTGACGACGAAGACCAGCTCGGACGCCTCTCCCACGTGGGGGAAGCGTTCGTGCTTGCGTTCACTGAGACGATCGAATGGTTCGGGTACGCCACCGCCGGCGCCTTCGTCTCGGGGTTCGACATGGTGTTGCCCCAGGCGAGGCCGCCGCACCCGCGGTTCGCATCGCAAATGGCCGAGGCGGGGTTCCTGGAGCACCTCCCGAATCCCCGGATCGTCGGTCCACGGTTCGTCGAGCTCGCCTTCGGCGTGACGCTCACACCCGCGTTGGTCGAAGGTCCACTGTCGAGCGTCGTCCGATGAGACGTGTTCTCGTCAGCCTCGCGTGTCTTGCTGTCCTCATGGCAGCGGTCGTCCTCCGAGAGAAGGCGGGGGGACCGGCACAGCCCGCGACTCCCCCACCGGCGGCGGACGTAGGCGGCCCGTGCGATTACGTCCGCTCGCACTTGTCGGAGTTTCCGCCTGGAGCAGTCGCGTGCGGCGAGCGGAACGCCGACCCGGGCGTGGCGGTACCAGTGCCTCCGTCGGGGCCGAGTCCTGCCGTCTCGCTACCGGCACTGGCGCCCTCACCAAGGCCACTCCCGACGACTGTCCCCTAACGCGACGGACGGAGGGCCGCGTGTGCAGCCATTGCGCCGCCGACCTAGCCCGTCACGCCGCCTGACACGAGCGCGAACTCCATGCGTCCTCTTCGCCGCCGATCGAGGCGCCGTCGACACTGCTCTTCAGGATCCGCTCGAGCGCCTGTCTGGTCTGCAACGACAGCCGGTCGCTCGCCAGGTGTCCCGGGTTGTTTATCAGCCCAGGTGCGTGCACAGACCACCGCCTGCTGCCCCCCTCTAGTTCCGCGCGGCCAGCGGGGTCGACTGCCGGCTAGTTGAGCCAGATCCTTGGCGTGCGTGGGGGCCAGGTTCGAGACGCGCCAAACGGGCGTACGGTTCCCTGCGAAGTTGCCCCGTGTGTCGAGATCGAGGAAATCTGCCGTGGAGGAAGAATGGCGCCAGAAGGGCGCAACGCTCAGCGACAAGACAGCACGCAAGGAGTTCGGGTTGAGCCAGGCGGAGATCGAGGCGGCGATCGAGGTCGGTCAGCTTCAGTACCGAGTCGGTGTGATTCACGGGAATCCGTGGTTGAGGCTCCTGCGGCGCGAGGTCGAGGAACTCATGCAGAGCACCTACAACGACCGCGACCATCGGCAACGCCGGGCGAAAGCGGACCTCGCACGAGTCGACCGCGAGTTAAAGCATCTGCGAACCGAAGTCGCCGCCCTGGAGGAGCGGCGCGCAAGACTCCTCGACGATCTGCAAAATTGAGGTTCGCCCGGCCGCCGCGCGTTCCGTACTGCTGCAAGGCTAACCGGGCCGCCCGTCCCTGCTCCGCTGTCCGGTGGCCTTGCCCGACAGAACGCGCCGCGGAGGCGGCGGTCACACGACAAGGAGATCAAGGGACGGATCGAGACGGCGGAGGTCGTCCGGATCCGATGTGACGACCCGCTGCGCCGCTCGGCGCGCACACACGACGACGTGCGCATCCACAACGTCGGCTGTCCCACTCGCGGCGAGCAGCCGACCCACGTTCGTGGCGTCGACTCGGTCGAGATCGACGACATAGGTCGTCGGCTGGCGGAGGAGCCGGGCGAGTCTCACTTGGCGCTCGGGTCGCCGGATGGCCTGAGCCAGGGCGCTCGCCGGAACCGTTACCGTCGCTCGCGTCTCGCTCGCCCGAGCCAGCAGCACGATCATTCGGCGGTCGTTTCGGTCGAGTGCGACCAGCCCGCCAGCATCGAGAGCGATACCGGCCATCAGGCGGCCGACCCTCGCCCTCGGCGATTGCCGAGTAGCTCATCCGCCCAGGCGCGTTCGTCATCCGTGAGGGGCCCTCCGGTCTCGCGCAGCGCCTCGGCCAGCAGCGCTCCCCAGCCGGCGACGTCATCGAGGGCCACGGACACGGCGTGCTGGACGAAGCCCGACACACTCGGCGCACTGCCGGCATCGACGAGCTTGCGGATCCGGTCGAGCTGGGCCGCATCGAGCGTCACCGTCACCTTGCGAGTCGCCATACCGATCACCATACTTCTCGGCCAGGGCGAGGCCGACCATGTCGACGGTGATCTGAAGCGATCGAGGGCCAGAGCGCAACGTCGCGCTCCCCCTCACCATCAACCTCGCGCAGCCCCGCCCGCTACTGTCGGACAACAAGGTCGTCGAGATGCGTCGGCGGCGATGTAGGAACGGGAATGGCCAAGCTGATCTACGCGTCGAACGTGTCTCTCGACGGCTGTACCGAGGACGAACGCGGCGCCTTCGACTGGGCGACACCGGACGACGACGTGTTCGCGTCCATCACCGACCTCATGCGGTCCGCGGGCACCTACCTCTACGGGCGGCGCATGTACGACGCGATGGCCGTTTGGGAAACCGACGCCGCCCTGGCCGCGCAATCGGACCTGATGAGCGACTTCGCGAACGTCTGGATGGCGGCGGACAAAGTCGTCTACTCCACGACCTTGGCCGCAGTGTCAACCGCCAAGACCCGGCTCGAACGTCACTTCGACCACGGCGTGGTACACGAACTGAAGGCCGCGACCACAAGCGACCTCATCGTGGGAGGTCCGAACCTCGCGGCACAGGCTTTCAAGGCCGGGCTGGTTGACGAATGCCACCTGTTCATCTGGCCCGTCGTCCTCGGTGGGGGCAAGCCGGCGCTGCCCACCGACACGCGCGCCGAGCTCGCGCTCCTCGACGAGCGCCGATTCAGCAACGGCGTCGTGCGCCTCCGCTACCGCCCTCTGTAGGAAGCCACGTCCTGCTTCCATGGGAACGCTCAGGCTGACGCCACGATTGGCTATGAGATCGAGCCGGGCGCGACCACCCAGTCGCGCTTATTGGCGCTTCGGCTTCACTACGATCTGGTGTTGGCGCCGATCCGCTCCACTGTCACCCTCCCGAATGGCCTGACGCTCTCGTACGCGGAACAAGGCGACCGCTCTGGTCCCGCGCTGGCGCTGTTGCCCGGGCCGACCGACTCCTGGGTGTCGTACGAGCCGGTTCTCGAAGCGATCACCCTCTCCATTCGCACCGTCGCCGTGTCCCAGCGCGGGCACGGTGACTCCGACAAGCCAATGACCGGCTTTCGAGTGGAGGACTACGCCGCCGACGTCCCACTGCTCCTCGACGCGCTTGGCATCGAGCGGGCAGTGTTGGCTGGGCACTCCGGCTCTTGCCTGGTCGCCCGCCGCGTGGCGATCGACAGGCCGGAACGGATCGTCGGCCTAGTGCTCGAGGCGTCGCCGACGACCCTTCGAGGCCATGCGGGGCTCGAGGCATTCGTCGCGTCGGTCGTCTCCGGTTTGGAAGACCCCATCGACGCCGCCGTCGCCCGATCCATCGTGGTCGACACCTCGACGGAGCGCGTCGCTCCCGGGATGGTTGACCGGTTGGCCGCCGAGGTCCTGAAGGCGCCAGCGCGGGTATGGCGGGAAATGTTCGCAGACCTGTTGACGTACGACGACGTGGAGGACCTCGGGCGGATCACCGCACCTACATTGCTGATCTGGGGTAGCGCCGATGGACTGCTGCCACGAGCCATGCAGGACCAACTCCTCTCCCGCGTCGCCGGTGCAGAGTTGCTCGTGTACCAGGGCGTCGGCCATACCCCGCGATGGGAGGACGCGTCGCGCTTCGCTGCTGATGTCGCCGCCTTCGTCGAGCGATCGGTTCCCGCCTGAGCCTTGCCCGAGCGCCACCGGCCCGATCGATGGGACGGCGGCGCTCATGGCAACGCTCCCGACCACGTGGCCGACCAAGGGCGCGTCGCCGGGCCGGAGTTGGTTCAGAGCGCCTGCCGGGACCCCGACTCGACGCCGAGCTGTGCCATCATCGTCATCGAATCCCAAACAACTTCGTGCTCGACGATCTCGCCGTTTTCCACGCGGAAGTAGTCGGCATACGGCAGGTCTAGGGCGTTACCGGACGCCGGGACGGTGCCTTGAGGGGTCACCAGATCGCCCTGGTGCGTGCCTTGGAATCGGCCGGAGACGAACACTTCGTTTCCGGACTCGACGGCCCGCACGACCGTCATGTGCGCGTCCGGCAGCGCGGCCTTGAACGAGCCGAAGAACGCCTCATGTTCGGCTTTGTCGAACGCCCCGGCTGGTGTGACGGTAATGCAAGCGTCTGCGAAGCATGCGCTCACCGCCTTGAGGTCGCCTGCGCCGGCACTGCCGTAGAAACGGTCGACAACGTCTCGAGCCTCACCCATCGGTGTCCCTTCTCCCGTCGGTCAGCGGAAGGTAGCAGGCGGCAGTGTCTCGATTCCGGCGGAGTGGCGGACCGGTCCCGACCGCCCAGATCGGAGATATGGCGCGGCATGCCGGGGCGCGGACCTCAGCCGTCTCTCCCCGTTTCTCTGCGCCGGGTGTACCTTCCGAACTGGGGCCACGCATCGAGGGGAGGGCTTCACCGACCGTACGGAGGGATAGGTGGATCACTTTTTGAGGGGCGCCATCACGCGGCGCCGGTTCATCCAGGGAGCGGCCGGGCTCACGGTCTTGGCCGCCTGCGGCAAGAGCGGCACGACCAGCAGCACCCAGGGCAGTACGTCCATCGTCGAGCCGGCAAAGAAGCTGTCGGGCGACCTGAAGCTCCTCGTTTGGAGCCACTTCGTTCCGCAGCACGACACATGGTTCGACCCCTTTGCGAAATCGTGGGGAACGCAGGTCGGCGTCAACGTAAGCGTCGACCACATCGACCAGGCGGAACTTTTCACGCGCGCGGCGGCCGAAATCCAGGCCCGTGAGGGCCACGACCTGATCGAGTTCATCTCCCCGCCGTCCAACCTCGAGCCCAGCGTCCTCGACCTGGCCGACGTCAACCAAGAGGCGGCCAAGCGCTTCGGCAAGCAGATCGAGCTGTGCACGAAGTCCAGCTTCAATCCGACCACCAAGAAGTTCTACGGGTTCTGCCACGGCTATGCCCCTGACCCCGGGGACTACCGCAAGAGCTTGTGGGAGAAGGTCGGCCTTCCCAACGGGCCTTCGACGTACCAGGAGCTGCTGGACGGGGGCACGAAGATCAAGCAGATGGGCACCCAGATGGGCATCGGGATGTCCAACGAGATCGACTCGAACATGGCCGCGCGCGCCCTGATCTGGTCCTACGGCGGGTCGATACAGGACGCCAACGAGAACGTCGTCTTCAACTCGCCGCAGACCATCGAGGCCGTCGACTACATGGCCCGGCTGTTCAAAGCCACCATGACCGACGAAGTGTTCGGATGGAACGCGGCGTCGAACAACCAGGGCCTCATCGCTGGCAACCTGTCGTACATCCTCAACTCGATCTCGGCCTACCGGAGCGCGCAAACGGCCAATCCCGCGGTGGCCGACGACATCTATTTCACATCGCCGCTCAAAGGACCAACCGGCAAACAGCTGGCCAGCGAGCACGCCATAATGGTCTACGTCATCCCGCAGCACGCCAAGAACCCCGACGCGGCCAAGGAGTTCCTGCTGCACCTCGTCGGCAACTACAAAGAGGCGACGAACAACAGCAAGCTCTACACGCTCCCGTCGTTCCCCTCGACGGTGACCGACGCGAACACCTGGCTCGACACCGACCCGTTCGGCTCGAAGCCCGCCAACAAGCTGGCGCTGCTCAAGGACGCGGAGAAGTGGAGCGCCAACATCGGCTACCCCGGGCCGGCGAACGCGGCCGAGGGCGAGGTGTTCTCGACCTTTGTGCTCCCGCAGATGATGGCCAAGGCGGCGCGCGGCCAGCTGAGCGCGAAGGACGCCGTGGCCGAGGCCGAGGGAAGGATCAAGACCATCTTCCAGCAGTGGAGGGACCGCAAGCTCGTCGGCGGGCGTTAGGGCGCCACCGAGTGGCGGTCGTCGAGGTCAAGGGGCTCACCAAGCGGTTCGATGGCGGCGAGGTCAACGCCGTCGACCGGCTCGACCTGGCCACCGAGGAGGGCGAGTACCTCGTCCTGCTGGGGCCGTCGGGGTGCGGGAAGACCACGCTCCTGCGCCTGATCGCGGGGCTCGAGCAGCCGACGGCCGGCGAGGTGCTCATCGGCGGCGAACAGGTGGCGGGCTTGCCCCCGCGAGCCCGCAAGATCGCCATGGTCTTCCAGAGCTACGCCCTGTACCCCCACAAGACCGCCCGCAGGAACATCGAGTTCCCGCTGAAGGCCCAGGGCGTCAAGGCGGCAGAGCGTGCCGCGAAGGTCACGTGGGCGGCCGAGCTGCTCGGCATCGCCCACCTGCTCGACCGCCGTCCGCGCCAGCTGTCCGGCGGCGAACGCCAGCGGGTCGCGCTGGCCCGCGCCCTGGTGCGGGAACCGAGCGTGTTCCTGCTCGACGAGCCCCTATCCAACCTCGACGCCAAGCTGCGGGCGGCCGCGCGCGACGACCTCAAACAGTTCCAGCAGCGAGTCGGCACAACCACCATCTACGTCACCCACGACCAGGTCGAGGCCATGGGCATGGGCGACCGGATCGCGGTCATGTCCAAGGGCGCCCTGCGCCAGGTCGGCACCCCGCAGGACGTGTACGACGACCCCGCGGACACGTTCGTGGCGACGTTCCTCGGCTCCCCCCCGATGAACATCATGGAGCGCGACCACGTCCTCGTCGGGTTCCGTCCCGAGAGCCTCCTGCCCAAGGGTGTGGTCGAGCCCGACGACGGCGCCATCACGGTGCCCTTCACGGTCGAGCGCATCGAGTACCTCGGCGCCGAGCGCCACCTGATCGGCACGGTGCAGGGGATCGGCGGCGCGGCCAAGGCGAGGGCGCTGCTCCCGTCCACTGTCAGTGTCGAGGTGCCCGCGGGCGAGACCCACGACTTCGTGGTGCGGGAGGCCGACCTGCGCTTCTTCGACAAGCAGTCGACGCTCAAGGCCGACCGGCGCCGCCTGTGACCACCACCAAACGGCGATACGTGCTCGACCGGGAACGGGTCCTCGGGCCCCTCCTGCTGTCGCCCGCCGTCCTCTACATCGTCGCCCTGGTCGCCGTCCCGTTCTTCCTGGCCATTGCCTACAGCCTGAGCGACATCACCGTCGGCGACCCGTCGTACGACTTCGTGGGGCTGCGCAACTTCCGCGCCATCTGGCATGACGACGTGTTCAGGAGGTCGCTGCGCAACAGCCTGTTCATCACCGTCGTGACGATGGTCCTCGTCGTCGTCCTGGCCAAGGTGCTGGCCCTCGTCCTGACCCAGGATTTCCGCGGCAAGTGGCTGGTGCGGTTCCTCATCCTGCTCCCGTGGACGACCCCGGTGTCGCTGGCGACGATCTCGTGGCTGTGGCTGCTCGACTCGCTGTTCAGCCCCATCGACTGGGTTCTGCGCTGGCTCGGGCTGCTCGACGGCAACCTCCATTGGCTGGGCAACGACCACCTCGCCATGGTGTCGGTCATCGCCGTGCAGGTCTGGCGCATCGTGCCGCTGGCGGCGGTGATCATCATGGCCGGCCTCGTCGCCATCCCCCAGGACGTCCACGACGCCGCCGAGGTGGACGGGGCCGGCTTCTGGCGCAAGCTGTTCGGGGTCACCATCCCGCTGACGTTGCCGGTGACGGCGGTGGCGGCCTTGTTCGGGGCGATCCTGACCTTCACCGACATGACCGTGGTGTACGTCCTCACCCGGGGCGGCCCCATCGACGCGACGCAGATCCTGCCGACGTGGGCCTTCTTCAGGGGCATTCAAGGCGGCAACCTGGGCCAGGGCGCGGCCATCGCCCTGTGCCTGTTTCCCCTCCTGCTCATCGCGGCCGTGCTGATCCTGCGTTCGGTGCGGAAGATGGAGGTGCTGTGAACCGCCGGTACATACGGCGCCGGCGCGCCAGCCGGGCCGGCCTCTACGCCCTCGTCACCGGCTTCACCCTGTTCGCCGCCTTCCCGTTCCTCTGGAGCCTGGTGACCATGTTCAAGGCCGACCAGGACCTCTACCAGCGGGACAACAACCCGTTCATCTTCAACAAGCCGCCCACCCTCAAGCACCTCGACCTGCTCATCAACGGCACCGCCTTCGGGACCTTCGTCGACAACACGTTGCTGGTGGGTCTCTGCGTCGTGCTCATCACCCTGGCCGTCAGCCTGCCCGCCGCATACAGCCTCGCCCGCCTCAACCTCCGGTGGGGCGGCGGCATGGCCGTCGCGATCTTCTTCGTGTACCTGATCCCGCCGTCGCTGCTGTTCCTGTCGTTGTCGCGCGTCGTCTCCTACCTCGGCCTGCAGGACTCCCGGTGGGCGCTCGTCGTGCTCTACCCGACGATCACCATTCCGGTCTCGGTGTGGCTGCTGCTGGGGTTCTTCAAGTCCATCCCCAAGGACATCGAGGAGCAGGCGATGGTGGACGGCTACAGCCGGATGGGCGCCTTCGTGCGCACCGTCCTGCCCCTGTCGTTCCCCGGCATCGTGGCCGTGTTCGTGTTCTCGGGCACCCTCTCGGCCAGCGAGTTCATCTATGCGCTGGCCTTCGTGTCCCAGACCGCGCAGAAGACGATCTCGGTCGGCGTCCCGACCGAGCTGGTGCGGGGCGACGTGTTCTTCTGGCAGTCGCTCCAGGCCGCCACCCTGTTCGTCGCCGTCCCCATCGCCCTCGTCTTCAACGTCTTCCTGAAACGGTTCATCTCGGGCTTCACCATGGGCGCCGTCAAGGGCTGATCACCGGCGCTTGGGACGATGCCGCCCGCACTCAGCTGCGCAGCCGGCGTCGCCGGATCATGCGGGCGAGGGAGCAGTGGGGCGATGATCCTGCCGCGTCCGCGAGGGCTTACGCTTCGACGTCGTGATCGCGGGTGTCCACCGGCACGGACACTTCTTCAGCGTCGACGTGACGTCCGCGGTCGCGCACGACGCCGCAAGGGTCGGACCGCGTGGCTAGCGGCTCGAGAGCCTTCGACGCCGTCGTCGCGGCCGGCGCCAACAAGCGCGTGGTGATCCCGCTGCCCTTCGATCCCGATGCGGCGTGGGGTCGCAAACTCGTGCACCGCGTGGGCGGGACGGTGAACGGCATGCGGATCCGGGCGGTGATCGAGCCTTTCGGAGACGGCCTGGGGATCGCCGTCGGGGCCGCGTGGCGGCGCGACTGCGGCCTCGGTCCCGGCGACGAGGTCGCGGTCGTGCTCGCCCCCGAGGGCCCGCAGCGCGACGACCTGGCGCCGGACATCGCCGCTGCCCTGGAGGCCGAGCCGGCAGCGGGCGAGTTTTTCGACTCGCTCGCTCAGTTCTACCGGCGCGGCTACCTGCGGTGGATCGACGCCACCACCCGCCGCCCCGAGGTCCGGGCGGCCCGGATCGCCGAGATGGTCGAGCTGTGCGGGGCGGGGTTGAAGGAGCGTCCCAAGGCTTAGACCGGATTCGTCCGGGGACGAGGTAGCCACGCGTACCTTGGCGTGGTCGGTGCTATCCGACCGGCGTTCCCGCCAGCATGCGATCGAGGTCCTCCGGCGTGGGGAGCGTGAGAGGGTCGAGGCTCGCGACGCCCGAGAGCACGTCGCACAGGTGCTGTAAGACGCCGTGCGCCGCCGGGCCGTGCGTACGGGCAGAAGGCGCCGCTCGGGATCATCGTCCTTCTCCAGGCGGGCGAGGGCGAGCTCGACCGCCCGCTGCGGGTCCCCCACCAATGCCTCCCAGACGGCCGACCGGACGTCGGCCTCGCGCGCGGACGCCATGGCCGCCCATCTTCCCATCGGGATAGGTAGCGTTGGCGCCGTGCTGATGGTGAAATGCAAGGGCTGCTACACACCGTTCGCGGTGCCCGACCAGATGGACGAAGCCCAGTTCGCGGCTGCGTCCATTCCGACGACGGCGCTGCCGTGTCCCGAATGCCGGATCCGCCGCCCCTACGACAAGGGCGACTACTACTTCGGGTCCAGCACCGGGGACCTTCCCTCCCTCTGGTGAGGCCTGAGCAGGGCCGGTAGCGCGGCTGCCCTGGCAAACCCGGTGGCGGCCAGCAGGGCGGGCTGGTCGAGCGCCCACGCCGCGTAGAGCACGAGGGAGCAGAGGTCCACGCCGAGGGACGCGACCGAGGTGACCGTCGCCCGCGCCCGGCCTTCGATACCGGCCTGCAGCTGGGCGTCGACGACCACCAGCACCGCCTGGTACAGGAAGGAGGCGATGGCGATGCCGGCGACACCTATCGGACGGTGCAAGACGCCGGCGGCGGCGAAGACGGCGACCGCCGGCGAGGACGAGGCCGAGCGTGCGGGGACAGAACCGTCTAGCGGCGCCGCCGAGCGCGGCCCCGGCGGCGCCGGCGGCCAACGCCTCCATCGAGCCCGAGCCGAGGGCGCCGCCGAGGCCCCACAACACGAAACCGCCGGCGAAGCCCGCATAGTGCCGGGCCGGTGATCCAGAGCACGTAGCCCGCGGCCTGGAGGACCGTCGACGCGGCGAGCGGGAACCGGCGCGAGAAGCGGTCGGCGAGGACGCCGGTGGGCACCTCGGCGAGGATGCCGACGGCCGACCACACGAGCAACAGCCTGGAGATCTTGGCGTCCGACAGGCCCGAGTCGGCGAACAGCAGCGCGTGCAGGGGGTAGATCGGGATGGTCTCGGAGCGAAGGGCCCAAACGAGCCACTTCCGGCTCAGCGGGCCGACCTCAGGATGGACCGGACGTCAGCGGTGGCGCATGAAGCGAAGGGTACCGGATCGAACGAATCGGTGAACTACCGTTTCGCGGGACCAAATCCGTCCCGCCCGGCGTTATTTTTCGTGCAATGGACGTTGAGGCAGGCCCCCACCCGAACCTCCTCCCGGACTGGTACATGCCGGCGCCGGCCGAGCGCACGACCCCCCTCCCGGCGTGGTGCCGTTGGATCGCGATCCTGATCATCGCCGCGTTCGTCCTCATCAACGCGTACGGGCTGTGCAGCACCTACGGCCACGTTGGTTTTGGATAGCGCCGGTTTGGGGTAGCGGCGGCTCGAGGAAGCGAGGCTGGGTACCCTTGTGCCCATGTCGAGCGAACGTGCGACACACGAGAAAGTCCGCGACGCGACCATCGCCGTCGAGGCCGAAATGCGCCCGCAGGGCGTGCCCGTCAACGTCTACGAGACCAGCGCGGCACTGATGGTTGTCGCGCCCATCCCGGCGGTGACCGCCGACGACGTCACGATCGAGGTGCGGCCGGGGCGGCTGCGGTTCTGGGCCAGCGTACGCAGCGCCGCGCCGCGTGATTACCTGGTGCACGAGTGGGAGTACGGCGGGTACGAGCGCGAGATCGACCTCCCCGACGGCTATGGCGCCGGCGTGGAGTCGTCCCTCGCCAACGGCCAGCTCGCCATCAGGGTGCTGCGGGGCGCCGCCGCCCCTCAACTGACGACCAAGCCCAATCACGCCTGATCGCAGGCTCCTAGCATCGGAGCTCTGAGCGACGCGGGACACGGGGGGGCGCTGGCGCGGGACGACGATCCGGCTCTGAGCCGCGCCCTGGCGCCGATCCTCGCCGCCCTCGACCGCATCGCCCACGACCGGCCCAAGGTCCGCCGCGACTTCGCCTCGATGGCCCTGCGGCGCGTGGCGCCGGCGCAGCTGGCGAGCGCCGAGCCCGACACCGTCGCCCGGGCGCTGGCTGACTCCTTCGCGTTTGTCGACAGCCGCGCCCCCGACGAGATCGCGGTGCGTTTGATCGACCCGGACGTCGCCCTTGACGGTGGCCCGGCGACCGGGACGATCCTGGAGGTCAGCTGCGACGACCGGCAGTTCATCGTCAGCACGGTCAAGGAGGAGCTGCACCAGCTCGGCCAGCGCGTCGCCCGCCTGCTGCACCCCGTCATTGGGAGCGAGCGGACGGCGGACGGGCGCCTGGCGGCCGTCCTCCCGGCCCGCGCGGCCGTCCATCGCGACTCGTTCCTCCAGGTCGAACTGGGCAGCCGCTTCCCCGCGGGCGCGCGGCGCGCCCTGGTCAAGGCGATCAAGAGTGTGGTCGGCGACGTGTTCGCCACCACCGACGACTTCTCGGCCATGCGGGCCCAGATCGCCGAGGTGGCGGCCCGCACCCGCGAGTACGCCGCGGCCCGCTACGACGCCGACGAGGTGAACGAGGCCGCGGCCCTGCTTGACTGGGTCCTCGACGGCAACTTCGTCTTCCTCCGCACGAGCCGCGGCGGGACACGGCTCGGCGTCCCCATCCGCCAGGCGACGGCGGTCGCCCCCGCCCGACCAGACGGCGGCCGCGACGACCTGGGAACGCCCCTGTTGCGCATAACGCGCACGGCGGAGACGAGCACCGTCCACCGCCAGGTGCCGATGCACCGGATCGAAGTGCTCGAGGTGGGACTCGACGGCGCGGTGGAGGGCACGTTCGAGGTCGTCGGCGTTTTCAGCGACAAGGCCAACGACGAGCCGGCGGTCCTCATCCCCGTGCTGCGGTGGAAGCTGCGGCGGATCCTCGAACTGGAAGACGTGGTGCCGGGCAGCCACGACGAGGCGGCGCTGGTGTCGCTGTTCCAGGTGCTCCCCAAAGAGGAGTTGTTCGACTCGGAGCTGGCCGCCCTGCGCCAGACGATCGTCGGGCTGCTGGCGGCCGAGGACCAGCAGGCGGTCCGGGTCCGGCTGCGAGTTGAGCCCGCCAGCCGCACCGTCTCGGCCCTGCTGTCGATCCCCCAGGAGCTGTACTCGTCCGCCCTCCGCCGTCGCCTCGAACGCTTCCTGATGGCCCAGTTGGAAGGGGCGTGGGTCGACGCCCAGGTCGCCCTCGGCGACCGAGCGGACGCGATCCTGCGCCTGGTCGTCCACATCGACGGCCCCCTGCCGGAAGGCGGCGTCGATTCGCTCGAACGGGAGGTCCGGCTGCTGTGCCGGACCTGGGACCAAGAGCTGGCGGCAGCCCTGGCGTCGCGCTTCGGCGAGGCGCGGGCGAAGCGGCTGGCCCAGCACTACGCCGACTGGTTCCCCAGCGGCTACCGCGCCGCCATCGCGGGCGAGCGGGCGGTGGACGACGTCCTCGAGCTGGACCGCCTTCTCACCGCCGGCGAGGGCATCGGCATCCGGATCACGCCCGACCCGACAGGTGAAGCCGATGCCCGGTTCAAGGTCTACGTCGCCGGTCCCGCCATCGAGCTGTCGAGCCTCCTGCCCATCATCGAGAGCCTCGGGCTCTGGGCCGTCGAGGAGGAGCCGTGGGCGCTCGGCGCCGGCGACGCCGCCGTCCACCTCCACGACTTCGGGGTCCGCACCGCCAGCGCGCCGGGCGCCGGGGAGCGCCTCGACATCGAGCGCGACGGTCCCCGTCTCGCCGACGCCGCCCGGGCGCTCTGGAGCGGTCGGGCCGAGGTCGACGCCCTCAACCGCCTGGTCCTGCGGGCCGGCATGCCATGGCCGGACGTCGCCGTCGTGCGTGCCTACCGCCGGTACCGCTCGCTGGTGGGGACCTCGTTCACGACCGGCTACGTGGACGACGTGCTGGTCGAGAACGCGACGGTGTGCCGCGCCATCGTCGAGCTGTTCGCGGCCCGTTTCGACCCCGCGGCGGCCGAGTCGGTGGAGGCGGTGCGGGCGCGCATCCAAGCCCGTTGCGACGCCGTGCCCCGGCTCGACCATGACCGCATCCTGCGCGGGCTGCTCGCCCTGGTCGACGCCACCGTGCGGACGAACCGCTACGCGACGGCCAGCGACCACGTCGCCCTGAAGATCGCCAGCGCGGCGGTGCCCGACATGCCGCGCCCCGTTCCCTTTCGGGAGATCTTCGTGCACGGCCCGGCGGTGGAGGGCATCCACCTCCGCTGGGGGCCGGTGGCACGCGGCGGGGTCCGCTGGAGCGACCGGCCCGACGACTACCGCGGCGAGGTGCTCGGACTGATGCGGGCCCAGGTGCTGAAGAACGCCGTCATCGTGCCGACGGGCGCCAAGGGCGGGTTCATCGTCAAGCGCGGCCGCTACGGCCCCGCCGCTGGGCCTGACGCCGTGCCCCACGCCTACGAGACGTTCATCGCCAGCCTCCTGGAAGTGACCGAGGGCGACGCCGACAGCTACCTGGTCGTGGCCGCCGATCGGGGCACGGCCAAGTTCTCCGACCTCGCCAACCGGGTCAGCGAGGAGCGGGGGTTCTGGCTGGGGGACGCATTCGCCTCCGGCGGCTCCCGGGGCTATGACCACAAGGCGCTCGGCATCACCGCCCGCGGCGCGTGGGTGGCCGTCCGCCACCACTTCGACGAGCTGGGGATCGACCTCCAAGCGGACGCCGTCACCGTGGCGGGGATCGGCGACATGTCGGGCGACGTGTTCGGCAACGCCATGCTCCAGTCGAACCGGATCCGCCTGGTGGCGGCGTTCGACCACCGCCACATCTTCCTCGACCCGCGCCCCGACCCCGCCGCGTCCTTTCAGGAGCGGGCCCGCTTGTTCGCCCTGCCGTCGTCGTCCTGGGACGACTACGACCGAGCCCGGATCAGCGCGGGGGGCGGCGTGTGGCCGCGGCTCGACAAGCGCATCGAGCTGAGCGCCGAGGCGCGCGAGGTCTTGGGCGTGAGCGCCGACCACCTGACCGCGCCCGAGCTCATCCGGGCGATCCTCGAGGCGCCCGTCGGCCTGTTGTTCGCGGGCGGGATCGGGACCTTCGTCCGCGCCAGCGCCGAGCCCGACCAGGACATCGACGACCGGACGAACACCGAGGTGCGGGTGGACGGCCTGCACGTGCGGGCCCGGGTGGTCGGCGAGGGGGCCAACCTGGGCTTCACCCAGCGCGCCCGCATCGAGTACGCCCGCCGGGGCGGGCGCATCAACACCGACGCCATCGACAACTCAGCCGCGGTCGACATATCGGACCGCGAGGTCAACCTCAAGATCCTGCTGCGCGCCGCCGTCGACGCGGGCGAGATCACGATGGACGAGCGGGACAAGTTCCTGACCGAGGCGTGTGACGACGTCGTCGCCGCCGTCCTCGACGACTGCCTCAACCAGAGCCTCGCCCTCAGCCGCGCCCAGGCCGCCAGCCCCCACTTCATGGACGCGGTCGAAGCGCTGCTCGTCGAGCTGGAAGCCAGCGGGGTGCTCGACCGCTCGATCGAGGCGCTCCCGACGACCGAGGAGATGCGCGCCCGAGCCCAAGCGGGCGCGGGCCTGACCCGGCCCGAACTGGCGGTGCTGCTGGCGGGGGCCAAGCGCCGCCTGGCCGCCGAGGTGCTCGAGTCCGCCATCCCCGACCAACCGGCGTTGCGGGTGGCGCTGGTGCGCTACTTCCCGGCCGCGATCACGGCTCGCTTCGACCACCTGCTCGACGGCCACCGCCTGCGGCGGGAGCTGATCGCGGCGGTCGTCGCCAACGACGTCGTCAACCGGATGGGCGCCACCTTCGTCAGCCGGGTTTCGGCCGACACCGGGGCGTCCGCCGATCAGGTCGTCACCGCCTACTGCATCGCCTGGGGGGTGGCCCGGGCCGGCGAGCACTGGGACCACACCGCCGCTTCAGCCGTGAGCACCCTGCTTGAGGCCCTGACCAGGGACTACCTCCGGCGGGGCGAGACCGACATCGCCGCCACCGTCATCCGGGACCGGCCGACGTTCCTCGAGCTGGAAGCGGCCATGCCGGAGATCGGGAGCGCGGCGCGCCGGCGCCGGCGCACCCGGCGGGCGGAGGCGCTGGTGGACAGCGGCGTCGACCCGGGCTCGGCCGTGAACTGGGCTTGCGTGGAGGAGCTGGAGATCGCGCCCGACATCGGCGCACTGGTCCGCCAGACGGGACGGCCGGCGCGCGACGTGGCCGACGCCTTCTTGCGCGCCGGTGAGTCGCTGGGCCTCGACCGGCTCGTCGACCTGCTCCGCAAGGCGCCGGTCACCGACCAGTGGGCGCGCGCCGCCTGGCAGGGCCTGCTCGACGATCTGGACGAACTGCGGCGCGAGGCCGCCTACCGCGCTTTCGTCGAACACCCCGAGCGTGACGCCCCCGACGCGGTGGCGCGCTTTCTCGCCGCCCGCGCCGAACCCGTGCACGAGGCGGTCGCGCTGGTGCGGGAGATCGAAGGAGGCCCGTCGGCCCGCCTCGACGCGATCGCGGTCGCCGTGCGGGCGGTCCGGCGGGGGATCAGCGCCTCCTCGCCGCCGCTGTCGTAGGGTGTTCCCCGGCGGAGGGGACAACGCGACCATGCACCCGATGAGCCTTCCTGAGCGCTGATGGCTTCGACGCCCCCCGATTGGCCGGGCCACAGGCCCAGGCCGAAACCGCGGACGCTCTGGAGCGACCTGGGCGGCCTGTGGCAGCGGTTCCGCGGGCTGCCGTTCCTCCCTCAGCTGATCATCGGGCTGCTCCTCACCATCGTCGTGGTGGCGGTGGTCTCGATCCCCTTCCGGTCGAGCCCGACGACCAAAGTCACCATCCGCACGTCGACCACCCTGCGCGCCGCATCGACGTCGTCCACCTCCACCTCCACGACCAAGCCGTTGCCTCCGGGTGACGACAAGGTGGTCAAGACGGTCATCGACGGCGACAGCTTCGAGACCAACGACGGCGTCAAGGTCCGGCTCCTCGGCGTCGACGCCCCGGACATCGAGACGGCGGACTGCTTCTCCGCCGAGGCGACCACTCACCTGCAGAGCCTCATCGGTCCGTTGCGGTCGGTGCGCCTGGTGTACGACGCGAGCCGCACCGACACGCTGGGGCGCACCCTGGCCTACGTCTACCGCCTCCCCGACGGGCTGTTCCTGAACCTCGCCATGGCCCAGGACGGGTTCATGTTCGAGCTGAAGCGGCCACCGAACACGGCCCATGCGGACGAGCTGGCGGCGGCCGTGGCAGACGCCCGCACGGCCAAGAGGGGCCTGTGGGCGACCTGCAACACGACGACCACGACGACGACTACGGCCCGGGCGACGACGACGACCACGGCCCGGGCGACGACGACGACGGCGGCGCCGGCCACCACCACCACGGTGGCGGCGGCGACCAGCAGCACGTCGACCCCGGCGCCGACATCGACGTCAACAACCGTCCCGCTCGTCCTGGAGGGGGCGCCCTGTCCGGTGCCCGGCGCCACCGGTGTCTTTGCCGACGGCAGGACGGCGGTCTGCGCGGGCCTGATCCCGATCTGGCGAGCGGCGTAGGCCGCTCCCGACCAGCAAGCACCAACGAGGAGGCAGGAATGGCACAGCGAAAGGCCAGGGCGAGCTGGAACGGGGACCTGTTCAGCGGCAACGGGGTCGTCTCGGCCGCGAGCAGCGGCCTGTTCGCTGACGCGCCCGTCTCGTGGCCGGCCCGCACCGAGGAGCCGGGCGGCAAGACGAGCCCCGAGGAGCTGATCGCAGCGGCCCACGCGGCGTGCTTCTGCATGGCCCTGTCGAACGAGCTCAGCTCCCGCGGCCACCCGCCCGAGCGCCTCGACGTGGAGGCCACCTGCACGTTCGTGCCCGGCGCCGGGATCACCACCATGGACCTCACGGTCACGGCGGCCGTGCCCGGCGCCGACGAGGCCGCCTTTCAGGAGGGGCTGGCCGCCGCGCAAGGGTCCTGCCCCGTGTCCAGCGCGCTCCGGGGCAACGTGGAGATCAACGTGCAGGCGACCTTGGCCTGAGCGCGGACCCGGGCGCTGGCCTGACCTGCGGGTTCCCGCCTACGGTACGGGGCCTGTGAAACGCACCCTTCCCCGCCGAACCGCCGCGCTGGTCGCGGCGGCGCCCCTCGTGCTCATGCTCGGCGCGTGCGGCCACGCCAACGCCCACCGTTCGATCACGTCCACCCTCGTCAGCGGCGCCACCGGCTACTTCCCCGTCAACATCATCGCCAACAAAGAGGACACCCTGTTCCTCAACGTCGGGAACGGCACCGAGAAGGTGCACGGGTTCACGATCGAGGGGTACCAGGTGGCCAAGACGGTCGACCCCAACCAGACGCTGAAGGTGAAGCTCCACCTGGGCCGGGCGGGGACGTTCAAGATCTTCTGCCAGCTCCACCCCGCCCACCAGACGGCCACCCTGATCGTCAGGTGACCGGCGCCTTAACGCGGGGGCGGCGGTACCCTGAGCGTTAGGTGAACGTGTTCGACCGCATCGAGGCGGACGGGTACGAGCAGGTGGTTTACTGCCAGGACCAGCCGACCGGCCTGAAAGCCATCATCGCGATCCACTCCACCAGCCTCGGTCCGTCCCTCGGCGGTACGCGCTTCTACCCCTACCCCACCGAGGCCGACGCCCTCGAGGACGTCCTGCGCTTGGCCAAAGGGATGACGTACAAGGCCGCCGTCGCCGGGCTCGACCAGGGCGGGGGCAAGGCCGTCATCATCGGCGACCCGGCGACGGACCGCAGCGAGGGCCTGATCCGGGCCTACGGCCGCTACGTCGACTCCCTCGGCGGTCGGTACATCACGGCCGAAGACGTCGGGACTACGCAGGCCGACATGGACCTCATCCGCCGAGAGACCCGCTACGTGACCGGGGTGAGCCCGGCGCTGGGGGGCTCGGGCGACCCGTCGGTGGCGACCGCGCACGGCGTGCGGTGGGCGATGAAGGCGGTGGCGGCCCGGCTGTGGGGCGATCCCGAACTGGTGGACCGGCGCATCGTGATCTCGGGCGTCGGCAAGGTGGGGACCAGCTTGGTTGGGCTGCTGGTCGAAGACGGCGCAACAGTGGTGGTGGCCGACGTCGTGCCCGCGGCCGTGGCCCGACTCGTCGACCGCTATGGCGACCGCGTTGGGGCCGTCGACGTGGCGTCGGCCCACACCGCGCCCTGCGACATCTTCGCCCCCTGCGCCCTGGGCGGGGTGCTCGACTCGGCGCGGATCCCCCAACTGGGCTGCGCCGCGGTGGTGGGATCGGCCAACAACCAGCTCGCCGACCCGTCCTGCGCCAAGCTGCTCGCCGACCATGGCATCGTCTACGCCCCGGACTATGTGGTGAACTCGGGCGGGATCATCAACATCTCCGAGGAGCGGTCCCCGACCGGCTACCACCAGGAACGGGCCTACGCCGAGGTCCGGCGCATCTTCGAAACGACCGCCCGGGTGCTGGCGGTGGCGGGGGAGGAAGGCGTCACCACCGCCGAGGCGGCCGACCGCATCGCCGAGCGGCGCATCGCCGATATGGCCCGGGTCCGCCAGATCCGGACCTTCCGATAGCGCCTTGACTGGACTTGTCCCGAACCTGCAGACCGCGGAGGTCAAAACGGCTATGAACGACGCAGTGAGCCGCCACACGGAGCTGGGCCTTTCTGGCGACGACCTCGTCGCCATGTACCGGCTCATGGTGCTCACGCGGGCAGTCGACCAGAAGGTCTGGAACCTCCAGCGCATCGGCAAGATCCCGTTCGTCATCCCCGGGCAGGGCCAGGAGGCGGCCCAGATCGGCTCGGCGTGGGCGCTGCGGAAGGGCTACGACGTGGCACTGCCCTATTACCGCGACTTCGGGGTTGTGCTCGCGCTGGGGATGACGCCGGAGGAAGTCGTCCTCAACTCGCTGGCCCGGCCGGACGACCCCAACTCGGGCGGGCGCCAGATGCCCAACCACTGGGGCTGCCGCCGCCTCAACATCATCACCGGCTCGTCGCCGATCGCCACCCAGCTGCCCCACGCCGCCGGCCTGGCCAACGCGGCCCGCATCCGGGGCGAGGACCGGGTGACGGTGTGCTGGTTCGGCGAGGCGACCGCGTCTCGCGGCGACTACCACGAGGGCCTCAACTACGCCGGCATCCACGGCCTGCCCCTCGTGCTGGTGTGCGAGAACAACGGGTACGCCATCTCGGTGCCTGAGACGATGCAGTCAGCCGTGCCCAACGTGGCCGACAGGGTCGCCGGGTACGGGTTCGAGGGCGTCGTGGTCGACGGCAACGACCTTCTCGAGGTCTACGCGGCCACGTCGGCGGCGGTCGACAAGGCGCGCCGGGGCGGGGGGCCGACGCTGGTCGAGTGCAAGACCTACCGCCTCCTGCCCCACACGTCCGACGACGACGATCGCCGTTACCGCACCACCGAGGAGATCGAGGCGTGGCGGGAGAAGGAGCCTCTGGGCCGGATGCGCCAGTACCTCCTCGAGCATGCGGTGTTGACCGAGAAGGAGGAGGAGAAGCTCGTCGAGCACGTCCGCGACGAGGTCAACGAGGCGGCCGCGCAGGCTGACGCCCGGCCCGTGTCGACCCGGGCCATGGCCTTCGAGCGGGTGTGGGCCCGGCCCGTGCGGCCCATCCCCCGGGTGCCTGCGGAGGTGCAGCAGCACGTCGTGCTGCGCCCGGAGCTGCCCCGCCCGGCGACCGGCGTGGAGCGCAGCGTGCTGGACACCGTCCGCCAGACCCTCGACGACCTCATGGCCGACGACGAGCGGGTGTGCGTGCTCGGGGAGGACGTCGGGATCATGGGGGGCGTCTTCCGCGCCACCGACGGACTGCTGGCGAAGTACGGCCCGGGTCGGGTCATCGACACGCCGCTGGCCGAGTCCTCGATCGTGGGCATCGGCATCGGGCTGGCCCTGGCCGGGTTACGGCCGGTGGCCGAGATCCAGTTCGCCGACTTCCTGCACTCGTGCGTCGACCAGATCGTCAACGAGGCGGCCAAGATCCACTACCGCTCCAACGGCGACTTCTGCGTCCCGCTCGTCATCCGGGCGCCGTGGGGCGGCGGCACCCACCGGGCCATGTACCACTCGCAGGCGGTCGAGGCCATGTACGCCCACGTCGCGGGCCTGAAGGTGGTGTGCCCCTCGACCCCGTGGGACGTGGCCGGGCTGCTGCGGGAGGCGGTCGACGACCCCGACCCGGTGCTGTTCCTGGAACACAAGCTGACGTACCGGCGGGTGAAGGGGCTCGTACCCGAGGGAGACTGGCGCGTGCCGATCGGGGTGGCCGACGTCGCCCGCTCCGGGGACGACATGACGATCGTCACCTACGGCCGGCACCGCCACCTGTCCCTGCAGGCGGCCGAGACGCTGGCGGAGGAGGGCTACTCCGTCGAGGTCATCGACCTGCGCACGATCTCGCCGCTCGACCGCGACGCGGTGCTGGCGTCGGTGATCAAGACCGGCCGGCTGCTCATCGTCCACGAGGACAACATCAGCTTCGGGGTCGGCGCCGAGGTCGCGGCCATCGTGGCCGAGGAGGCGTTCTACGATCTGGACGCTCCGGTGCGGCGATTGGCCATGCCGGACGTGCCCGCCATGCCCTACGACGAAACCATGGAGTCGGCCTTGCTCATCGAGGCGGAGGACATCGTGAACGCGGCGAAGGCGCTCCTGAACGAGTGAGCTTCGGCACACGGCGGATCGGCGGGCTCTTGGTCGTCGCGCTGCTGGCGACGACCGCGTGCACCAAGTCGACGCCGGCGCTGCCGCGCGCCGAGGTCGGCCGGTTCCTGGACGCGTGGTCGACGTTCGATGCGGCCACCATGGGCGGCGTCATGGCCGGGGCGCCGCCCGATTTCGCCGCCCTCGTCACCGGGATGAAGAACGACCTGGAAGTCACCGCGGCTCGGTTTGCCGCCGGCAAGGTGGCCTTCGGGAAGACCAAGACCGAGGCCGACGCCCAGTTCCAGGCGTCGCTGGACCTGGCCGGGCTGGGGACGTGGGAGTACGCGGGAGCGCTGCACCTGACGCGCACCGGCAAGGTGTGGCGGGTGGTCTGGTCGCCGGCCGTCCTCCACCCGGTCTTGGAGGCCGACCAGCACTTCGACCGCACCCGGCAGTGGCCCGTTCGGGCGCCGATCCTCGGCGCCAACGACGCCTCACTGGCCTCGATGCAGGACGTTGCGGTGGTTGGTTTGGCGCCCGGGCGCATCAAGGACCGGGCCCAGGTGGACGCCGTCCTTAAGCAACAGCTGGGCGTCGAGCCGGGGGCCATCACCGCCGCGCTGACCGCTCCCGGGGTGCAGCCCGAGCACTTTGTGCCGATCGCCAATGTGCGGCTCGACCGGTTCGCGGCCATACGGCCCATCCTCGAACCGGTCCCCGGCGTCTTCTTCCAGAGGACCCAAGCCCGGCTCTCGCCGTCGGACGGCTTCGCCGCCCACGTGCTCGGACGGGTCGGCGAGATCACCGCCGAACGGCTGGCCGACCTGAAGTTGCCGTATGTGGTGGGGGACCAGGTCGGCCTGTCCGGGCTTGAGGCTGTCTTCGAGCGCCCGCTGGCGGGCGCTCCATCCGGCGACGTGCGCATCGTCGCCGCCGACGACAAGCCCGTGCGCACGGTGTTCCATTTCCCGGGCGCGCCCAGTCAGCCGATACACCTGACGATCGACGCGGCCGTCCAGGCGGCGGCCGAACAGGCGCTGGCGGGCATCAGCCAGCCGGCCGCACTGGTCGCCATTGACTCGTCCAGCGGCGCCGTGAAGGCGGTCATCAGCCGGCCCCTGAGCGAAGAGTTCAACCGGGCCCTCGCGGGCCTGTACCCGCCCGGGTCGACGTTCAAGGTCGTCACCACCGAGGCACTGCTCGCCAGCGGCGCCACGCCCGACACGCCGGCGCCGTGCCCCCCACAGGCGACAGCAGGCGGCCAGGCGTTCGTCAACTTCGAGGGCGAAGCCCTGGGCGGGACCACGCTGCGGACGGCCTTCGCCCAGTCATGCAACACCGCCTTCGTCGGGCTGGTCGCCAACCTGCCGGCCGAGGCCCTGAGCGACGCGCTCAGCCTCTTCGGGTTCAACCGCCTGAGCACCTACCCCGGCTTCAGGCTGCCCGTCGCACTCGGCATGTTTCCGATGCCGAAGGACGCGGCCGAGAAGGCTGCCGCGGCCATCGGCCAGGGATCGGTCGTCGCGAGCCCGATCCAGATGGCCTCGGTGGCCGCGGCCGTGGCGAGCGGCGCCTGGCAGGCGCCAAGTTTGATCGCCCCCGAGCCTGGCCTCAGCCCGCCCAGGCTGTCGCCCCTGAACCCGGCCGTCGCCGCCTCGCTGCGCGACCTGATGGCCGAAGTCGTCCGCACCGGCACGGGCACGGCCGCGGCCGTCCCCGGCCAGCAGGTCGCGGGCAAGACGGGCACGGCCGAGATCGGCGCCGACCCCAACCAGACCCACGCCTGGTTCATCGGCTTCCGCGGCACGCTGGCGTTCGCGGTGCTGGTCGAGAAGGGCGGCGTCGGCGGCCGGGTGGCGGCGCCGATCGCAGCCAAGTTCCTGACCGCCCTCGCCCCCTGATGGCTGAAGTCGAGCTTGCGTACGACCGCATGGTCAGCCGCCTGATCGCGATCGGGCCGGCCGAAGTCGTCTACGGCCGGCTCGGGTTGCGCGCCAACCGTGCCGCCGCCGCGACATAGCCCCGCCGCGGCGGCGGTACGGTGCCGGCCATGGTGACCCTCGAGGACGCCGCCCAGATGGCCCGGGACCTGCCGGAGGTGGTCGAGGGCGAGCGCCACGGCCATCGCACCTGGTTGGTGGCAGGCAAGGGCTTCGCGTGGGAACGGCCCTTCAGCAAGGCCGACGTCAAGCGCTTCGGCAAAGCCACCCCGCCCGACGGGCCAATCATCGCCGTACGGGTGGCGGACCTGAGCGAGAAGGAAGCCGTGCTCGCAACGAACACCAAGGGCTACTTCACCATCCCCCACTTCGACGGCTACGCCGCCTTCCTGGTCCAGCTCACGACCGTCACCAAGCGCGCCCTGCGCGAGGCGCTCGTCGACGGCTGGCTGTCGTGCGCTCCCGACACCATGGCCGAGGCGTACGTCGCCCGGGAGCGAGAGCGACGCCGGGGCCGCTGACCCGAGCTAGCGGCTGGCGTAGAAGCGCAGGTAGTCGGCGACGTGCTGGCGCCAGTAGGCCCGGTCGTGCTGCCCGGGCCAGACATGCAGCTCGGCCCGCGCCAGGCCCGTTGTCAGCCGCGTCGAAAGGCTCTCCGCCGAACCCCGCAGATCGTCGCTCTGGCCTACGTCCAACCACACCGCGCCGTCCCAGGCGGCCAGCCGGTTGAGGGCGCTCGCACTGGCGTCGACCACCGCGCTGTGGCCGCCGAGGCGGGAGAAGAGGTCGGGACGGGCGGCGACGAGCCGGATGGCCGACGCGCCTCCGGCCGAGATGCCCCCGATGGCGCGGTCAACCCTCGTGGCCGATGTCGGCAGGTTGGCGTCCGCCCAAGGCACGACGTCGTCGACGATCATTGCCGCCGTCGAGCCGAGGCCAGTGTCGGGCATCACCACGATGAGGGGCGGGATCTCCTTGGCTCGTCGGCGGTGGACACGAGGCCGATGGCCGGCCACTGCGTCTCATCGGTCGCCGCGCCGTGCAGGAGGTACACCGCCGGGTAGCGACGGTCGGGGAGTTCGCGGGCGCACGGCGGGAGGTAGACGGCGACCCGGCGGCCGCTGACCCGGGACGTGTCGAGCGAGCCGTGCTCGGCGGTGCATGCGGCCAGCGACGGACCCGGCGGCTCGGTGGCGGGCGCCGCGGGGGTCGGGGCCAACGCGCTCGTGGCGCTGACCGCCGTCGGCGCCGGGGCCGCGCGGTCGGGCGATGTCCTTCCGTCGCACGCGGCCGCGGCGGTCAACAGCGCAACGACGGCGACATTCCACATCCAACTGGTCGTGCACCATCGTCGCGCCCCGATCAGCGGCCCTGTCGCCAGCGCCGGACGGCCACCCCCGCCCAGACCAGCTCGACGACACCGAACGGCCATGCGCCGGCCAAGAAACCGTACGAGCTCGACAGGACGCACCCGGCGGCGAAGGCGAGGACGAACCGCGGCCCACGGGCCTCGAGGGCGTACGTCGTCATCATGAAGGTGAGCGCGACCACGCCGAAGGCCGTGATCATCGTGGACAGCCGGAGCCTTGACGGCTCAGCCGGCGCCGGCGAGTGTGCATTGCATGACCACGCCGGGCGCGTTCGCCACCGAGCTGCGCGTAGACCCAAAGGCCGTGCGCACCTTTCTCCGCCCGGCGTTGAGGTCGTACCTGAACCACGGATCGACGGCCGCCCCCCAAGGTCGCGCCGCGCACCCCGGGCACACCACGAGGACCTCGTCGGCGAAGGCGTAGGGGTGAGTTCCCGCGTCTCGCATGCGCTCCCGATTCGCCACGCGACAAGGGTCGCGCTCGGTTCCGCACGCGTCCACCGCACTCCGGGCCGTACTGCACGACTACTTCGCGAGGGCGACCACGACGACGATGGCCCGGTACCACGACTCCGCCCAGGACGTACCCGACGGCCTGCACATCCCGCAATGGTCGTGGGACGGGCTAAAGACAGCTGAGGCGCCGGCCGGGCTTACGCTGGGTCCATGCAGATCCTCTACATGGCCACGAGCGGGTCGGCGGATCCGACCCGCGCATCGATTCCCTTCCACCTGGCGGTCAACGGCTCGGTCGAGGTCGGCCACGAGGTCGGCCTCGTGCTCGCCGGCGACGCCACCGAGTTCCTCCGGCCTGACCTGCTCGCGGCGTCCGAGGGCCTGGGCCTGCCGCCTCTGCGCGAGCTGTTCGCCAAGGCGCGTGACCACCAGCTTGCGGTCTACGTCTGAAAGGCCTGCGCCGTCGCCCGTGGGGCGACCGAGGACCAGCTCGCCGGCGTGGGCGGCCAATGGGTTGCCCCGCCTGACGTCGCCCGGCTCATCGAGGAGGCCGACCGGGTCATCACCATCTGATGTCATCGGGAACTGGTGTTCTACCAAATCTGGATTCACTCCAGCCCTGGGATAGGCTGCGGGCGTGCCCGGCGACGCGTCCATCGACAACCATGCGCTCCTGCGCCAGCACGGTCTGCAGGTGACGGCCCAGCGCCTCGCCGTCCTGCGGGCGGTGTCCGACCGGCCTCACCGTGCCGCCGACGACATCCACAAGGCGGTGCGGGCGGAGATCGGCGCCATCTCCCACCAGGCGGTGTACGACGCCCTTGCGGCCCTGACCGACAAGGGCCTGCTCCGGCGCATCCAGCCCGCGGGCTCGCCGGCCCGCTACGAGAACCGGGTCGGTGACAACCACCACCACCTCGTCTGCCGGAGCTGCGGCCGGATGGTCGATGTCGACTGTGCGGTCGGCCACACCCCGTGCCTGACCGCCGCCGACGACTCGGGCTACCAGATCGACGAAGCCGAGGTCACCTACTGGGGCCGGTGCCCCGAGTGTGCGATGAGCCATCAGAAGCAAACCCCCAACGAGGAGACGGATCGACGTGACGAACAGCGATAGCGAAAACCCCGCCATCCCCGCCCCCACCCCCAAGCCGAGGCGGTTCAGGACCAACGAAGACTGGTGGCCGAACCAACTGAACCTGAAGATCCTCCACCGGTCCACGCCCGACCCGATGGGCGCCGACTTCAACTACGCGGAGGAGTTCAAGACCCTCGACGTCGACGCCCTGAAGCAGGACGTCATCGACGTGATGACAACGTCGCAGGACTGGTGGCCGGCGGACTACGGCCACTACGGCGGCCTCTTCATCCGCCTCACCTGGCACGCGGCCGGCACGTACCGCGTCACCGATGGCCGGGGCGGCGGTGGGAGCGGCGCCCAGCGCTTCGCGCCCCTCAACAGCTGGCCCGACAACGCGAACCTCGACAAGGCGCGCCGGCTGCTCTGGCCGGTCAAGCAGAAGTACGGCCGCAAGATCTCGTGGGCCGACCTCCTCGTCTTCGCCGGCAACTGCGCCCTGGAATCGATGGGGTTCACGACGTTCGGCTTCGGCTTCGGGCGAGAGGACATCTGGGCCCCTGAGGACGACACCGACTGGGGATCGGAGGGCGAGTGGCTGGGAGAGGAGCGCTACACCGGCGACCGGGAGCTCACCGGCCCCTTCGGCGCGGTGCAGATGGGCCTGATCTACGTCAACCCGGAAGGGCCCAACGGCAACGCTGATCCGCTCTCGTCAGCGCGGGACATCCGGGAGACCTTCGGCCGCATGGCGATGAACGACGAGGAGACCGTGGCGCTCATCGCCGGCGGCCACACGTTCGGCAAGTGCCACGGCGCCGTCGACCCGCAGTACGTCGGCCCCGAGCCCGAGGGTTGCCCAGTCGAGGCGCAGGGCCTCGGCTGGAAGATCAACTACGGCAGCGGGAAGGGCGGCGACACCATCACCAGCGGGCTCGAAGGCGCCTGGACCAACGAGCCGACCAAGTGGAACAACGACTACTTCGACAACCTGTTTGGCTACGAGTGGGAGCTCACGACGAGCCCGGCCGGGGCCAAGCAGTGGACACCCACGGATCCCGCGGCTCAGGCCGCCGTGCCGGACGCGCACGATCCGTCGAAGCGCCACGCCCCGATGATGCTCACGTCGGACCTGGCGCTGAAGCTCGACCCGATCTACGCGCCCATCTCGAAGCGCTTCCACGAGAACCCCGACCAGTTCGCCGAGGCGTTCGCCAAGGCGTGGTACAAGCTGCTCCACCGCGACATGGGGCCGGTGCGGCGGTACCTCGGTCCGTGGGTGCCGGAGGCGCAGCTGTGGCAGGACCCCGTCCCTGCGGTCGACCACGACCTGATCGGGGCGGACGACATCGCCGCCCTGAAAGCCACGATTCTGGCCTCGGGCCTGTCCGTCTCCCAGCTCGTCTTCACCGCGTGGGCGTCGGCGGCGACCTTCCGCGGCACCGACATGCGGGGCGGCGCCAACGGAGCGAGGATCCGCCTCGCGCCCCAGAAGGACTGGGAGGTCAACAACCCGGCCGAGCTGGCCACGGTCGTGCAGGCCCTCGAAGGCATCCAGCAGGGCTACAACGCCGCCCAGTCGGGGGCCAAGAGGGTCGCGCTGGCGGACGTGATCGTCCTGGGCGGGTGCGCGGCGGTCGAACAAGCGGCGAAGAACGGGGGGCACGAGGTGACGGTCCCCTTCACGCCGGGTCGCACCGACGCGGCGCAGGCGCAGACCGACGTCGAGTCGTTCGCCGTGCTCGAGCCGACCCACGACGGGTTCCGCAACTACCTCCGAGCGGGCGAGAAGCAGCCGGCCGAGCATCTGCTGGTGGAGCGGGCAACGCTGCTGACCTTGACCGCGCCCGAGATGACGGTGCTCGTCGGCGGCATGCGGGCGCTGAACGCCAACTTCGACCACTCCGCCCACGGCGTGTTCACCAGCCGGCCCGGGGCGTTGACCAACGACTTCTTCCTCAACGTGCTCGACATGGGAACGGAGTGGAAGGCGTCCGCTTCGGCCGAGAACGTGTACGAGGGTCGCAACCGCGCCACCGGCGAGGTCACACGCACGGCCACCGCCGTCGACCTCGTCTTCGGCTCGAACTCGCAGCTCCGAGCCCTCGCCGAGGTCTACGCCACCGACGACGCGAAGGAGAAGTTCGTGCGTGACTTCGTCGCCGCGTGGGACAAGGTCATGAGCCTCGACCGATTCGACCTGGCCTGACCGACGCCATGCTCTGGTTCGCCCGCGGCGCCTGACCCCTAACCGAACCCCCGCCGGTACAGCGTTAGCGTCGTGATTTCGGCCTCGAGGGCGCGAATCACAGCGCTAACGCTGTACCGGCGAAGCCCAAGCCCTGACGGCGCCCCCGCCGGGGAGCGATCGACCGGGCGATCGACCGGGCGTCGCCGCCGAACGACGACGACGTCGCCGCCGCCGGGCGCCCGTCAGCCGCAGGGGTGGAGGAGGTCGACCTCGGGCAAGGGCGCAGGCGGCCCGGGCGCGACCGCCGCCGCAACCACCGCAGGGGCCCGGCGCAGCGGCACCTCCACCGGGTACTCGCCGGTGAGGCACGCCGTGCAGAAACCGGACGCGCTCGCGCCGGTGGCCGTGATCAGGCGGTCGAGGTCGAGGTACGCCAGCGTGTCGCAGCCGATGTAGTCACGCACCTCAGAGACGGTCAGGTCGGCGGCCAGCAGTTCGGACGGCGCGCCGGTGTCCATCCCGAAGAAGCACGGCCAGCGGTAGGGCGGCGACGAGATCCGCAGGTGCACCTCGGCCGCGCCCGCCTCGCGCAGCATCGCCACCAGCGCCTGCTGGGTGGTGCCCCGCACGATCGAGTCGTCGACGACGACCAGGCGCTTGCCGGCGATGTTCTCCCGGATCGGGTTGAGCTTCAGCCGCACGCCCAGGGCGCGCTTGTCCTGGCTCGGGGCGATGAACGTCCGCCCGATGTAGCGGTTCTTGACCAAGCCGTGACCGAACGGTATGCCGCTGGCGCGGGCGTAGCCCTCAGCCGCCGGGATGCCTGATTCCGGCACCGGCATCACCATCGCCGGCCGCGGGACCGCCGCGGTGTCAACCGGCAGCGGCGCCTGCTCGGCCAGCAGCTCGCCCATGCGCTGGCGGGCGCTGTGGATCGTCCGCCCGTAGAGCTGGCTGTCGGGCCGGGCGAAGTAGACGAACTCGAAGAGGCAGAGCTTGGACTGCACCTCTTCGACCGGGAACGGCCGCATCGACCGGATGCCCGACGCGTCGATCACGATCAGCTCGCCGGGCTCCAGCTCGCGCACGAACCGGGCGTTGACGATGTCGAGCGCGGTCGACTCCGACGCGAGCACCCAGCCGCCGTCGATGCGTCCGAGGCACAGGGGCCGGAAGCCGTGCGGGTCCCGCACGCCGACGAGGTGGTCCTGGTCCATCAGCACGAGTGAGAACGCGCCCTCCAACCGCGGGAGCACGGCCTTCAAGGCGTCGACCAGGGAGCCGCGCGTGGCGACGATCTCGGCATGGAGCAGCTGGCCCACCAGCTCGCTGTCACTGCCGATGGTGCCGGGCAGGACCCCCGACTCGGCCGCCAGCTCCGCGGTGTTCACCAGGTTGCCGTTGTGGCCGAGGGCGACCCCCGCGCCGCGCGCCGACTTGTAGACGGGCTGGGCGTTGCCCCAGTTGCTGGCGCCGGTGGTGGAGTAGCGCACGTGGCCGATGGCGAGATCGCCCTGGAGCGGGGCGAGGGTTCGGTCGTCGAACACGTTGGTGACGAGGCCCATGTCCTTCACGACGGTGATGCTCTCGCCGTCGCTCACCGCCATGCCGGCGGATTCCTGACCCCGGTGTTGCAGGGCGTAGAGCCCGTAGAACGTCAGCTGCGCCACGGGGCGGTCCGGCGCATAGATGCCGAAGACCCCACACGCCTCGCGCAGCTCAGGCTGGTCCAGCGAGTCCTCCCCCACCGAGGCATTGTCGCACAGGCTCAATGTTCCGCCGCCGCATCCATGGCGTCGGGCAGCGAGTTGCGCCAGCGGGCGACCGCCTCGGCGAGGCTGACGTCGACCAGCCCGTGGATGGCGATGCGCGCCCCGCCGGCGCGTCCCAGCACGGTCCGAGGAACGCCGGCCGCGGTCGCCCGCTCGGCCACCTCGTCGAGCCGCTTGGGCGCGACGCAGGCCACAAAGCGCGACGGACCCTCGTGGAAGAGCTGGGCATGGCCGCTCACGCCGCTCACGTCCACGCCGATCCCGCTGCGTACGGCCATCTCCGCCAGCGCCAGGCCCAGGCCGCCGTCGGCGACATCGTGGAGACCCGCCAGCAGGTCCTCCTCGACCAGCTCCCGCACCAGCTGGCACGCGGCCCGGTGGCGTCCGATGTCAAGGGCCGGAAGCGTGCCGCGGCGGTGGCCGTGGAACTGGGCCGCCCACCGGGCGCCGGCCAGGGTGGGCGCGCCGCCATGGGCCCCGTCGTCGCCCAGCAGCACGATGGCGCCTCCGTCGACCAGGCCGACGCCGGGCGGGCGGCGGGTGAGGTGGTCGATGAGGCCGACCATGCCGATGACGGGCGTGGGATCGATGTCCTGGCCGGCGGACTCGTTGTAGAGGCTGACGTTCCCGCCGACGACGGGGACATCGAAGGCCCGGCACGCCTCCGAGACGCCGTCGATCGCCTCGGAGAGCTGCCACATCACCTCGGGGTGCTCGGGGTTCCCGAAGTTGAGGTTGTCGACCACAGCCAGGGGCTTGGCGCCGGCGCAGGCCAGGTTCGCCACCGCCTCAGCCATGACCAGGGCGGCGCCGGCGCGGGGGTCCACGGCACACCACCGGCTGTTGCTGTCGTTGGTGACGGCGAGCGCCTTGTCGGAGCGCGGCAGGCCAGGCGCTTTCAGCCGCAGGACGGCCGCGTCACCGCCCGGCCCTTCGACGGTGTTGAGGAACAACTGGTGGTCGTATTGGGACCAGACCCACGACGTGTCGCCCAGCATGGCGAGGAGATCCGGCCCGCAGTCCACCGGGGGCGGCAGCCGGGACGGGTCGTCGGCGCGGCGGGCGTCGAGGTCCGCAGGCGGCCGCAGCGGGCGGTCATAGCGAGGTGCGTCCTCGTGCAGCGAAGCGGCGGGCACATCGGCCAGCAACCGGGCGCCGGGGCCGGGACCGTCGAAGAGGCGCAAGCGCCCGCCGGGGACGACGCGGCCCACGACGGTGGCGCGGATCTCCCAGCGCCGGCACACCTCCATTACCGCATCGAGGTGCTCGGGTTCGACGATGGCCAGCATGCGTTCCTGGGACTCGCTCGTCATGATCTCGGGCGGCGTCATTCCCGCCTCCCGCAAAGGCACGGCGGAGACATCGACGTCCATCCCCATCCCGCCGCGTGACGCCGTCTCGCTCGTCGCGCAGCTCAAGCCGGCCCCGCCCAGGTCCTGGATACCGGACACGAGATCGGCTCGATACAGCTCGAGGCAGGCCTCGATAAGCCGCTTCTCTTCGAACGGATCGCCGACCTGGACGCTCGGCCGCTTGGCCGCGTCCCGGTCGTCGTCGCCGCGGTCGCCGCCGTCGCCGTCGCCCGCCGACCCGAACCCGGCCGACGCCAGCACGCTCACCCCGCCGATCCCGTCCCGCCCGGTCGCCGACCCGAGCAGCACCGCCAGGTTTCCCTCACCCGTGGCCCGGGCGAGGAGGAGGTCCTCGACGCGCAGCAGCCCCAGGCACATCACGTTGACGAGAGGGTTGTCGGAGAAGCAGGGGGCGACGCACAGTTCGCCGCCGACCGTCGGCACGCCGACCGAGTTGCCGTAGCCCGAGACGCCGCTGACGATCCCCTCGAGGAGCCAGCGGTTGCGGGCGGTGTCCAGGGGGCCGACATGCAGGGAGTCGAAAAGGGCGATGGGGCGGGCGCCCATGGTGAAGATGTCGCGCAGAATGCCGCCGACGCCGGTGGCCGCGCCCTGGTACGGCTCGATGGCCGAGGGGTGGTTGTGGCTCTCTATCCGGACCGCCACGGCGAGGCCGTCGCCGACGTCCACGACGCCCGCGTTCTCGCCGGGGCCGACAAGGACCCACGGCGCGTCGACGGGGAACCGCCGTAAATGGATCCGTGACGACTTGTATGAACAGTGCTCCGACCACATCACGCCGTAGAGGGCGAGCTCCAGCTCGTTGGCCTTCCTCCCCAGAATGCGCTCGATCGAGACCGCTTCGTCGTCGGTGAGTCCCAGCGCGCGGTGCAGCGACGGTGCGGAGTCGGCCGTTGTGGTCATGCGCTCAACCTACCGGGACTGGCGCTACGTGGCGGGCGAGGGTACTGGCATAAATCGCCGCAGTTCGTGTACGTTTATCATTGTGTCCAAACGTGCTGCGAAAATTGAAGAAGCGCCTGTAAAGTCCAAGCGATCCAGATCTCCCATGTCCGACAGCCACAAGGCGGCACTGGCTGAGGGACGGGAGCAAGGTAGGGCCGTTCGCCGCTACCTGGAAGCGATCGAAGCGCACAAGCCCAAGCGTGGGCGGAAGCGCACCCAAGAGTCCATGCAAAAGCGCCTGGCGATGATCGAGGAGCGTGTCGCATCGGCCGACCCCCTCACCCGCCTGCACCTGGCGCAGGAGCGGATGGACCTCATGCGCGAGCTCTCCACCACCGACAACGGGGTGAATATCCAAGAGCTGGAGGACGCATTTGTGGCCTCCGCCGAGCCCTACGGCCGGCGCAAAGGCATCACGTACGGCGCTTGGCGTGAAGCCGGCATCGACCCGTCGGTGCTGCGCCGGGCTGGCATTCGCCGGGGTGGCGAAGGCGCTTAGTCCCCCGCGGGGACCGAGGAGTTCCGTTCGGGCTTCCACCCTCAGCGGTTGCTTCGGGCGCCGCTGAGGGTGGTTGTCAACCCGGCGGCCAGGCCGGCCCAAAGCGGGCGGCCGTCCTGTGACCCGAGTGGATCACACGCGCGCTCCGGGTGAGGCATGAGCCCGACGACATTGCCCTCGGCGGAACAGATGCCGGCAATGTCGTCCACTGAGCCGTTGGGGTTGTCGACGTACCGGAGGACAACTCTTTCAGTGGCGCGCAGCTCGGTGAGCGTTTCCTGAGAGCACGTATAAAGCCCCGAGAAATGATTGATCGGCAGCCGCAGGACGGCGCCGGGCGGGGTTGCACGGGTGAGGACCGACAGGTTGGAGTCGACTCTCGTTTCAACGACGGCGCACAGGAAGCGGAGTTTACGGTTCTGCCGTAGGGCGCCGGGAAGCAAGCCGGCCTCAGTCAGGACCTGAAACCCGTTGCATATGCCGATCACGGGGCCGCCGTCTCGGGCGAAGTCGGCAACTGCGGTCATCACCGGACTGAACCGGGCGATGGCGCCGGGACGGAGATAGTCCCCATGCGCGAACCCGCCGGGCAACACGATCGCGTCGACCTGGTGCAGGGAAGGATCGCCGTGCCAGAGCAGGCGGGGCTCCATTCCCGAATCCGCCACCGCCTCGGCCACGTCATGCTCGCAGTTCGACCCCGGAAACACGACGATCCCGACCGTCGCCGTCATTCCTCCACCGGGTCCAGCGTGACGTCGGCGTCCTCGATGACGGGGTTGGTCAGCAGGCGGCGGCATAGAGCGACGACCTGTTCGCGCGCCGCCGGTTCGTCGGCGGCCTCCACCGTGAAGCGGATGGCCTTGCCGACCCGGACCTCGGTCACGCCGTTGTAGCCGAGCCCCGCCAGGGCGCGCTCGATCGTCGCGCCTTCCGGGTTGGCGATCCCCTCGCGGGGCCTCACCTCGACCAGGGCCTGGAACCTCACGCCGTCACCCCCGGCCAGTCGTCGAGCGCGAACCCGGTCACCCGCTCGTAGGACTCGCGGTAGCGGTCCCGGGTGGCGCGCACGACGTTGTAGGGCAAGAACGGCGGCGGGGGCGACTTGTCCCAACCGCTCGCCTCCAGCCAGTCGCGCAGGGGCTGCTTGTCGAACGACGGGGGCGTCGAGCCCGGCTTCCACGTCTCGACGTCCCAGAAGCGGGAGGAGTCGGGCGTGAGCACCTCGTCGCAAAGGGCGAGGCGGCCGTCGATCCAACCGAGCTCGAACTTGGTGTCGGCCACGATGATCCCCCGCTCCGCGGCCTGGTCGGCGGCGCGCTGGTAGACAGCCAAGGAGATGGCGCGGGCCTGCTGGTACACGTCGTCGCCGACGAGCTTGGCCGCCTCGTCAGGCGAGATGTTCTCGTCGTGCTGGCCGATGTCGGCCTTGGTCGAGGGGGTGAACAGCGGTTCGGGGAGCTTGGCGGACTCCTCCAGTCCCGACGGGACAGCGATCCCGTGGATGGTGCCCGACTGGCGGTACTCCTTCCACGCACTGCCGGAGACGTAGCCCCTCACGATGCACTCGATGGCGATCATGTCGGCTCGGTGGACAAGCATGATCCGGCCCGCGAGGTCGGGCCCGAGCTCGGCCGTGGCCTCGGGTGGCGGGTCGGTGGAGATCAGGTGGTTGGGCACGATGTCGCGCACCTGATCGAGCCAGTAGACGGTCATGGCCGTGAGCACGCGTCCCTTCTGGGGGATCGGCTCCCGCATCACCACGTCGAAGGCGGAGATGCGGTCGGACGTGACCATCAGCAGGCGGCCCTCGCCCGCGTCATACACGTCGCGGACTTTGCCGCGGTGGGACAGGTTCACTCGGTCGTCACCTCGCCCAGAGCCTCGAACACGGGACCGGTGTTGCGCAAAGCCCGTGGTAGGGAGAACGCATCGTCGAGCGCGGCGGCGGCCAGGGGCACACGGGGGTCCTCCTCGAGGACGGCGCGGAACGGGCGGCGCTCGGCCCACGCGGTGGCGGCGTCGTCCTGCACGACCCGGTAGGCGTCGTCGCGGCTGAGGCCGCTCGTGACCAGCGCGAGCAGGACCGGCTGGCTGAACACCAGGCCGAGCGAGCGGTCGAGGTTCTCCAGCATGCGGTCGGGGTTGACGACCAGGCCGTCGATGACGGTGCGCAGCTTGGTCAGCAGGTAGTAGGCGAGCAGCGACGAGTCGGGCAGGATGACCCGTTCGACCGACGAGTGGGAGATGTCGCGCTCGTGCCACAGGGCGACGTCCTCCAGGCCGGCGCCGAGGTTGCCCCTCAGGATGCGAGCCAGTCCGGCCAGGCGCTCGCAAGTGATCGGGTTGCGTTTGTGGGGCATGGCCGACGAGCCCTTCTGGCCGGGTCTGAAGGGCTCCTGCGCCTCGCCTACCTCGGTGCGCTGGAGGTGGCGGATCTCGGTGGCGATCTGCTCGACGGTGGCCCCGACCGCCGCGCACGCCCACAGGTACTCGGCGTGGCGGTCGCGGGCGATCACCTGCGTGGCAGGGGTGGGCGTGAGGCCCAGGGCCTCGCACACGTGGCGCTCCACGGCGGGGTCGATGTTCGAATAGGTACCGACGGCGCCGGACAGCTTGCCGACGGCGACGGCGTCGCGCGCCCGTTGGACGCGCTGGCGGTCGCGGTCGGCCTGGAGGCAGTACAAGGCGAGCTTCATGCCGAAGGTGGTGGGCTCGGCGTGCATGCCGTGGGTGCGGCCCGCCATCGGGGTGTCGCGGAACTCCAGGGCGCGGCGCTTCAGCGCCGCGATCAGCTGCGTCGAGGCCTGGACGAGGAGGTCGGCGGCCTGGGTCAGCGTGGCGCTCAGGGCGGTGTCAACCACGTCGGACGAGGTGAGGCCGTAGTGGACCCAACTGGAGGCGGGCGGGCCGATCGCCTGCTGGACGACGTCGACGAACGCGGCCAGGTCGTGGTCGGTGACCGCTTCCCGGGCGGCCACCGCCTCGACGAACGTGGCATCCGTGACCGGCGCCCGCTCGCGCACGGCCTTGGCGTGCGCCTCGGGGACGACGCCCAGAGACGCCCACGCTTCGGTCGCCAGCACCTCGACCTCGAGCCACAAGCCGAACCGGGCCTCGTCGGTGAACAAGGCAGCCATCTCGGGCAGCGAGTAACGGGGGATCACCGGCGCACGGAGGGGAGCGGCGGGCGGGTCACTGGCCGCCGGACCGCCGTTCGTCGAGCTGGCGGGCCAGGTCGGCGTCGGCGACGGCGAGCATCTGTACGACGAGGAGGGCGGCGTTCATGGCGCCGTCGATGGCGACCGTCGCCACCGGGATGCCGCGCGGCATCTGCACCGTCGCGTACAGGGCGTCGACCCCGTTGAGGGCGCCGCCGGAGAGGGGCACGCCGATGACCGGGAGCGTGGTGTTCGCGGCTACGGCGCCGGCCAGGTGGGCGGCCATGCCCGCGCCGCAGATGAAGGCCGCATAGCCGTTGGCCCGGCCGTTCTGGGCGAACTCGGCGACGGCAGCCGGCGTGCGGTGGGCCGACATCACGTGCTCCTCG
>JAHFUQ010000136.1 GCA_023265045.1 Acidimicrobiia bacterium
TCCTGCGCTTGATCCAGGGCTAGTCCCTAGTTCCAGCGTGAAACTAGTACCTGATCGGCTGACCGAAGCACACGGCCTGGACGGAGTAGTCCTGGCCGGCTGCGACGAAGTGGACGTCGACGTTGGCCGGGCCGGCGGTCCTCACGACGGCGGCGAAGCCGTTGGCGGGGATGGCGGACACGAGCGTGATGAAGAAGCCGCTGCACGCCACCCGGACCACGCCGCCGGCGGTCGAGTAGGTGGCTGTCGGCTGGGACGACGCACGCGTGGTCGTCGTGGTCACGGGGACGATCGTCGCTGGGGCCGCGGTCGTCGGGGGCGTCGGGGCGACGGTGGCCGTCGGCGGGGGGGCGACGGCCACCCGTGTGGTGGTCGGCCCCCCGGCCCGACGGGTCGTCGGGGGCGTGGTCACGGCCGTCGTGGTCGTAACGGGTGGCGTCGGCGCGGGGGACGGGTTGGCGGCCAGCTCGCTGACCACGTCCCGGTGGCCGATAACCGGGGCCGGGCGGTCGGTCACGTCGGCGGCCACGATCGATGTCGCGGCCCACACCATCACGGTTGCCACGGTGGTTGCCACCAGCCACAGGCCGCTGGCAAACAGTCGGGGCAGGGGCACGCGACGAGGATGCCGCGTCCCACGCGTGCCCGCGCTAAGTGGTCGCTAAATCGTGGGCCGCGGAACGATCTTGGGCACTGCGGGCATCCTGCTGACCCGCGGGAGCTCGGGTGGGCACCGTCGTGCCGAACACGGCGCTCGGTCCGCGGCTGTCTGCAACGTCGCGGGACCGTACGCCTGGCGGCGTGACCGCGACCGCCAGCAGGGAGGGCAACCCGGTGGGCGGGGGATGGTCCGAGCCGAGCGGCCGCGGTCGCCGGTACCTGACCATCCTCACCGAGAACCACCGCCGCGTCATCGGGCCGCAAGGGGATTCTGCCTCCACCTGCGGTCGGAGATTCGTCATCCCTGCCCGGGCGACACGACACCGTGCTCGTAGGCGAACACGATGGCCGCCGGCCGGTCGCGAAGGTGCAGCTTGGCCAGCAGGCTGCCGATGTGGGTCTTCACCGTGGCCGGGCCGACGAACAGCCGGGCGGCGATCTCGGCGTTGCTCGCTCCTCTGCCCACCAGGGCCAGGACCTCGCGCTCGCGCTGGGTCAGGCTCGCCAAGCGGCGGCGAGCCTCCGGCGAGGCCGGCGCACGGGAAGCGTACGCCGCCATGACGCGACCGGTCACGGCCGGGTCCAGCCACCCCTGGCCGGCCGCCACCGACCGCACCGCGGCATGGAGCTGGTCGACGGGCGCGTCCTTGAGGACGAAGCCGGCGGCGCCGGCTCGCAGGGCGGCGGACACCACCTCGTCGTCGTCGAAGGTGGTGAGCACGAGCACCGGCGGCGACGACGGCCGCGATCGTAAGGCGCGTGTGGCGACCACGCCGTCCATGCCCCCCATGCGCACGTCCATGAGAACGATGTCGGGGCGCCGACGTTCGACGGCGCCGAGGGCGGCAGCACCGTCCTCGCACTCGCCCACCACGTCGAAGCCGTGCGCCCCGGTGAAGATGCCTCGCAGGCCGGCGCGCGCCAGCGCCTGGTCGTCGACGATGAGGACGCTGATCATCCGTCGCCGAGCGGGGCCAGGATGCTGACGCGCCAGCCGCCTGCGGTCGGGCCCGCCTCCAGCCGCCCGCCCACCAGGGCCGCCCGCTCGCGCATGCCGACCAGGCCCAGCCCTCCGGCCCCGCCGTCGTCGGCGCCCACGGGCGGCTCGGTCGACCGTCCGTTGACGACGAGAAGCGACACCCGGTCGCCGCCGGCGGCCACCGAAAGCCCGACATCAACGTGCGCCCCCGGGGCGTGGCGCGACGCGTTGGCGAGCGACTCCTCGGCGATGCGGAAGATGACGAGGCCGGTAGAGGGGGGCACGGCGGCCAGGTCCCCGCCCACCTGCAGGTCGACGTCGACGCCGGCGGCCCGGTACTCGGCGACCAGGCCGGGAATGCCGTCGAGCCCGGCCAACGGTGGGCCCGTCGATCCGGCCGGGCCGTGGCCCAGCAGGCCCACGGCGCGGCGCACGTCGGCCAGGCACTGCCGTCCCACCCTCTCGGCTTCGACGAGGGCTCGGGCGCCGTCGCCTTCTCCGGCCTCGACCGCCAGGCGGGCGGCCGAGAGGTGGAGAAGAGTGACGGTGAGCGAGTGCGCCATCACGTCGTGGAGCTCCCGCGCGATCCGGGCTCGCTCGCGCTCCGCGGCCTGCTGCGACACCGCCTCCTGGGCCGCCCGCAACTCGGTCATCAGCATGTGCTGGCGGCGCACGACCCAGGCGGAGGCCCACGCCACGCCACCCCCGACAAGCCAGGCGCCAAACCACGCGTTGAGAACGGCCCTCCGACGTCGATCCACGACAGCCACCCCCCGAGGATGCCACCGCGCCGGGAAGGCGGCGTCAACCCCGCGGATCGGCAACGCGGCCGATGAAGAGGGGCATGCCGGACAGGCGGTCGACGACGAGGAAAAGGAACGGGACGTCAAAGCTCACCGTCACCGATCGCAGCGCTGGGCGCCCGACCACCGACTGGACGGCCACGGCCGTCGCCGCGGTCGCGACGGTGCCGTTTTCGTCGACGGAGATGTCGGCCTTGTGCATGATCCCGCCAACGAACAGGCGCTCGTCGTTGCTCATGCCTGAGAGGTCGGCCCGGTAGGGATCGAAGGCGGCCCGCATGCCGAGCGAGCGCAGCACCGGGCCCAGCGCGGCCGACGTCTGGATCTTGAAGCGGGGCAGCCGGACGTGCACGTCGGCCGGCTCGCCGGCGTCGACGGCATCCAGGATCCGCCGGGCCCGGCCTCCATCAAGGCCCTTCTCGAAGTCGGAGAGGGACGTCCGGCGTGGCCTGATCGCGATCATGGAGATCGGGCGGGGAGACGTCGACGCGTACGGCAGCTCGACGGCCTGGTAGTCGCGCCCCTCGGCGTAGCCGGCCTCCTGCGTCCGCACCATCGTCGGCACCGGGATGGGGGGGCCGGAGGCGGGATGGAAGGGGGCGTCCGACGTCGCCCCGAGCGGGAACGGCGCGGCCCAACCGGCCTTCATGGACGCGGCGCTCACGAGGACCAAGCGGGTGTCGGCGTCGACCAGGTCGGGCCCCACCATCTCGCCGCCGAGGCCGAGGGTGCGTTCGGCGATCCACGTATTGATTGTCCGCCGCGCCGTCTCGGGATCGCCTCTGAATGCCAGTGACCCGAAGGCGGCCCCGTACCGCTGGGCCAGGAGCTCCACGAAATCGGCCCGAAAGACCGAGTCCGCGTCGCCCCAGACGGAGTTGGCGACTGTCACCAGTGCGGCTCGGATGCCGCCGCCGAGATCCCGCCCGTCGTTCGCGGCCGTGAGTCGACCGCTGAGGGCCGCCATCACCGCACTGAGCGCAGCGGGGGGAAGGGTGAGGTGCATGACCTTGGCGATCTGCAGCGCGGTGCTGCCCCGGGCGCCGGCGTAGGTCATGGCCAGCGCGGTGGCGACGCTGTCGGGCGAGAGCACCAGGTTGGTGTTGGCAGGACCGACCTGGCGGTGGAGATCGACGGCGGCATCGAGCACGGCGTCTGCCACCCGCCTGAGGTCGCGGTCGGTGGTGCCGTCCTGGTCGGCGGCCAGGACGGGCCGCACGCCGGCCGTGTCGCGCCCCTCGGTCAGCCCTGCGACGGAGGCGACGATCGCCGACACGACCACAACCACGACGACGATCCGGCGGTTGCGCTGCCCGATCGCCCTCGGGCGGTCGGCCGCCACAACGCCCATGGGCGGGAACCTACGGCTGCCGCCACGGCGTTGTCATCGGAGCGTGGGTGGAATCCGGCTCCACCCCCGGGCGGATGCATCGACGGTCGTACCTCGACGTCGTGGCCGCGGAGGCGTGGCCGAGCAGCTGTCTGCCCGGACCTGGAGAAGCTGGAACTGGTAGGCGGGATCCCGTGAAAACGCCGTTGTGCATGCCGCGCTGGGTGAACCGCAGCGCCCATGCGGTCACCATCGACGATCTTGTCGATCGTCATATGCGCGCCGGGGAAGGCGCTGAAGGGCATCGAGGAGAAGCCGCGCACCGTCGCCCTGTCCAGCGGCTGCGGGCTGTACCCGTGGGGAGTGATCCCGTCGTCGTAGAGGTCGGGGTAGGCCTCGAGGGTCGCTCGTCTCGCGTCGGAGTGCCCCCGAAGACGCCGAGGTCGGTGGCGGGCTATCACTGAGCCTGTGCCAGAGCGGTCCCCGATCACCAGCGCCGATCTAAGCGGGCTGCCGAGCACCATCGCCGCCGATCTGGTCGAGGCGTCGACGTGCTATGACGCCGGCGCGTACCGGGCGGCGGCGCTCTTGGCCCGGCGGGCGGTGGAGCAGGTAGTCGTGATGCGGGGCGTCCCGCTCGACATGAGCACGCTCCACCAGAAGCTCGTCTGGCTGCTCAGGTCCCGTCACCTGCCCGCCGCGCTCGTCGACTCGGCCCGCACAGTGAGGGAGATCGGCAACGCCGCGTCCCACGGCGCCGAGGCAGTGACTCGGGATGAGGCGAAATCCATGTTGTTGGCATCGCTGGCCGTCGTCCGGCGTGCATTGCCCATGACACCAGAATGACTGCCGGCGGACTTCGATGAACGCGGCGGGCAGCTCGCCACTGGCGATAGGCCGGTCGGTCGCAGTCTCGCCCCCATGGCAATGCAGGTCGACGCCTGGCTGTCGGGTGTGTGCAACGTCGCGGTCGCCGCGTCGGACGTGGGGGCGATCGACGTGGACGGTGTCGCGAGGTGGTGGCATCATTCGGGGTAGCGTGGCATAATGCGGGAATGGATGCCACACTCGTGCTCGGTCAGCAGGGTCGCCTCGTGATACCGGCGGACGTCCGACGCGCGCTTGGACTTGCGGCTGGGGATCGCATCCACCTCCATGTCGCCGGTCCAAGGCTCGTGCTCGAGCGACAGGAGGACGCCGCGGCAGAGCTGCGAGGGCTGGCCGCACATGTCCCGCGAGCTCGGTCGCTCGTTGAAGAGCTCTTGGCCGAGCGTCGCCTCGCTGCCGCCGCCGAGTGACCGTCCTGGACGCGTCGGCCGTCCTCGCGCTCGTTCACGACGAACCAGGCGCAGACGTCGTCATGAACGAGTTGAGCTCAGCCATTCTCGGTGCGGCGAACCTGGCGGAGGTGATCGGCAAGCTCGCTGACGCCGACACCGACGTGGGCAGGATCCGTGAACTCCTGACAGCCGCCGGGGTCACCATCGAGCCCGTGCTCGGGGAGGACGCTGAGCTCGCCGGCTTGATGCGCGCTGTCGCCGGCGGGCGGGCACTGTCGCTGGGTGCTCGGTGCTGTCTGGCGCTCACAGCGCGCAGCATGCCTGCGGAGGTACTGACCGCGGACCGTGCCTGGGCGGAACTCGACCTGCCGATCCGGGTGCGGTTGCTCCGATAGCCGATCCTCCTGCGGGACACCAGCCCAGCACGCGCTGCCGTTCACCCCCGATCGGTCAGTCGGCCGACCTCGATCCGGCGCAGGCACATGTCAGCATCAGGACCGAGGATGACGAAGAGGCGCTGCAGCGGTCCCCCGGCCATGGTGAAGAGGGTTTCGTGGTCATGGCCACCACCCTTGAGCCACGTGAACCTAGGCGTTCTGAGCGGTCCGCCGCCGAGGGGCTCGGTCGTCAAAGCAGCGACATAACGCCTCGTGGAGGAGTACCCGAGGAGCACATACGGACGATCGCCCCCTGCGCCTGCCGGCACGTCCAGGGTGACCGGCTCCGATGCCTTGCCCGAGCGGATGCACAGGGTGCCGTCCCGGACCTCCGCCTTGGAGGCGTCGAAGCCCATCACGTTCAGTTTCAGCAAGGCCGCCATCTCGCCACCAGCGTCGGACACGAAGGCGACAGGCCGGGCGGTGCCGTCGCCCCGTACCTCGAACATCTCCTGCCTGTTCACCTCGAAGTCGACGTCTCCCTCGATGACAGGAAAGACCTCCGACTGGCTGGTCCACGGCCCGGCCGTCGGAAACATGACCGGCTGCGGCACCATGCCATCGACGAGCACCGGTCTCTTCCCGACCCTGGCGTTGTGGTCCAGGAACGTTTCCACCCGCACCACATATGCACGCGCGGTGGGGCCCGGCCACACGTCGGTCTGGCCGATGCGGCGCGAACCCCACCAGGTCAGCGCCAGGTAGGCGGCGAGCCCTGTGGCGACGATGGCTCGCCCTCCGATCGGAGGGCGAGCCCCGTCGCGACGTGGGGCGGCGGACGGCGACGACGTACGACGAGGGCCGAACACAGCTGCGCCGACGGCGATGACCCCCAGGTAGACGATCTCGAGGTTGTAGAGCATCTGGTAGGCCACCTGTCGAGGCCCGAACACACCGACCCTCGTCAGCCCGACGACCAGCGCGTTCGCCAAGACGGTGATGGCCAGGAATACCCAGGCCCGCCAGGCGGCATGTCGGCGCTTGAGCGACCAAAGCACGCCAGCGACGACGCCCAGTTGCACGATGACGAAGGCCATGATCGCCGGCGCGGAGTCGTTCGTCTGGGGGATGTAAAGGCCGAACGCTCCCGGGGCGACCACCCTGAACCACGAATTGGCCAGATAGCGGCCGAGCACGGCTGCAGACGGGGTGTGGAGTTGCCCCCCCGCTCCGTACCCGCGCACGTAGACGACCGAGAACAGGGCGACGGGAACGACGTAGAGAAGCCACACCCGCCACCCTCGTATCGCCGAGGCGATCGGCACCCGCACTGGCTCACCGGGGCGCAGGAGCAGGATATGCAGGAGGATCAGGTAGAGCGGGATGAAGATCGGCTTGACGTAGAACAGGAGGCCCACGGCCAACGCCCCGACCGAAACTGCCAGCCATCGGCGGGAGCCGCTGCGCTGGAACCGCAGATACCCAAGGATCGACAGGAAGGTGAAAAACGTCGCCGGCACCCGGTCCATCCCGGAGGACCACCACTGGTGGACGGCCACGTGCACCGTGGATGCCCCGTAGACGAGGGTGAGCACAAGGGCCGGCGTCGGGTCGAACAGCTCGGAAAGCAGCTTGTGGAACACGAAGAGCGAGGCGGCGAATCCCCCCAGGAGCAGGGCCTGGGCGACGGGGAAGTTCAGGGGGGCGACGGTGTAGAGGAACCAGTCACCGAGCTTGTGCCCGGGGGCGAAGTGGGCAGAGGTCGGTGCCAGGAGAAATCGGACCGACAACCCTCGCTCGAGTTGAACTTCCCGGAAGTTAATCCTGGATCAAGCGCAGGAGCGCTGAGCCGAAGGGGTCGGTAACCGAACCATGTTGTGCCCCGGGCGTTTCAGGCCGAGCGCCGGGCGGCTGCCCGGCGGGTTTGAGGTGAAGCGGCGCCCCGTTCTTGCCGGGTGCCGTCGGGGGCCTGGTCGGCGAGGATGATCGCCTGTGCCTCGGCTGCGATCGTCCGCATCTCGGCGAGCACGGCCCGCACGGTGCGGTCGTTGGTGATCCACTGCTGGTAGAGCTGCGCCTCGTGCTCGCGGAGGCGCTTGTTGACGGTCTTGCCGTCGACCTTGGCGGTGAGGTGCCAGTACGGCCCGTGGCGGCGTGCCGGGTCGGACGCGCAGGCGCAGTTGGGCTTGCCGCAGCGGTCGGCACGGAGCCCGAGGCTGCCCGACGCGATCCAGCCGATCTCGGCGAGCTGACGGGCCAGGTCCCGGTAACGGCGCTCGCACGACGCCAGCCGCTCAGCGTTCCCTGCCGTCATCAGAGCGAGCATCCCACACCGGTGGCCTAAGGGTAGGCATACTCGGAGATGATCACCAAGCGGCAGCTCCGACAGGCGCTCGAGCGGGAACGGCGGACCATCGCCAGGCGCCTCGAGCAGGCCGTGGCCCCGAACCCCTCGGGCCCCGTGCTCGGGCGGGCCAACATCTCCTATGAGCTGGCCGAGCGCACGAAGGCGGTCGCCCACGGCGGCATGGGCCTCATCTGCAGGCTGGTGGCGTGGACCGGGCTGGCCGAGGAGGTCGACGCCTCGCTCGATCTGCTCAAGGTCCACCGGCCCTATCTCGAGTCCGACCACGTGCTCAACATCGCCTACAACGCCCTGTGCGGCGGCGTCACCCTCGACGACATCGAGGCCCGGCGCCAGGACCGGGTGTTCCTCGACGGTATCGGCGCAGCCAGCCTGCCCGACCCGACCACGGCCGGCGACTTCTGCCGGCGCTTCGGCCCCGACGACGTGATGGCCCTGCAGGAGGCCATCAACCGGGCGCGGCTTCGGGTCTGGGCCGCTCAGCCACCGGCCTTCTTCGCCCAGCGCGCCGTGATCGACGCCGACGCCTCCATCGTCCCCACCGACGGGTCCTGCAAAGAGGGCATGGACATCGCCTACAACGGCACGTGGGGCTACTCGTCGCTGGTGGTGAGCCTGGCCAACACCAAAGAACCCTTGTACTTCAACCAGTCCGGGGCCAACCGGCCCTCCCACGAGGGGGCGGCCGGCCTCTATGACCGGGCCATCGGCCTGGTGCGCCAGGCGGGCTTCGGCGACGTCCTGCTGCGGGGCGACACCGACTTCGCCCTCACGACCAACTTCGACCGCTGGGACGGCGACGGGGTGGGCTTCGTCTTCGGCTACGACGCCCGTCCGAACCTGGTGGCCGAGGCCAAGGGCAGCGACGAGGAGATGTACCACGAGCTCGTCGGGCGCGCCGAGCGGGCCGTCAAGACCCGACCGAGGCCCAGGCGGCACCGGGTGAAGGACGACGTCGTGCGGGCGCGCAGGTTCAAGGTGCTGCGCACCGCGGGCGAGGACGTCTGCGAGTTCGCCTACCGCCCCCGTGCCTGTCGGCGGGACTACCGGGTGGTCGCCCTGAGAAAGGACCTGTCGGTCGAGCGCGGCGAGGACGTGCTGTTCCACGAGTACCGCTGGTTCTTCTACATCACCAACCTGCCGGCGCAGACCACGGCCAGCGACGACGTCGTGATGGAGGCCCGTCGGCGCTGTGACCAGGAGAACCTGATCGGCCAGCTCAAGGGCCAGGTCCGCGCCCTGCACGCCCCGGTCAACACCCTCGTGGCCAACTGGGCCTACATGGTCATGGCGGCCCTCGCCTGGAGCATGAAGGCCTGGTGCGCCCTGCTGCTCCCGGTCTCGGGCCGTTGGGCCGAGCGCCACGGCGAGCAGCGTCGACGGCTGCTCACGATGGAGTTCCGCACCTTCCGCCAGGCATTCATCGACATCCCCTGCCAGATCGTCACCGGCGGGCGCCGGGTGCGCTGGCGCGTACTTGCCTAGAACCCTTGGCTCGACGTGTTCTTCCGGCTCGCCCGAGCCTTGTAGCGAACCGCCGCCACCTCGGGCCCTCGGCGCGCCGCCAGCCCTGCTTCAGCGCGGCTCGTCTGCACCGATCGCGCCCATCGCACGCTATGGCGACGGCCACATCGGTCTCACGCAGCCACCCCGCCGTCCGATCACCCGCCGACAGCGCCCTCAGGCACGCTCGGAGGCCC
>JAHFUQ010000282.1 GCA_023265045.1 Acidimicrobiia bacterium
CCGGTGCGGCCGGAGCCGGAGCCCGAGCCCGAGCCGGTTCCCGCTCGGGCGGCGACCCGCCCGGTTGGCAAGCGGCCCGCCAAGGCGGTGCGGCCGGCGAAGGCGGTGCGACCCGCCAAGTCGGTCGGCCCCGCGGCGAAGGCCGCCCGCAGCGCCGCTCCGCCCCGGCGTCCGGTGTTGAGGACGCCGGTCGCGCCCCTGGTCGAGCCCGACTACGACGACGAGCCGGACGAGCCGACCGTCCAACTGGAGAAGGAGGCCGTCCCCGTCGCTCCCGTCGCGTCGGCGCCCCCGAGGTGGGAGACGATGTCGGCACCGGTGACGCCGGTGATGGGCGCCGGTTCGACCTACGCCCCGCCCACCGCCCCGCCACCCCCCACCTTCCGCCCCGCGCCGTCCCCTCCGCCTCCGTCGACGCCGAAGGAGCGCAGCGGGGCCCTCAAGGTGGTCGCCATCGTCGTCGGGGTGGCGGTGGCCGCCATCGTCGCCATCGTGCTCCTCCTGGTCCTGACCGGCGGTGACAAGGGCGGGGTGAAGTACTCCGACCTGAAGGCGGGCGACTGCTTCAAGACGCCGACGGGGCGGTTCAACAACGTCGACACGGTGCCATGCACGGCGCGGCACGACCTCGAGGTGTACGCCGTGCTCGACCACCCGGCCGGCCCCAACGAGCCGTTCCCGGGAATGGACGAGCTGGTCCGCTACGCCAACCCGCTCTGCCTGGCCCAGTTCCGGGCCTACGCGGGCGTGCCGTTCGAGCAGCTCAGCCTCAACGACAAGTACATCACGCCGCGTGACTCGGCCTGGAAGGACGGCGCCCGCCGCCTGGTGTGTGTCGTCGGCCAGTCCAACGGCGAGTCGTCCACCAAGCCGATCAAAGCCGGCGCTTAGCCGCTTTGCGGCGGCGAAACCACATCCAGTGTGGTCAAGTCGCCGCAAAGCACCCGACAGGGGGTTGAGGCGCGTACGCTCCCGCGGGTGCCCGAAGACCTGACCGCGACGGCCGCCGGGAACTCGGCGGCTCGACAGGCGGCGGCCGGCGCGGCAATTGCGGCGGATCCGACGGGAGCGCTGCAACGGTTCCACGACGTTGTCGGCGCCTCGGTCTTCAGCTCGAACGTGTCCGCCGACAAGGTCGTCGTGTTTGAGGAATGCGGCGTCCTGCTGGACGCCCGTGCCATTGCGACCCACTTGGCTGGCGGCGACCCGGCCGTAGGCGAGGCTGGGTTGGCGTCGGACCAGGAGACCTGGTGGCCGCGCCGGCAGGGATTCGAGGATCTGTGGGAGCACGGTCGCCGGCTGGTCTACGGCGCGGTGAACGCCGGAGGCATGGGAACCGAAGGGCAATTCGGCCCGTTCTGCCTGGTGGTTGACGACCCGGAACAGACGCGCCCTGATGCGCTCGGAGTCTTCCCCGGTAACTCGGCCCAGTGGTACGCGAGCCCCGCCGGGGTGGTCGAGGAGGACTTGGCCATGGCCGAGGCAACGTCATGGGCGGATAGGGGAGCGCTGGGAATCCTCGAGCGCTCGGCCGAGGCTCTGGGTGCTGGCGAGGACCGCTGGCCGGCGGTGATCTGCCGGTGCGATCACTACCTGGAGGTGGCCCGGGCCGGGAACTGGCCGGTGGGGAGCGTGTCGGCGATCCGGGTCCGGGCTGAGTTCCGGGACGAGCTCGACGACCTCCTGGCGCGCGACCGTGCCAGGGAGGTGCTATCGGTGCTCGATGAGAACGCCCTCACGGCCTACCGTGTCCTCCTCAGTTGGCGCGACAACCACGGCGCCTCGATCGAAGCGATCCCATGAGCGACCACCGACAGATCACCTTGTTGGCCATGGCGCCGTCGGGCGAGACGTTCCTCGCCCGGGACGAGCGCGGCCAGGTCTGGCTCTACCAGCCACTCGGCGCGGGCGCGCCCGAGATCGTCTCCGAGAGCCTGGTCGAGCGGGCCGTCGCCGACCACGGCTTCGATCGCATCGACCAGTCCTTCGCCAGCTGGCAGGCCTTGGACGAGTTCCGCCAGCGGCGGGCGATCAGGCTCGCGGAACGGGTGACGGTCGATCGCGACGCCCTGACCCTCGACGACGTCGAGCGCCTCCTGAAGGTCGCCCATCGTTGGCTGCAGGACGGTGAGACGGGGCGGGCCTCCCGCCTGTTGACGAGTCTGCTCCGGCTTCCCTCGGTGCGAGCCGATGCGCCTATGAACGACCGGTTGCTCTCGCTCCTGGAGACGCTCGCGGCGCCGCCTCGGGTGGTGCCCCGGCCCCTGCGAACCGACGCGACGGCCGCCGCCGCTCATGATCGCTGGGAGCGCACGCTGAACGTCGCCGCCTGACGTGCGGACGATCACCTTCTACTCCTACAAGGGCGGCACGGGCCGCTCGCTGCTCATGGCCAACATGGCCATGTTGGCGGCCAAGATCGGCAAGAAGGTCGTCGCCCTCGACTTCGACCTGGAAGCACCGGGCCTGCCCTACAAGCTGTTCCCAGGTGGTCCGCCGCCGCGCGCCGACGGGCTGGTCGGATGGCTG
>JAHFUQ010000283.1:0-1273 GCA_023265045.1 Acidimicrobiia bacterium
TTCCCATCGGCCGTGACCGGGCTGGCGCGTCGGTTCGACTGCATCGTCTTCAACGACGTCCTCGAACACATGGCCGACCCGTGGAGCGCCCTGCGCGCCGCCCACCCGCTCCTGGCCGAGGAGGGCGTGGTCATTGCGTCGATTCCGAATGTCCGCTATCTCCGCACCGTCGTCGACCTGGTGGCACGGGGGCGGTGGACGTACGTCGACTCCGGCGTCCTCGACCGGACGCACCTCCGGTTCTTCACCCGGACATCGGCCGCCGAGCTGTTCCAGAGGGCCGGCCTCGACATCGAGCAGATCGAAGGCATCAACTGGATCGGCCACAGCCGCTCGAAGGTGTCCCGCCTCTTCCCGATGCTCCTGCGCGACTTCGCCTACACAGGCTTTCTTCTCGTCGGAAGGCCGGGCCCTCGGCGGGGTGACCGATGACGCTCCCAAGCTTCGCGGCCGACACCGGCGGCGCGACCGGCGGCGTGGAACACGATGGCGCCGACGCGCTTCCCCTTCTGGCCGGATTCGGCCGGAACGCGTTCTGGAGCTACGCCAGCCTGTTCCTGACCGGTCTGGCGACGCTGTTCACCGCCGGGTGGGCGCTGCGCAAGGTCGGGCCCACCGGCTTCGGGGTTCTCTCCTTCGCAACGACGCTCGCCGCCCTGGTCACGATCTGCGACTACACCTTCGGCATCTCCGTGATGCGGGCGGCGGCGAAGGCCCTGGCGAGCCGGGCGCCGGTGGAACGGAAGCAGAACCGCTTGTTGGTGCAGCATGCCCACGGCGCCCTCGCCGCGGCGAGCGTCGCCCCGGCGGTTATCGCGGTGGGCGCGGCGCTCGTCGTCAAGGCGTCGGGCCTCGAACCCGTTCCCCACACAGCCGCGACCGTCCTGCTCCTCGGGTTGGCCACATCGGTCAGCTTGGGGAGCTCGGCCCTGCCCGGCGTGCTCCTCGGGCACCAGCGGTTCTTCGAACGGGCCGTCGCCGCGGCGGTGGGCGTGGCCGCGCGACTGACCATCGTCGTCCTGGCCGTAGGGCGGTTCGGGCTGGCGGCGTTCGGACTGGCCCAACTGGCCGGGGTGTGCGCGGAGCGGGGGGTCATGCTGGCTTCCACACGACGCTGCGCGCCCTGGTTCTCGCCCCGGCCCCGCACGCCAAACCGCGCCGAACTCCGCCAGGTCTCGAACTTCGCCCTGCCGGTCCTGGTCGTCAACATGAGCAGCCACATGTTCACGCTCTCCGACGTCGTCGTCATCGGCTCGGCCGTCGGCGCCGCCGC
>JAHFUQ010000283.1:1283-2527 GCA_023265045.1 Acidimicrobiia bacterium
CGGGACGCTCGTACCGATCTACCTCATGGCCGTCCTCCTCACCGGCTACAACGCCGTCCTCCCCGCCTTGTTCGGCAGCGACGACGTGGTCGGCCAGAAATCGGCGACGGCCTTCCTGTCGCGGGTCTTCGTGTTCGTCGGCGGAACCGCGCTGGGACTGACCGCCGCCCTCCGGGGCGACATCGTCGAGCTTCTCCTCGGGCACTCGAGCGCCTTGGCGGAACGGACGATGCTGCTCTTCTGCGGCGTCGGGCTGGCCAACCTGGTCGTCCACGGCGGCGTCTGGCTACTCATGGCTACGGGCCACCACGGCGCGCTCGCTCGCGCCGTGGCCCTCGAGCTCCCGCTCAACCTCGCGCTCACCGTAGTGCTCGTCGCGGCCTGGGGCGCTATCGGCGCCGCCGTCGCCACGCTGACCACCGTCGTCGTCCTCGACTTGGCCATCTTTCCCGTGATCGCGCGCCCTCGTCTCCGTCAGTCGTTGGTCGACCTCCTCGTCCGGAACGGGCTCGTCCCGGCGACGATCGGCGTGGCGGTTGCGGCCGCGGCGTCCCGCATGGGCGCCCTCGCGTCGGGGCCCTGGCTTCACCTGGTGATCGGATCAGGGCTGACGGCGGTGGTCGGCGCCGGCGTCGGCATGGCGTTCCTCGGCCCCCAGGGAAGGGCGGGCTTGGCGCGGGCAATCACCAAGGCGTCCGTCGCGACCGAGCCCGGGGACCAAGGCGTGGCGGAGCGGCCATGACCGGCGCGCGCGCCCCCGACCCCGCCCTGCGCTCGATCGCGTTCTACCTGCCGCAGTTCCACGCCATCCGCGAGAACGACGACTGGTGGGGCGAGGGGTTCACGGAATGGACCAACGTGACCAAGGCGAAGCCGTTGTTCCCCGGCCATCCCCAACCCGACCTCCCGGGCGCCCTGGGCTTCTACAACCTGCTCGATCCGCAGGTCCGCGAGGCGCAGGCCGACCTGGCCCGGCAGTGGGGCATCGACGCGTTCTGCTACTACCACTACTGGTTCTCCGGCCGGCGGCTGCTCGAGCGGCCGTTCGACGAGGTGCTGTCGTCGGGGCGGCCGGATTTCCCGTTCTGCCTTTGCTGGGCGAACGAGCCATGGACCCGGGCGTGGGACGGCGCGAACCGCGATGTGCTCGTCGACCAGCGCTACAGCGACGACGACGACCGCCGACACATCGCACACCTCATGCCCGCCTTCGCCGATCCCCGCTATGTACGGGTCGAGGGCAA
>JAHFUQ010000137.1 GCA_023265045.1 Acidimicrobiia bacterium
CTCAGTTCGTGGACGTGGCGCACCGGGTCGCGCAGGTGGTAGAGCACGCCGACATGGAAGACCACGTCCACGTCGAAGTCCTCCGGCTTCCACTCTTCGAGATCGCAGACGAACACCGTCGGCTTGCTCCCGTAGAGGTTGCAGCGAACGATGGTCTTGACCACGTTCACGATGCGGGCGTCGACGGCGGTGACCTCCCGGGCCAGCTGGGACAGGCCGATCGTGTGCACACCTTCGAAGCAGCCCACCTCGAGGACCCGCTTGTCGGAGAGGTCGAAGCGCTCGTGGGCGCGCACGATGCGAGGATCAGGGATGGGCCGCGGCTGCTCGTTCTTCCACGGCTTGGTCCGGTCGCCGATGCGCCGGCCTCGGCTGTCGACGGTGAAGCAGCGCCACGGCAGGAGGGCGTTGAGCTCGTCGAGAGCGCCTTCGTCCAAAGACTCGATGTGGCGCGCGTAGGTGCGGTTGTCCTGAAAACCGTCGCGCGCCAGCGGCGGCGCCTCGGGGGGCGCGGCCTTCCCCTGGAGGAGCCTCCGGGCTCGCTCCACCTGACGTCGGAGATCGCTGACCATCCGGCCAAGCCTAGGCTGCCGCCCCCGGATGCCCGGATCTCGGTATGCAGGCCACGAGGAGCTCCTGCGGGACCTGTTCGGCGCGGCCCAGGTCACGGTCGACGACGGCGCGGTGACGGTGGACGGGCGGCGCCTTCCCGTGGTCGACGATGTGATCATCGCCCTGGCGCCCGACCGGCTGCCGCCGACCGTGCGTGAACGGCTGGGCGGCGACGTCGCCGAGGGGGGTTCGTCAGGCGCCTTCGCCGCCGACGTGCAGGCCGGCTTCGGCGACGAGTGGACGAGCCACCCGGACATCCTGCCGGAGCACGAGGCCGAGTTCGCGGCCTACTTCGACCTGGTGGCGCTGGAGGCGCTCGGCGGCGCCCGGGTGGGCGACCTCGGGTGCGGGATCGGCCGGTGGAGCCACTTCCTGGCCGGGCGGTGCAAGGAAATCGTCCTGGTCGACTTCTCGGAGGCCATCTTCGTGGCCCGGCGCAACCTGGCCGCGGCGGACAACGCCGTGTTCGTCATGGCCGACGTGCTGGACCTGCCGTTCCGCGACGACGCCTTCGACCTCGTCGTGTGCCTCGGCGTGCTCCACCACCTGCCCGTGAACGCCCTCGACGCGGTGCGGTCGCTGGCCCGCCTCGCCCGCCGGCACCTCGTCTACCTGTACTACGCCCTCGACAACCGGCCGGCCTACTTCCGCGGGGCGCTGCGGGCGGTGACCGCCGTGCGGGAACGGCTGGCGCGCGTCCGCTCGCCTCGGGTGCGGTCGGCCGTGACCTCGGCCCTCGCCGCCACCCTCTACGTACCGGCGGGGCAGCTCGGACGGACCCGGCTGGCGCGCCACGTGCCCCTCGCCGAAACCTATGCGGGCAAGTCGTTCGCCCGCCTGCGCCAGGACGCCTACGACCGCTTCTTCACGTCGATCGAGCAGCGCTTCCCCCGCGACGAGATCCTCGGCCTGCGCGACACGTTCGCGGCGGTGACCGTCAGCGAAGGGCTGCCGTACTGGCACTTCCTCTGCGAGCGAGCGACGTCGCCAGGCTGACCACCTCGGCGGCCCAATGGTCGACCGAGTGGTTGGCGACCACCCGCTCGCGGGCGAGCTCGGCGGTCTTGCGGAGGGTCGCCTCGTCGGCGGCCGCCAGCCCGGCGATGGCGGCAGCCAGGGCTGCGCAGTCGCCGCCGGGGAACCGCAGCTCGAGGGGGAGGCCGTCGAGCAGGTCCCGGAAGGTCGGGCTGGACGCCAGCGCCGGGCGCCCGCACGCCATCGCTTCGAACACGGCCTTGTCGGTGGCGCCCGCCTTGGTGGTGTTGACCAGGGCGGTCGCGCCCGCGAGCAGATCGGGGACCTCAGCGGGCGGCACCCCGTCGCCCAGGGTGACGGCCTCGGTCAGCCCGAGATCGGCGACAAGCGCGCCCAGGCCGACGCGGACGCCGGGCCCCTCGATGCGGAGGCCGGCGTCGACGCCCTGGGCCCGCGCCAGGGCCAGGGCGCGCAGCATCACCGGGTAGTCCTTCTGGACCGAGTCGCGGCCGAGGGCGAGCAGTTCGAGCCGACCGTCGGCGCGCACCGGCGAGCGCACCGGCGAGCGCACCGGCGAGCGCACCGTGAACCGGTCGGTGTCGATGGCCTGGCCGATGGGCCGGACCTTGGGCGACGCCCGCGGGTAGGACGTGGGCAGCGAGGTCGCCACCGCGTCGGCCAGGCGCTCCGCCACCCGCAGCCCGGGCGTATCGGACAAGTGGGCGTACCAGAGGATCGCCGGCGTCCGTGTCAGTTTCGTCACGGGCGCGGCCCGCGTGAGGAACGGCGGGCACATGTGGGCGAACAGGACGGCGGGCCGCATGCGCCGGCACAACGAGGCCACCGCCGCTTCGTACCGGGACGCCATCCGCCAGCGCGGCGCGCCGGCCTCCTTGCCCAGCGAGATCACCTCGGCGCCGAGGCCGGCCGGCGCGGCGCCGTGGACCTCGTTGGCGATCACCGCCACTTCGGTGCGGCGGGCGAGGGCCCGGACGAGAGCGGTGGTGAAACCCAGCACGGGGTCGTCCTCGTCGATCACCTGGGTGACGAAGATGACGGCGGTCACTCGCCCGCGATCCACGCCGCCAGGCGCCGGATGCCCTGCTCGTACTCGGCGACTGGATCGCGTGCCTCGGCCGCGGCCCGCGCCGCCTGTCCCATGCGCTCGGCGCCGTCGGGGTCGACCAGGACGTCGCGCAGGGCCTTGGCCAGCGCACCCACGTCCTCGGCCGGCACGACCCGTCCCGTGACGCCCTCGACGACCAGCTCGCGCATCCCTCCCACGTCGGACGCCACCACCGGCCGGCCCCGGGCCATCGCCTCCATCACGACCCTCGGCAGCCCCTCCGACCGCGACGGCAGCACCAGGCACGTGCACGCGTCGTACAAGGCCGCCAGTTCGGGCTGGGGCACGGGCGCCCGGAACTCGACGCTGGGCGCGGCGCGCCGGCGCAGCTCAGGTCCGAGGGTCCCGGCGCCCACGATCACCAGCCTGGCCTCGGGCAGCTCCTCGGCCACGTCCTCCCACGCCGTGAGCAGGAGGTCGACCGCCTTGTACCGCTCCAGCACGCCCACGAACAACGCCACCGGCGCGCGTGGGAACGGCTGCAGAGGGCGGGCGTCGAGAAAGGCGCTGAAATCGCTGAACGTGAAGTGCTGGTCGATGGGGCCGGCGTAGCCCGCGTCACGGGCCATGTCGGCGAGCGACTGGCTGACGGCCCGCACCCGGTCGGCGCGCCGGAGCGTCCACGCCGCCAGCCGGTCGCACGCGGGGCCGAGCAGGGCGCGCGCCCGGCTGCCGTACAAGCGGGGCGCGGAACGCCAGTCGCCGTGCAGCTCGATCTGCACGCGGGGCCGGACCCGGCGCGGGAGCAGGCGGCTGAGCAGGACGATCCCGAACGCCTCGTACGGGCTCTGGGTGACGAGCGCGGTGCGGCGGCGGCCGGCGCTCAGCCCGAGGGCCACGAACGGCGCCGCCGCGTAGAACGCCACACCCCCGACCACGCCCCGCTCCAGCTGGGGAAGGGAGACCACCCGCACGCCCTCGATGCGCTCGACGCCCCGGCCGCCGGTGGTGACCTGGGTCTGGCGCAGGAGGCGGGCGTGGAGGGCGTACTTGCGCCGCAGCTCGGCGCTGGGCGGGAAGGGGACGGCGCGGCCTACGTAGACGGCCCTTGGCCGGCCCCGGACCGCGTCCTCCAGCAACCGTTCGATCCGGTCGGCGACGGACGTGAAGGCCCAGCGCTCGCCCGCCTCGCTCGCCCCGGCGGCGAGCCGCGGGAGCAGCGTCGGGTCGTCGCGCACCCGGGCGATCGCCGCCGCGAAGTCGTCCACCAGGAGGCCGTTGACGCCGTCCTGCACCACCTCGGCGGTGCCGCCGCCCGGCGCGCACAGCACCGGCACGCCGTGCACCAGGGCCTCGATGACGACATGGGGCAGGCCCTCGTGCGGGCTGGCGTTTACCAGGGCGTGGCTGGTGGCCAGCTCACGCATGGCGGCGTCGTGGGCGAGCGGGCCCGTGAAGGTGACGCGCTCGCAGGCCCGCGCCTGGAGCGCGTTGCGCTCGGGCCCGTCCCCGACGACGGTGAGGGTGACCCCTTCGGTGGCGGCGACGGCGTCGAGCAGCACGTCGATGCGCTTGTTCTCCACCAGCCGGCCCACGTAGACGAGACGGAGACCATCGGCGGGGGCCACCGTCGGGGCCGCTCGGCGGGCGCCGTTGGGCACGACTGACACCGGTCGCCGGCCGCCCGTCCATCCCTCGACCGTCACCCGGAGGTGCTCGCTGGGCGTGACGACAGCGGTGGCGTGCCGGGCCGTCCACGTCCGCACGGCCCGCATCGCACGCAGGCGAACCGAGGCGGGGTGCTCGGACTGGAAGTCGTCGAACGAGGCGGTGGTGAGCCCCAAGCGCCGCCCGCGCTCCCACGCATGGTCGCCGACGACCTTGAGGACGACGCACCTGCTGAAGGCCACCGCCGGCAGGTCGAGGCCGTTGGTGTAAACGACGTCGTAGGCGCCGCGGTGGCGCAACAACCAGCCCGCCACCGCGGCGGTGCGCACCGGCCACGGCCAGCGCCGGGGATAGCGCACGAGGCCGGGCTCGACCACCGACCGGCGCTCGTCGGTGAGGGTCAGCACCGCCACGTCGTGGCCTCGGTCGCGGAGCTCCTCGGCCAGTTGGGACGTGTGGGTCGCCGGCCCGCCGACATCGGGCGGGAAGATGCCCGTGGCGATCAGGATCCGCATGGGGCGAATCAGGCCACCACCGAGGCGCTCGCCGTCGCCGCCTCCGCCGCCCCGGCCTCCGCCTCGACCTCGGTCCCGTCCCCCTCAGCCACCCGCCTCCGGTGCAAGGCGGCCATCGACGCCAGCAGCCCGAGCATGAGCGAGAGAGTGATCGTCTCCGGTTGGGCGCCGAAGATGGGGTTGTCGTTCAACCAGACGAGGCAGGCGACGATCGAGATGGCGACGGCGCGGGCCGCCACTTGCTCGGTCCCGCTCAGCTCGGCGAGGAGCTTGCGACCCCGCCGGGAGACCGCCACCAAGGCGCCGATGAACACGGCCGTGCCGATCAGCCCGGTCTCGGCCAGCACCTGGACGTAGGCGTTGTGCACGGTGATCGACGTCGTCCCCACGACGGGGAAGAAACTCGCGGGGTAGCCGGGGAAATCGTGCTGGAGCGCCTCCACCAGGGAGCGGGTGGCGATGATGTCGGGCCGCGAGCTGCGTTGCCAGCCAACGCCGAACATGGGCTCGGTGAAGAAGATCTTGACGCCCGCGGCGCCGACGATGACCCGGCTCCCGGCGCTGCTGCGCTTGAAGTAGCTCGACGTGGGCAGGTCGAGGGGGCGCACGATGCTCACCAGCGTGATGAGGCCGAAGCCGAGCACGATCAACCGGGCCGGGCGCAGGAGGCCGCTCGTGCGGGCCGCGTGGGCGTGCCGCCACCGCTTCAACCCGAACACCCCGAACACCACCCCCATGGCGGTGAGGGCGCCGATCGACCGCGAGAAGAAGAGGGCGGGCACGCCGACGGCGAGCATGGCGACCTTGGCCGAGCGGGTCTTGGGCACGGGCGCGTACAGCGCGATCACGATGAGGACCACGGCGAGCAGGCCCTCGGCGTTGGGGCCGTTCATCCCCCGGAGCCGGTCGGCCGCGGCGCCCGCCGGGTTGCGCGCCAGCGAGAACGCCAGCTCGGCGGTGATCATCAACGCCAGGGCCCGGAGCACGAACAGCACGTCCTCGTGCTTGGTCACGACCTGGGGCACGATCCACACCAGGCTGACGGTGGTGAAGAGCCGGAAGTAGGCCACGACGAGGCGAGCGGCGTCGTCGGGAGTGCGCACGAGGGCGACGAACAGCGTGAAGCCGACGGCGCCCAGGAACAGCGCGAGGTACTGCTGGCCGATGAGGTTGCGCGACGGGCTGCCGTGGCGGCGGCGCAACAGCAGCGCCCACGGCACGAGGAAGATGTACGGGAGGTCGGTGGCGCGCACGTTGAGCGGTCCGAACCGGAACCCGTAGCGGTAGAGGCCGAAGCACGTGGCGCCCACCAGGGCGATGAGCGGCCACTTCGGCTCGCGGATGAAGAGGTAGATGACCACCGTCAGGGGAATGACGGCGACGCCGATCTCGGGCGGCAGCTTCTTCAGCAGCCCGATCTCCTTCGCCACACCCAGGGCGACGACGGCGGTGACGCCGTGCTGGACCCAGGGGCGGCGGATCAAAGGGGGGCGGCTGACGCCGCCGCCGAGGGTCGCGAGCGAGAACGTCCTCACGGCCCCGGCGCCGGCGCCGGGGCCGGCTCGGTTGCTGCCGCGGCGCGGATGGCGAGGAGCTGCTCGATGACGCCGGGCAGATCGGCCAGGCGCAACGAGTTGGGCCCGTCGGAGAGGGCTTGGTCGGGATCGGGATGGGTCTCGAAGAAGAGCCCGTCGACCCCCACCGCCACGGCGGCGCGGGCCAGGGGCACGACGAAGTCGCGCGCGCCGCCTGACCTGCCGTTCATCGCGCCCGGCTTCTGCACCGAATGGGTGGCGTCGTAGACGACCCGGACGCCCGGCTCGCGCATGACGACCAGCGACCGGAAGTCCACCACCAGGTCGCCGTAGCCGAACGTGGCGCCGCGCTCGCCGAGCAGGATGTCGGTGCAGCCGCCCGACCGGAGCTTGGCGGTGATGTACCGGGTGTTGGCCGGGTCGAGGAACTGGCCCTTCTTGACGAGCACCGGCTTGCCCGTTGCCGCCGCCGCCAGCAAGAGGTCGGTCTGGCGGCACAGGAACGCCGGCACCTGCAGGTAGTCGGCCACCTCGGCGACGACCGCCGCCTGGGCTGGCTCGTGGACGTCGGTGATCACGGGCAGGCCGGTGGCGCCTTTCACACCCGCCAGCACATCCAAGCCCCACTCCAGGCCGCCGCCCCGGTAGGAGTCGATCGCCGTGCGGTTGGCCTTGTCGAACGACGACTTGAACACGACGCTGAGGTCGGGGTGGGCGGCCTGGAGCCCGACGAGGACGTCGGCCACCTGGCGGCAGACCTCCGGGGACTCGATCGCGCACGGGCCGGCAATCAGCAGCAACGGCACCCGTGCAGCCTACGATGTGCGGGGTTGAGAGTCCTGCACGTGCAGAAGGTGTCGGGCATCGGCGGGTCCGAACGGCACCTGGCGACCCTCCTCCCGGCCCTGGCCCGGCGGGGTGTCGACGTCCACATGTGCGTGCTCGCCGCCGGTGACGTGGACCGCTTCCTCGCCGACCTGGCCGCCGTCGGTGTCCCCGCGACCGTGCTTCCCGCCGGCCCCGACGTGAACCCCGCGGCGGTGGCCCGGCTGGTGGCGACCATCGGCCGGCTGCGGCCGGACCTGGTGCACACCCACCTGATCCACGCCCACACGCACGGCCAGATGGCCGCCCGGCTGCGGCGCGGCACGGCCGCGGTGACCACGTTCCACGCCGCCCACCCTCCGTTCACGCGCGAGCCGTACCGGACCGCCAGCCGGCTGGTGGGCCGGTGGCCGCGCCGCACGATCGCCATCTCCGAGCACCTGGGCCGGTTCGTCGTCGACCATGGGCTGGCCGACCCGGCGAGGGTCCGGGTCGTCCACTACGGCATCGAGGCCGACGGGTGGCGGCTGCCCGCCGTGGACGCCGCTCGGGCGGAGGAGGTCGTGGTCGGCGTCGCCTCCCGGCTCGTCCCCGAGAAGGGCCACGCCGACCTGATCGATGCGGTGGCCGAGGCCGGGCGGCGCGGGGCCCGGCTCCGGTTGCAGATCGCGGGCGATGGTCCCCTGCGGGCCGAGCTGGAGGCGCGGGCGGCCGCCGCCCTCGACCCTGGTTCGTACCGGTTCCTGGGCTTCGTGGCGGACATCCGGGTGTTCCTCAATGCCTGTGATGTGTTCGCATTCCCGACCACGCCCGACTTCGGCGAGGGGTTCGGGATGGCCGCGCTGGAAGCGTCGGCGGCGGGCCGGCCCGTCGTCGGGACCGACGTCGGGCCCATTCCCGAGGTCGTCGCCGACGGGGTGAGCGGCATCATCGTGCCGCCGCGCTCGCCGGCGCGGCTCGCCGGAGCGCTCGTCGCCCTGGCGCAGGACGAGGGGCTACGGCGCCGGTTGGGCGAGGGCGGCGCGCGGCGGGCCAGAGAGGTATTCGGCGTCGACCGCATGGCGGACCGTACGATGGCCGTCTACGAGGAGGCCGTCGACCGGCAGAAAGCGATGGGATGGAAGACTTCCTGATCGAGGCGCCGGACCTGCTCCGGCTCCAAGCTGAGGCGATCGTCGAGGCCGCGGCGCGCCTGGACCTCGACGAGTTCCGCACCGCCGTCGAGTTGCTGTTCGAGTGCCCCGGGAAGGTGCTCGTGTCGGGCGCGGGCACGTCGGGGGTAATCGCCCGCAAGGTCGCCGCCACCCTGACCAGCACCGGCACGCCCGCGCTCTTCCTCCACCCGGGCGACGCCTTGCACGGCGCCCTGGGCATCGTCGGCGCCGACGACGTCGCCATCCTCGTCAGCAACAGCGGCGAGACCGACGAGATCCTCGTCCTGCTGCCCTACCTGGAGCACCGCAAGGTCCCCCTCATCTCGCTCGTCGGCAACGTCGCCTCGACCCTCGCCCGGCGCTCGACGGCGGTCATCGACGCGTCCGCGGCACGGGAGGCGTGCCCCCTCAACCTGGCGCCCACCTCGAGCACGTCGGTGGCGCTCGCCTTGGGCGACGCCCTGGCCATGACCGTGATGAAGGCCAAGAACGTCACGCCCGAGGCCTTCGCCCTCAACCACCCGTCAGGCCGGCTCGGCAAGCGGCTCACGCTCAAGGTGCAGGACGTCATGCCCGCCGGGCGGCCCACCCTCGCCCTCGACACCCGCTGGCTCGACGTCGTCTCGTGCATCAGCGAGGGCGGGCTCGGCGCCGCCACCGTCGAGGACCGCGACGGCGGCATCCTCGGCCTCATCACCGACGGCGACGTCCGCAGGGCCATCCAGCGCACCGACCCGTCGCAGCTCAACGACCTCCGGGCCGGCGACTTCATGACCCGCCAGCCGACCACCGTCGAGGGCGGATCGCTCGCCTACGCCGCCCTCCAGGCGATGGAGAACCGCCCGAGCCAGATCAGCGTGCTCCCCGTGGTCGGCGACGACGGCCGCTGCCTCGGCCTCGTGCGCATCCACGACCTCGTCCGCAGCGGCATCTGATCTCCGGGCCGTTGCGGGCACGCCTGATGAGCCCTAAGGGAGCACCGCTTAATTGTGTGAGCGGGTCGGTGCGATGGTGTAGTTCCATTCGCCGTGCCACTTGTGCGGCTTGAGAGGTACGGCGGCGAGTTGATCATCGGTGATCTTGATTCCGG
>JAHFUQ010000138.1 GCA_023265045.1 Acidimicrobiia bacterium
ATCTCCGCGAGCCCGTGCGCCGTCGCGCCCCGACCCGCTGCGTCATCCTCGCCGTCGACACGAGCGGCTCGATGGGCAGCCGCGAGCGGGTCGACGCCGCCGCCGGCGCCGTGCTGGCCCTCCTGGCGGACGCCTACCGCAGCCGCCACAAGGTCGCCCTGGTGACGTTCCGGGGTGGCGCCGCCGAGCTGGTGCTGGCGCCGACGGCCAGCGTCGAAGTGGCTCGGGCCCGGTTGGGTGGACTGCCCACCGGCGGCGCCACGCCCCTCGCCGAAGGTTTGGGCGCGGCGCTGGAGGTGGCCCGGCGCGCTGCGGCCGCGGGCGACGACCCGCTGGTCGTCCTCCTCAGCGACGGCCGCGCCACCGCTGGTTCGTACGCGTTCGACCGTGCCCTGGAGATGGCCGCCGAGATGGCGGCGGCCGACGTGCCCCTGGTGGTGCTCGACGCCGAGGACGGGGCGACCCGGCTGGGTTTGGCCGAGCGCATCGCGGCTGCGGCCGGGCCGTACGCCTCGTGCCTTTCCCTCGCCGACGTCTCCGCCGCAGCCGTCGAGGGCGCGATCCGAGCCCGGCTGTGAACGGGCTGCTCCTCGTCGGCCACGGCTCCCGCTCACCGGAGAGCGTGAAGGAGATGCAGGCCATCGCCGACCTGGTGGCGGCCTCGGCCCCCGACGCCATGGTGAGGCTCGGGTTCCTCGAGATGTCCGATCCGCCCGCCGGCGCCGCCCTCGACGAGCTGGTCGACCAGGGCTGCCGGCCGGTCGTCGTGGCGCCGCTGATGCTCCTGGGCGCCGGCCACAGCAAGAGCGACGTCCCCGCCGTGGCGCTCGAGGCCCGTGAACGTCACCCCGGCGTGGACATACGCATGGGCAGCCCGCTCGGCGTGGCGCACGCCCTGGTGGCGACGCTGGGTGACGCCGTGCTGCTCGCCGGCGGTGGGGGGTTGCCTCTCCTCGTCCTGGCCCGGGGCACGTCGGACCCCGACGCCAACGGCGACGCCCACAAGGCGGCGCGCCTGGTCGCCGAGTGGACCTCGGCGCCGTTCGTGCACACGGCGTTCTCGGGGGTCACCGGGCCGCTCGTCCCTGAGGGCCTCGACGTCTTCGCTCGCCTCGGCTACGAGCGGATGGCGGTGGCGTTCTGGTTCCTCTGCTCGGGCGCCCTCGTCCAGCGCGCCCGTCGCGACATTGACGCGTTCACAGCCCGCACCGGCGTCAAGGTGGTGGACGCCGGCTACCTCGGCCCCGACGACCGCCTCGTCCCCGTGATCCTCGAGCGCTACCGCGCCGCCGTCGACGGCGAGGCCCCGATCGTCAATTGCGACCTCTGCGCCTACCGCGCCGCCTGGCCGGGCCGGGAGGACCGCATAGCGCAACCCGTCGGCGTCGGCCATTCCCACCTGGCGCTGGAACACCGGCGCGTCGAACACCACCACTGAGGCCCTCCACGTGGCCCGCTAGTTCAACAGCAGAACACGACCACCTGAGGACTGAGCCGGTGCGTTACATGTGTTGGCGTGCGCAAGTGAGCGGAAAACCTGAGACCCGGGGAGCGGTATCCCCGGGTCTCTTTCTTTCATGCCGGCGCGTATTACGACGGCCGCTCAACGTCTCTGTACGGTGAGGAGCATCCGGCGACGAGAGGCGGCTGACACCTTGGTCATCAAGAGCGGTCCCGGTGGGGAGTCACTTCGCCTGGTCGGCGCGAGTGCCGCTGCCATCCAGCGGGCCAAGGAGACCGACAACGAGGCGGAGCGCGACCGCCACCTCGCCGAGGGTCTGGCCCTCGCCTGCGAAAGCCAACTGGCGGCCGCCTACACCTACCTCCAGCGGGCGGTGGCGCTCATCGCCGTGTTCCTGCCCATCGTCGTGGTGCTCGGCCACTACGTGTCGGGCGGCCGCGAGCTGCTGGGGTCGATCAGCGCCTACTACTACACCCATATGGGCAACGTCTTCGTGGGCAGCCTGTGCGCCCTCGCCGTGTTCTTCCTGTCGTACAACTACCGGCCCGTGCGGTCCTTCGAGCTCGACCGCAAGCTGAGCCGGCTGGCGTGTGTCTTGGCGGTGGGGGTCGCCGTGTTCCCCACGGCGAGCGTCGGCGAAGCCGCGGCCGGGGCCGCGGCGGTGGTCTCGGCCCTGCACCGCACCTTCGCGGTGGCGCTGTTCGTTCTCCTCGGGGTGTTCGCCCACTTCATCTTCACGCAGACCAGTTCATCGGCGCCGATGACGCCCGAGAAGAAGAAGCGGAATCGGCTTTACCGGATCTGCGGCAAGGTGATCTTCGGGTCGCTGGCGGCCGGGCTCGCCGCGGCGATCCTCAAGCCGCCGAGCTCGTGGCACGTCCTGCTCGGCGTCGAGACCGTATGCGTGTGGGCCTTCGGGATCTCGTGGCTGGTGAAGGGCGGGTTCCTCGGCATCCTGGCCGACAAGGCGCCAACAGCCGTGCCGTCACCGCCCACCCTTGACGCGGCCCGGCGGTGGTGACCGGGGTGATCGTGCGGGCGGGCGTCACGACCGGCTCCTGACAGCACGCCAACCGCAGCCCGTCCGCGCGCCCGTGGACCTATCGTGGTGACCGCCCATGCGCTGGTCTCGCCCCCTCTACCGCCTGTACGAGCGACAACTGGTCGGCGGGCTGCCCGCGGGGCGCCGCCCGCACCACATCGGGATCATCCTGGACGGGCACCGGCGGTTCGCCCGGTCGGCGGGCCTGGCGGATTACGCGTCGAGCTACCGCACCGGTATGGAGAAGTTCGAGGAGTTCCTGGGCTGGTGCCACGAGCTCAAGATCCCCGCGGTGACGGCGTGGGTCCTGTCGGTCGAGAACATGGAGCGCCCCGCCGAGGAGCTCGAGCCGTACCTGCAGGTCCTCATGGACCTGTTCGGGCGCCTGCCTGAGACGGCCGCCCGGCTCGGCTTCTCGCTGCGGATCATCGGCAGCCTCGACCTGCTCCCCACGGCGCTGGTGAACTCGGCCAAGGAGGCCGAGGAGCGCGCCGCCACCGGGGACTGGCAGCTGACGGTCGCCCTCGGGTACGGCGGCCGCCAGGAGATCGTCGATGCGTGCCGATCCCTTGTGGCGAACCTCGTCGCCGAGGGCGTCGAGCCGGGGGACCTGAGCGCCCGCATCGACGCTGCCTCGGTGGCCGCCCACCTCTACACCGCCGACCTGCCCGACCCGGACCTGGTCATCCGCACCAGTGGCGAGGCCCGCCTGTCGGGGTTCCTCCTTTGGCAATCGGCGTACGCCGAGTATGTCTTCGTCGACCCCTTCTGGCCCGCCTTCCGCCGGGTGGACTTCCTGCGCGCCCTGCGCGACTACGCCCGCCGCGAGCGGCGCTTCGGTTTGTGACAACGACGGTCGCGGCGGCGCTCGGGGGCGACGTCGCCGTTGGCTCGCCGGTGACGGTCAAGGGCTGGGTGCGGACCCGGCGCGATTCGAAGACGGGGGGCGGGCTGTCGTTCATCACCGTCAACGACGGCTCGTGCTTCGACTCGATCCAGGTGGTCGCCAAGGCGGAGTCGCTGCCGAACTACGAGCACGAAATCCTCCACCTCACGCCGGGGTGCGCGGTGGTCGTCGGCGGCGAGCTCGTCGAGTCGAAGGGCAAGGGCCAGCCCGTCGAGATCCGGGCGCAAGCGATCGAGGTGGTCGGTTGGGTGGACGACCCCGAGACGTACCCGATCACGCCCAAGCAGCACTCGTTCGAGTACCTGCGGGAGGTCGCCCACCTCCGGCCCCGGACGAATACCTTCGGCGCGGTGGCCCGGGTGCGCCACTGCCTGTCGATGGCCGCCCATCGGTTCTTCGACGAGCACGGCTTCTACTGGGTGCACACGCCGATCATCACCGCGAACGACGCCGAAGGCGCGGGCGAAATGTTCCGCGTCTCGACGCTCGACCGCGCCAACGACTTCTTCGGTCGCGAGACGCACCTCACGGTGTCCGGCCAGTTGAACGTGGAGAGCTACTGCCTCGCCCTGAGCAAGGTGTACACGTTCGGGCCCACGTTCCGGGCCGAGAACTCGAACACGTCCCGGCACCTGGCCGAGTTCTGGATGATCGAGCCCGAGGTCGCCTTCGCCGACCTCGCGGACAACGCCGACCTGGCCGAGGCGCTTCTCAAGTACCTGTTCCGTGCCGTGCTCGACGAGCGCCAGGACGACATGAAGTTCTTCGTCGAGCGCATCGAACCCGAGGCCGTCGTCCGGCTGGAGACCTTCGTCGACGCCAGCTTCGAGCGGATGGAGTACACCGACGCCATCGCCGCGCTGGAGAAGGCGGCGCCCGACGGACACTTCGAGTTCCCCGTGCGGTGGGGGATGGACCTGCAGTCCGAGCACGAGCGCTATCTCACCGAGAAGCTGGTCGGCCGGCCCGTGGTCATTATGAACTACCCGAAGGTGATCAAAGCGTTCTATATGCGGCTTAACGACGACGAGCGCACCGTTGCGGCCATGGACGTGCTGGCGCCGGGCATCGGCGAGATCGTGGGCGGCAGCCAGCGGGAGGAGCGCCTCGATCGCCTCGACAGCCGGATTTCCGAGCTCGGCCTCGACCCCGCGGCCTACTGGTGGTACCGGGACCTGCGCCGCTACGGGACCGTGCCCCACGCCGGTTTCGGGCTCGGTTTGGAGCGCACGATCGTCTACGCCACGGGCATGGCCAACGTCCGTGATGTCATCCCGTTCCCGCGGACACCCAACAACGCCGACTTCTGACGGGAGGGGCGGGCCCCTCCCAGCCAATTCCCAGTCTTCCAATCGGAAAGAACCGACTTCAGGTCGATGACGCTCGCGCCGATCACCCTTTCAAGCAACGCAGGCCTGCAAGGGGCCAGCGACGGAAAAGGGAGCGTGGCAAGGTGTTCCAGAACGCGCGACGCGTGCATCTCCTGGTCGGGGGTGCGATCGGTCTTAATCTCATCCTCGGCGCAGGGATCGCCATGGGCGTCATGCCGCGTCCGGTGAGCGCCCAGAATGCCGCCTCAGTGCGTCCGGCGGCCGAGGCGGTCGTTACCGACGACGCCGCACCCGCCGCACCGGCGACGACGGCTGCTGTCCCCGCCGAGACGAGCACGGTCCCGCCCGAGACGACCGCGCCGACGACGGTGGCGCCGGCCACCACGGCCGCCCCCAGGGCGACCACGCCGACGACCGCCGCTCCGGTCGTCACCGCCCCGCCGACGACGGCGCCCCCCACGACGCCCCCGCCGACGGCAGCCCAGCCGGCGACGGCGCCTCGCACGAGCCCGACTGACGCGCAGGTCGTCGCGGCCATGCAGTCGCTGAAGTCGCAGATCCCCCTCCTCCCCGTGAACGCGGCCTACGGCCGCCAGTTCGGCGACGCGGTGTGCAGCGCCTTCGACCAGGGCAACAACTTCGCCCAGGTCAAGCAGATGGTGATGCAGGCGGTCTCCCAGATCCCGCTGATCAAGATCACCCTGGCGAACGCCGACTTCGCCGTGCGCACGGCGGTCTCCCTGTTCTGCCCGGGATATTCCTCGAAGCTGGTCTGACGATGACCCTCCTGCTCAACGACCCGGCCTACACCTACGGCGAGGACGCATCGTCGTCCGCCGCCAGCGTGATCGACGCCGTCAAGGTCTACGGCGCCGATGGCACGCACACCTCGGTGCGGGCGCTGGATGGCGTGACGCTCGACTTCCGCCGGGGCGACTTCACCGCCATCATGGGGCCGTCGGGCTCGGGTAAGTCCACGCTTTTGCACTGCCTGGCCGGCCTCGACAAGCTGAGCTCCGGCTACGTCTACGTCGGCGACACGCTGCTTGCCACGCTCGACGACCGTCGCCTGACCCGTCTGCGCCGCGACCGGATCGGTTTCATCTTCCAGGCGTTCAACCTCCTGCCGACGCTGACCGCGGCCGAGAACATCACCCTCCCGCTGTCGCTCGCGGGGCGCCGACCCGACCCCGAGTGGTTCGACCGGGTCATCGACGTCGTCGGTCTGCGCGACCGCCTCGGGCACCGCCCGTCCCAGCTCTCGGGCGGCCAGCAGCAGCGTGTCGCCGCAGCCCGCGCCCTGCTGACCCGTCCCGAGATCATCTTCGCGGACGAGCCCACGGGGAACCTGGACTCCCGCACCGGCGGCGAGCTGCTCTCGTTCATGCGTCGCGCCGTCGACGAGTTCGGCCAGACGATCGTCATGGTCACCCACGACCCCAAGGCCGCCGCCGCGGCCGACCGTGTGGTGTTCCTGGCCGACGGCCACGCCGTCGACGACTTGAATCAACCGACGGTTCGTCGAGTCATCAACCGCATGCAGCGGCTCGGCGACTAAGCGCCCGAAGGCCAACGACCATGGGCCGGCTGCTACGGGGCGCGCTGGCCCGCAAGATGCGGTTGGTCCACACCGCGCTCGCCATCGCCCTCGCCGTCAGTCTCGTCACCGGGACCTTCGCGCTCGCCGACACCATCGACAGCGCCTTCCACCACGCGGCGACGGCGTCGCCCGACGGGGTGGCCGTTGTCGTGCGGACGGCGACCAAGTTCTCCGCCCAGGGCAACAGCCTCTCGGAGCGCGAGCCCTTGCCCGAGTCCCTCCTTCCGACCGTGCAGGCGGTGCCGGGCGTGCGTTCGGCATGGGGTTCGGTGTGGGGCTACGCACAGATCGTCGACCCGCAGGGCCAGGCCATCTCCCCGAACGGGCTGCCGACCTTGGGCAACGCCTGGGCGCCGGCCGACACGCTGGTGGCCGGCCGGGCGCCGGCCAACTCGGGCGAGGTCGTCATCGACCAGGACACCGCGCAGGCCCACGACCTGAAGATCGGCGACCGCATCAAGGTCCTGTTCCAGGGCGCCATCAAAGAGTTCGTGATCGAGGGCCTGCGCAAGGTCAGCAACCTCGTCGGTTCGTCGCTGGCGACATTCGACCTCAAGACCAGTCAGCAGGTGCTCGGGCGCAGCGGTGTGTTCGACGAGATCGCCGTCCAGGCGGCGCCGGGGATCACCCCTGACGGGCTGCGGGCGCGCATCGCCGGCGCGCTGCCCGACAAGTACGAGGTCGTCACCGACGAGCAGGCGGCGAAGGAAGCGGAACGGTCGTGGACCCAGGCGCTGGGCTTCCTCACCACCGGGCTGTTCATGTTCGCCATGGTGGCGCTGCTGGTGAGCGCCTTCATCATCTTCAACACGTTCTCGATCCTCATCGCCCAGCGCACGCGTGAGCTGGGCTTGCTGCGGGCGCTGGGCGCCAGCCGCATGCAGGTGACCGCCTCGGTGCTGGCGGAGGCGGTGGTCGTGGGCCTGGTGTCGTCGCTCGCCGGGATCGTGGCCGGCTACGGCGCGGCGCGGGCGCTGCTCGCCCTCATGCGCGCCATCGGTTTCGACGTTCCCCCGACGGCCGTGGTGTTCACTGCCGGCGCGGCGCTGGCCGGCTTGGCGTCGGGCGTGCTGGTGACGGTAGCCGCCGCCGTGGTCCCCGCCCGGCGCGCCACCAACGCCTCGCCCGTCGACGGCATCGCCTCGGTTGGGGGCGAGGAGGGCGGGTCGCTCGGGCGGCGACGGATCGGGGGCGTCTCGCTCGTCGTGGTCGGGATCCTCGAGCTCGTCTTCGGGCTGCACGGGAACGTCGCCCGCCCGCTGCTGGCGGTGCTTATCGGTTCGGTGGCCCTGCTTGTCGGCGTGGTGCTCTTGGGCCCGGTCGTGGCCCGGCCCTTCGCTCGCGTCCTGGGGCGGCCGCTGCGCCGGGTCCTCGGCGAGCCGGGGACGATCGGGCGTGAGAACGCCATGCGCAACCCTCGCCGCACCGCCGCGACGGCCGCCGCGCTCATGGTCGGCATCGGGCTCATCGGCGTGGTGACGATCCTCTCCGCGTCCATGCGGGCATCGGCGGCGAAGACCGTCGAGAAGACGTTGCGGGCGGACTTCGTCGTGGCGCCCAAGGGGACGGCGGGAGCGTCGGGCGGCGTGCCGCCGCTGGTCGCCGACCGCCTGCGGGACACGCCCGGCGTCCAGATGGTGTCCGAGGTCCGCGGCGGGCAGTGGGGCCTGGACGGCAAGACGATGACCCTTTTGGCGGTCGACCCCCTGACCGTGACGGCCATGCACGCATCGGACAGCGCGGCCGAGGCGGAAGTGACCCGCCGGCTCACCGACAAAGGCGTACTGGTGCGCGACACGGTGGCGGCGCGCCACGGTTGGAAGGTCGGGTCGCAGGTGCCGATGACCTTCGCCAAGACCGGCAACGTGAAGCTCAAGCTGGAGGGGACGTTCTCGTCCACGTCGGTGCGGACCGACTACATCATCTCCCTGGGCGCCTACAACGCGAACTACGCCCAGCAGCTGTCGCTTCAGGTCGAGGTCCTGCTCACCCCGGACACGCCGCCTGCGGCCGGTCGGGCCCGGCTGGAGAAGGCCCTCGCCGACCTGCCGGGCGTGAGCCTCCTCGACCGTTCCCAGGTGCTGGCCGCCCAGGAGAAGCAGGTGAAGCGGTTCCTGGTGCCGATCACCGCCCTGCTCGGCTTGTCGGTGCTCATCGCCCTGCTCGGTATCGCCAACACCCTCGCCCTGTCCATCCACGAACGCACGCGAGAGCTGGGGCTGCTTCGCGCCATCGGCATGGCCCGGTCGCAGCTGCGTTCGATGATCCGCTCCGAGGCGGTGATCGTGGCCGCCCTGGGCGCCCTAATGGGGATCGCCCTGTCGATCGTGTTCGGCTGGGTGCTGGTGTCGGCGATGGGCGGGGTGGGCGTGACCGAGCTGGTCTTCCCGTTCAAACAGCTCGCGGGCTGGATTGGCGCCGCGGTGGTGGCCGGCCTCCTGGCCGCCGCCCTCCCCGCCCGCACCGCCTCCCGCATGGACGTCCTGGAGGCAGTGGCCAAGGGGTAGGGAGCTGCGAGTAGGCGCCTGGGTGCGCCGGCTCACGCCGCCTCGGGGTCTCCGAACACTCGCTTGCGTAGCTCGGGGTCGAGCGCTGGTGCGTTCTTGAACACCGCGCCGTTCGGGCGGATGAAGCGCAGCTCGCCGTTGGGGTTACCCTCGATCCGCCACCCGCCCTCGTGCACGGTCTTGTGGTGGTAGGAGCACAACAGGGCGAGGTTGTCGATGTTCGTGGGCCCACCCTGGCCCCAAAATCGGATGTGGTGGCACTGGGTCCAGCGGGTGCGGCCGCAGGCGGGGAAGCGGCAGCCGCCGTCACGGTTGCGGACCTGCTGAACGAGCCAGGCCGGGGGCACCCGGGTGGACCGGCCCACGCCGACCACCGCGCCGTGGGCGTCGTGCGCCGCGAAGCGCACGCTGCCGTCGCATGCGAGCCGCTGGAGCGCCGCGTTGTCGGCCAACGCCTGGGCGTCGGCGTGGACGACCACCGCCGCCCGGCCCGCCTCGGCCTTGTCCCGGGCCCCGCAGATCGCAGCCAGGGCGTCGGCCGCCCGCACGTCGAAGCGCTCG
>JAHFUQ010000284.1 GCA_023265045.1 Acidimicrobiia bacterium
TGGCGGAAGTGGGAGCGGGGGCCGAACCGGGGGACCTGGCGCCTGGCGGGTAAGGCGCCGATCCAACACACAATCTGGCCCCCGACTCCTATCGTGCGGCCGGCGGGGGGAGCCGCACACCCGTTATTACGGCACATTTCCGCGCGCCCTTGAGTGTTTCCCGGAAACAGGTAAGAGTGCCGCCATGACCGACCTGATCACTGGCCTGACTGATGAGGAAATCGAGACCGAGGGCGGCATGCCGACCGTCGTCGCCACCGCAGACGATGCCGACGGCGGCGACGAGCCCGCCACCGACACCGACACCGACGGCACGGACGGCGCCGACGCCGATGGGACCGACGGCGAGGACGCCGACGGCACGGATGGCGCGGATGTCGACGGCGCCGACACCGCTGACGCTGACGGGGCAGACGCCTGACGGGTTCGCGCGTCCCCGCGGGCGGCCTCGCCCGGTGTGTGCGGGACCCCGAAGCCTTCCTTGACCTCGACTGGGGGAGGACGCCACGCCACCGCGTGGGCGCCGACCCGAGCGCGTTCGCAGATGTGTTCTCGCTCGACGCCGTCGACCGGTTGATCTCTTCGTTCGCCCGGCTGCCCGCCTTCCGGCTGGTACGCAACGGCACGCCCGTGGACCCGGCCAGGTACACGCGATCGGCTCGCCTCGGCGGCCAGACCGTGTCGGGCGTGGGTGACCCGGTCAAGGTCTGGGAGGAATTCCGGACCGGCGCCACGATCGTCCTCCAGGGACTCCAGCGCTACTGGCCGCCTCTCGCCCGGTTCTGCCGCGCCCTCGAGCTGGAGCTGACCTATCCCGTCCAGGCCAACGCCTACGTCACGCCGGCCGGCGCCCAAGGTCTCGCCGTCCACTACGACACCCACGACGTGTTCGTCCTGCAGGTCGCCGGCAGCAAGGAGTGGGAGCTCTTTGCGCCGGTGTTCGTTGACCCGCTCGCGTCCCAGCCGTGGGCCCAGCACAAAACGGCCGACACGGGTCCTCCCGTCCTGTCGGTCGACCTCCAGGCCGGCGACAGCCTCTACGTCCCTCGCGGGTTCCTCCACTCGGCTCGCGCCCAGAAGCAGCTGTCGGCCCACGTGACCATCGGTGTCCTGGCCGAGACCCGCCACGACGTCCTGCGCGAGGTGATCGCCCTCGCCGCCGATGACCTAGCGTTTCGCGCCACGCTGGGGCCGGGGTTCGCCCACGACGAGCAGGCCTTCGCCAAAGAGGTGGACGCGACCATCGGCGACCTGCGCCGGTGGCTCGACACCGTCGACGCCGATGCGGTCGCCGCCACCATCGCCCGCCGGTTCTGGTCGTCGCGCCGCCCGCTCATGGATGGCCATCTGGCGCAGCTCCTCGCCTTGGACTCGATCGCGGACTCGACCGTCCTGCGCCGCCGTCCGGGGTCGATCTGCCACGCCTACCTCGAGGGCGACGCCCTCGTCGTCATCCTCGGCGACCGCCGGCTCCGGATGCCCGCCTCCCTGGCCCCGGCGCTGCGCCGCGTAGCCGCCGGCAATGCGTTCGCGCTGGCGACCCTGGGCGACCTGATGGACGAGAGCAGCCGGCTTGTTCTGGCGCGCCGGCTCGTTCGGGAGGGTCTCGTCGAGATCGTCGCGGTTGGCTGATCCGCCCTGCTCCGTCCGCTCGGCGGCGCTCAATGAGCCGGTGCTGGGCACCGCCTCGATCGTCCATTCGTGGCTGCTGATCGAGCAGCCCGGGCCGTGGGGGCGTGAGGCGCTCCTCGAGAGCCGGCTGCCCGTGAGCGTGGCACGTGAACTCCTCGCCCGGGCCGAACGTCACCGCGTGCGGGTGCTCCTCCTCCGCCGGCCCGACCGCACCCGCGCCGTCACCGAGCGCCACTGCTTCGCGGTCTCGTCGCGCCGGCCCTCGCCTCCACATTGGGCGCCGACGACGCCTCCACACTGGGCGCCGGCGACGACGCCTCCACACGGGGCGCCGGGGACGACGCCTCCACACGGGGCGCCGGCGACGACGCCTCCATATTGGGCGCCGGCGACGACGCCTCCATATTGGGCGCCGCCGTGGATCGGGGAGCGCCGCTTCGACGACCCCGCCGAGCTGCTCGACGTCGACTTCGCCGCCCTCGGCGCGGGCGCCGCGGCCGGCCCGGGCTACGCCGTCCGGGATGCGCCGCTGTACCTGGTGTGCACCAACGGCCGCCACGATCCCTGTTGTGCCGAGTTCGGCCGGCCCGTCCTGCGGGCGCTGGCGTCGGAGCGGGTCTGGGAGTCGTCACACCTGGGCGGCGAGCGGTTCGCCGCCAACCTCGTCTGCTTCCCCCACGGCCTGTACTTCGGACGGGTCGACCCGCAGCGCGCGGCCACGATTGTCGAAAGCTACGAACGGGGCGTAATCGACCTCGACCACTATCGGGGCCGCGCCGGCGACGCCTTCGTCGTCCAGGCCGCGGAGTTCTTCCTCCGACGCGAGACGGGTCTGCTCGGCGTCGACGAGGTCGCGCCCGTGCGCCGGACGCGCCTCGAC
>JAHFUQ010000021.1 GCA_023265045.1 Acidimicrobiia bacterium
GCCTACCCCCGCGCCGAGGTCTACAACCACCCCCCCACCGGCTACCGCGCCGGCGTGGCCAGCCAGAGCGTCCCCGCCGCCGGGCCCGCCGCCGGCGGCGTCGAGGGGACGGGCTGCGCCTCCCAGCTCACCGGCGACGTCCCCCCCTGGGCCCGCTACGGGGTGGGCACGGCGTAGGTCTCAGCCGGCCGGCAGGGCGATGATGGCGCCGAACCCGCCCGTTCCCGCGTGCAGAGTGAGGCTCAGGGGCTTGGCGTCCTGCGGCACGTCGTAGACCAGGGCGCCGGTCAACTCGTTGCCCGGGTTCACCACCGGGTTCAGCATGTCGATGCCGGTGTTGGCGGGGTGGGCGGCCGTGGCCGTGGGGTCGACCTGGAACCTTCGCCCCGTCCCTCCCGTGCCGTCCGAGAGCACCTGGGTCTTGCTGTCGAACGTCACTGCGTTGCGGCTCACGTTGCGGATCGTCAGGGTGACCACGCAGAACTTGCCCTGCGCGGGGCGGGCCAGCGGGGCCGCGCCGCAGTCGACCGACTTCACCACGAACGACAGGTTCTGGTCGACGACCTCCCGCCCGATCCCCCCGAAGGTGTAGGGCGCGGCGGGACGGGCTTCGACGAACGGGTTGACGGTCTCGTGAACCTTCGGCTTGTCCGCCGTCAACGCACGGGGCGCCACGACGGCCAGCGCGACGGCCGCGACCACCAGGACGGGCGCGAGCACGACCCACCTCGAGCGGGGCGCCCGGGACATCGCACCAGGCTCGGCGCCGCACGTCGGGCATTTCATCCCCACCGGCGTGCGCACGAGGCAGAGCGGGCAGATCGGCGTCGCGCACCTGACGCAGGTGAGCCGCGTCGACGTCCCGTCGCGCTCGCACGTCAGCTGCGCCGGAGCCGCCACAACGCCAACCTACTTCGGGCGCCACAGTGACGGCATGACGATCACCAAGCTGGACATCGACGCGCTGGCGGCCAACTTCCAGGGCCCGCTCATCACCCCCGACCATCCGACGTACGACAGCGCCCGCCAGATCTGGAACGGCCAGATCCAACGCCGGCCGGCGCTCATCGCCCGGTGCACGGGCGTGGCGGACGTGATCGCCGCCGTGCGGTTCGGCCGCGAGCACGACCTCAACCCGGCCGTACGGGGCGGCGGGCACGCGGTCGCCGGCCACGCCACCTGCGACGACGGCCTGGTCATCGACCTCTCCCTGATGACCGGCTCGCGTGTCGACCCGGTGGCCCGGACCATCCAGCTCCAGGGCGGGTGCCACAACTCCCACCTCGACCGCGAGTCCCAGGCTTTCGGCCTGGCCGCCACGGGCGGGTTCGTCAGCCACACGGGCGTCGGCGGGCTCACCCTGGGCGGAGGCATCGGCCACCTCATGCGCAAGTTCGGGCTGTCGATCGACGCCCTGCGCGCGTGCGACGTCGTCACCGCCGACGGCGAGCTCGTCGTCGCCAGCGAGGAGGAGAACGCCGACCTGTTCTGGGGCCTGCGGGGCGGCGGCGGGAACTTCGGCGTCGTCACCAGCTTCACGTTCGCGCTCCAGCCCCTCGGCCCGACCGTGCTGGCGGGCATGGTGATGTGGCCCATGGACGACGCGCCGGCCGTGCTCCGGTTCTTCCGTGACTTCATCGCCGACGCCCCCGACGAGGTCGGCCTCATGGGCAACCTCCGCCTCGCGCCGCCGTTGCCGGTCGTCCCCGCCGAGCTGCACGGCAAGCCCATCGTCGCCGTGGTCGCAACCTACGCGGGCGGCGTCGACGAGGGCCAGGAGATCCTGCGGCCCGTCACGGCGATCGCGCCCGCGGCCGTGAACACGCTCGTGCCCAAGCCGTACGCCGTCCACCAGAAGGCGTTCGACGCGGCGGTGCCGCACGGCCGCCACTACTACTGGAAGGCCCACAAGCTGGGGCCGCTGACGGACGAGGTCATCGACATCGTGATCGACCAGTGCTCGACGATCACCTCGCCCCTGTCGTCGGTGCCCATCTTCTCCTTGGGCGGCGCTATCGCCCGGGTGCCCGAGGACGCCACCGCCTTCCCCTACCGGGACGCCGCCCACGACCTCAACATTGTCGCCTCCTGGCTGCCCGAGCAGGCCGCCGACGCCGACCGGCACATCGGGTGGGTGCGGGGCATGTTCGACGCCCTCGAACCGTTCAGCCGGGGCGTCTACGTGAACTTCACCAGCGACGACGCCGCCGACCGGGTGCGGGTCGCGTACTCGCCGCAGCAGTGGGACCGGCTCACGGCCCTCAAGGCCACGTACGACCCCACCAACTTCTTCCGCCGCAACGCCAACATCCCGCCCGCCGCGGCCTAAGGCCGGCCGCCTGGCCCGCCCGCCCGGCCCGCTCTCCGGCGTCGGATGCACATTCGGCGTCGAATCAACCCCAGTCGTTGACTCGACGCCGCAGAACCCCGGCTCAGCCCGTTCCCGAGGCCGTCCCGAGGACCACGGCGAGCAACTCACGTCCCGAGCCGACGACGGTGATCGGCTCGGGCAGCTCGACGACCAGGTCCGACCGATCGACCGTCGGCGGGATGCACGTGCCACAGCCGACCGGGATGACCACGAACCGGCCGACCCGGGCGAGCTCGTACATCACGTCCCAGATGGCCCGCCCGGACGCGTGGGTGATCATGCAGCCCTCGCCGATGTCGTCGAGCCCGTAGAGCTCGGCGTCTCCGTCGTTCGTGCGCAGCGTGGCGCCGTGCGGGTCGCGGCGGTCGATGAACGGCGCCAGGAAGGACGCCACGGCCTGGGCGTCGGCGGCGGCATGCTCGCCCGCCGCGAACCGCTGGAAGAAGATGTCGAAGCTCATCGTTGCCATCGCGGGTATACCTCGCGCGTGGCTGATGCGCCCGACCGGCTGGGGACGTACCGGGCCAAGCGGGACTTCTCTGTCACCGCCGAGCCTGCGGGCGCGGCGACCACGCCGCCCGCCGAGGGCGCCAGCCGGTTCGTCGTGCAGCGCCACCGCGCCCGCCGCCTTCACTACGACTTCCGCCTCGAGGTCGCCGGCGTGCTGGCCAGCTGGGCGGTGCCGAAGGGGCCGACGCTCGACCCCAAGGCCCGCCAGCTAGCCGTCCATGTGGAGGACCACCCCATCGAGTACTTCGACTTCGAGGGCGTCATCCCCAAGGGCGAGTACGGCGGGGGCGACGTGATCGTGTGGGACTGGGGCACGTGGGCGCCGGTGCGCACCGACGACCCGGCGGCAGCCATCGAGAAGGGCGAGCTGCACTTCGACCTCGAGGGCGAGAAGCTGGCCGGACGGTTCGTGCTGATCCGCCGCGACCGCAACCCCGACCCGTCGGGCAAGGAGCAGTGGCTGCTCCTGCACAAGAACGACGAGCACGCCCAGCCGGGCTGGAACGCCGAGGACCACCCCCGCTCGGTCAAGAGCGGGCGCACCAACGACGAGGTCGCGGCCGCGCCCAAAGCCCTGTGGCACAGCGACCGCCCCGCCCGCGAGGCGTCGGTCACGGTCGGGTGGGACCCACCGACCGAGGAGGAGCTGGCCGCCCTCGACGCCCTCCCGGGCGCCGGCGGCACGTGGGCCGTCCAGGGTCGGGACCTGAAGCTGACGAACCTCGACAAGGTCCTGTTCCCGGGCCGCGACGCAGGCCCGCCCCACACCAAGCGCGACCTCATCCGCTACCACGCCCGGATCGCGCCGACGATGCTCCCCTACCTCGTCGACCGGCCCGTCAACCTCCACCGCTACCCGGACGGCGTCGACAAGCCCGGGTTCTGGCACAAGGAGGTCCCGAGCCACCTGCCCGAGTGGATCAAGACCTGGAGCAACCCGGAGGCCGACGAGGGCGAGACGGCGCGCTACGCCGTCGTCGACAGCGTCGCCGGCGTGATCTGGATGGCGAACTACGGCGCGGTCGAGCTGCACGCGTGGACGTCGAAGGCCGCGAACGTGCACGAGCCGACGTGGGCCTTCATCGACATCGACCCGGGCACGCAGACGACCTTCGGCGAGATCCTCGTCCTGGCCCGCCTGTACCGGACCGCGCTGGACCATCTCAAGGTCGAGGGCATCCCCAAGGTCACCGGCCAGCGCGGCATCCAGATCTGGGTCCCCGTCGCGCCCGGGTACGCCTTCCACGAGACCCGTGGGTGGGTCGAGAAGGTCTCGCGCGCCGTCGGCGCCACCGTTCCCGGCCTCGTCAGCTGGAAGTGGGAGAAGGACCGCCGGGGTGGACTTGCCCGTCTCGACTTCACCCAGAACGCCGTCAACCGCACCCTCGTGACGCCGTTCAGCGCCCGGGCCGCGCCGGGCGCGCCGGTGTCGGTCCCCATCGAGTGGGACGAGCTGGACGACCCCGAGCTACGCCCCGCCCGGTGGACGATCGCCACGGCGGTCGACCGGGTCGCGGCCGCCGGCGACCCGCTGGCTGCCCTCGTGGGCCGGGCTCAGCGGCTGCCCGCGCTGTAACGGCGTTCAGGCCACGCAGGCCTACGGCGGTCCCTACTCGGGACCCCTAACACCGCGCCGCGGACGTTGCCGACCGCCTCGCTCAGGACCGTAGAACGCCGCGCCGCGCCGCCGCGGCATGATGGACGTCGTGCCGACGCGCGTGCTCATCGTCGAGGATGACGAACACGCCCGGGCGTCGTTGCGCCTGGCGCTGGAGCAGGACGGCAACGACGTGGCCGAGGCGGCCAGCGCCGAGGAGGGGCTGCCCGCGTTCCAGCGCCGGCCGAGCGACGTGGTGCTGGTCGACATCATGCTGCCCGGCGCCGACGGGTTCGACCTCTGCCGGGAGCTGCGGCGGCTCAGCGACGTACCCATCCTGGTCCTCACCGCCCGCTCGGACAGCCACGACGTGGTCGCCGCCCTCGAAGCGGGTGCCGACGACTACGTGATCAAGCCGGCGGTGCCCAAGGAGCTGTCGGCGCGCATCCGGGCCCTTCTGCGTCGCGCTAAGCGGGCGACGACGGCGCCCGGCGCCATCTCCCTGGGGGAGCTGGAGATCGAGCCCGAGTCGGCGCGAGTCCGCCGCCGGGGCGAGGTCGTGTCGCTCACCCGCACCGAGTTCCGGCTCCTGTGCGAGCTGGCCGAGAACCCCGGGCGCGTGTTGAGCCGGGAAACGCTCCTCGAGCGGGTGTGGGGCTACGACTACTTCGGCGACGGCCGCCTCGTCGACGTGCACGTCCGCCGCCTGCGCCGCAAGGTGGAGGACGACCCGAGCAACCCGCAACTGGTCCTCACCGTGCGCGGCCTCGGCTACAAGGTGGAGCAGTAGCGCCTTGAAGCGGCGGCGCCTGGGGCTGCGCAAACGCCTGATGCTGCTGTTCGCCATCAGCGGCCTGGTGCTCACCGCCTCGGTCGCCGTCATCAGCTACGAGCTGTCGCGCACGTATTTGCTGCGGCAGCGTCGCAGCTCGCTCGAACAGCAGGCGTTCGTCAACGCCCGCCTCGTCCGCAACCGCATCCGTGCCGGGGAGCAGGACATCCCCGCGCTGCTCGGGTCGCTGTCGCCCCGCGCCACCTCGGCGCACCACCTGCTCGCCGGCGGACAGTGGATCGGCAGCTCGCCCGGCAGCGAGCCCCTCGAGATCCCGGGGAGCCTGGTGGCGGCGGTGACCGCAGGGCATGCGGGGCACCAGCTCGTCCAGCTCGAGGGCCGGCCCGCGCTCGCCGTGGGCGTGCCGATCGCGGAGTTCGACGAGTCCTATTTCGCCGTGTACCCGCTCGCCCAGCTCGATCGAACCTTGATCGTGCTGCGCAACTCGCTCATGGCGGCGGCCGCCATCACCACCCTCGTGGGCGCGACGGCGGGGTGGTGGGCGAGCCGGAGGATCTTGAGCCCGCTGGCGGACGTGTCCGGCGCGGCCGAGACCGTGGCCCGGGGCCGCTTGGACGTGCGCCTCGAGGCCGGCAACGACCCCGACCTGGCGACGGTGGCGACGTCGTTCAACCAGATGACCCAGGCCCTGCACACGCGGATCCAGCGCGACGCCCGCTTCGCGTCGGCCGTGAGCCACGAGCTGCGGTCGCCGCTGTCGACGCTGGTGGCGTCGGTCGAGGTGGTCGGCGCCCGTCGCGACGAGCTGTCGGAGCCCGCCCAGGAGGCGATCGACCTCCTGAGCGCCGAGGTGGCCCACCTGTGCCGGCTGGTCGAGGACCTCCTCGAGATCTCCCGCCTGGAGGCGGGCGTCGCCGACATCCGCCTGGAGGAAGTCCAGCTGGCGGAGTTCGTGCAGCAGGCGGTCCGGGCCACAAGCTCGACGTCGGTGACGATCGACCTGGACGAGGCGGTGAACGGGACGCAGGTACGGGCCGACAAGCGCCGCCTGGAGCGCGTGCTCGGGAACCTCATCAGCAACGCGGAGCGCCACGCCGGGGGCGTGGCCCGGGTGAAGGTCGAACGGCACAACGGCGTGGCCCGGATCTGTGTCGAGGACGCCGGCCCCGGCGTCCCCGCCGAAGAGCGCGAGCAGATATTCGAACGGTTCGTCCGGGGACGGGCGTCCGGGCGGCGCGGGGCCGACGGCGGATCCGGGCTCGGCTTGTCGCTCGTGTCCGAGCACGTGCGGGTCCACGGCGGGCGAGTCTGGGTGGAGGACCGATCGGGGGGCGGGGCGCGCTTCGTCGTGGAGATCCCGGTGGTCGCATGAGGAAGGTCGCGGCCGCGGTGGCTCTGGTCGTCGCGCTGGGGGGTGCGCTCGGGGCCTGCGGCATCCCCGAGGAGGCCAAACCGCGGACCGTCGACGACCGCGACGTCCCCTTCGGCCTGCTCGACGCGTCGACGACGACCAGTCTTCCCTGACCGACCGCGCGCCGCATTTGGGGCCGGCGGGGCCGTCTGACAGGCCGACGCCGGAAGTGTCATGGAACCGTAACGTGACCGTCGGGTGGCCGTCATGTCACCTTGTCAGGATGATTCCGCGCCATGCAGTGGTGCCAAGGGTCGTTTCGGTTCTCAATCGAGCGGCCCTTTTTGCGCGGGCAAGGTAAAATGTGGGGTCGAACCCCGCAGCATCATCGCAGCTCAGCACGCTCCGCTCGATGCAAAAAGGATGTACGTTGTGGCGCGGTTAGATGCGAATTAGCTCTACCTACGCCGCGCCTATTGTGCTGGTGACCTCACCACGCGAGACTCCTCATGCCAGCCGTGGAGGGGTGTAGGCACCTGCGCCTCGATGCGGGGAGCTGGCACTCGAACCCATAAGAAAGAGAGAAGGTGGGAATGAACCTGCGGAAGAAGGTTGCGGTCGTCTTCGGATCGGCCGCCGCCGCTACCGTCATCGCGGGCGCTGCGGCGTTTGCGTGCACCAACCTGGCGACCCTGAACCTGTCCAGCGCGGCCGGCAAGGCGGGCGACACCGTCACCGTCACCGGCTCGTCCTTCAACGTCAACGCGAAGGACGTCGCCGCGTCCTTCCCGGTGATCCTGCACTGGAACGGCGTCGACGGCGCTGCCCTGGCTCAGGTCCAGCCCGACAAGGCCGGCAACATCTCGGCGACCTTCACGGTCCCCGACGGCCAGCCCGGCTACTACGTCATCGTGGCGACGCAGCGCAACGCCACTGGGGCTGATGTGTATGGCACCCCGGCTCGCGCCAGCTACCAGATCCTCGGCCCCAACGGCCAGTCCGTTGTGACCCCGGCCGCTTCCACCGCCGGCGTTGTCGGCTCTGAGAGCAGCTCCTCGGGCATCATCGCCCTGACCGTCGGCCTCGGCGCCCTTGGTCTGGCCCTGTTCGGCGCTGGCTTCATCGCCTTCGTCCGCCAGGCCCGCCGCGCCCCCGCCGCCGCGACGGTGCGCAAGTAGGAAGTTCCGCACTACCGCCGAGGCGCCTCAGCCGAGGCGCCTCGGCGCTTTCGCAACAGACAAGTCGCGCTCCGGCGCCCCCGTTCTTCAAATTGTTCCCGGGTCACCCACCTCTTCCCGGGAGCTTCTGCGAGGAACAGGGGCGCCGGGTCGCGCCGGGCGGTGGTGGCCCGCCGCCCGCCGTTCACGGTCAGCTTTTGAGCTCGACGCCGGCTTCGGCGCCCGTACGACAGCCTTGCCCTCGCCCGCGACGGGACTGTCTACGCCTGGGGCTGGAACGGCGGCGGCCAGCTCGGGGACGGCACGACCAACGACCGTCATTCGCCCAGCGTCGTCAGCGGCCTGTCCGCTAGCCGGGCCGTCGTAGGCGGAGGTCTCCACACCCTCGCCCTATGACGGCCGAGTCCCGCGCCGAACCTAGGTCACCGGCTGCGCCCGCTCCTGGTCCGGCAGCGAGGCAGGCGAGGAAGGCGAGGAAGGCGACCGGCGGACCCGGCGGCGGCGGCTGAGGACGAACACGACCACGCCCAGGATGGTTCCGGCGGTGACCACCAGGCCGACCGACGCCGCCACCGGCTTGTTGTACACAAACGTCACCTGATGGTCCCCGGCGGGAACGGCGACGCCCAAGAAGGCGCCGTCGGCGATCAGCACGGGCGCAGCCTTGCCGTCGACCCGGGCATGCCAGCCGGGGAACCAGGCCGCGGCCACGACGACGATCGAGGCGCGCGTACCCGAAGTCTGGAGCCGCCAGGTCCCTGAGTCGTAGGTGACGGCGCCGATGCGGGTCGCCGACGGTGGCGAGCTGGGAATCCCGTCGTAGACGAGCGAAAAACTGGCCACCTTGTCCGGCTCGAGGGCGCCCGCGTCCAGCAGGTTGCCCGGTCCCCGTTGGGCGTCGGCGACGAGCAAGCGGGGCTCCTCCCCCGACGGGCACGCGGCGCAGGACAGGAGGAAGGCGTAGCGCTTCCCGCCGGAGTCGGGGATGGCGGGGAAGAGGAAGGTGGCAAGATCGCCGCCGCCGCCGAAGCCGTAGCTGTGGGCGATCTCGGGCCCGAGCGACCCGTCGGGGCCGACTTGCATCAAGGACAGCACGCTGGCGCCGGCCGGGCGGTCGAGCCACACGCCGACGCCTTTCAGCCCGTCCACCAACGGTATGACGATCCCGCCGGACGCGCCGATGGACACCGTGCCCCGGCCGTCGTACACGCCGATCCACTCGTGCCCCGCGCACGCCATGGCCAGCTCGCGGATGAGATCGGACACCACGGCCGGACCAGCCGTGCCGCAGGCGCCCGCCCGCACCACGCCCCGGCTGAGACCGGCCAGCTCCGCCGCCTCCCGGTTCCCGCCGACGATGACCGTCACGTTCTTCTGCGCCAGCGCCACCGCCATCTCGGGGGCGATCGCGTCGTCGGCCACCACGACCACGGCGTCGTAGGCGCGCACCAGCGGCAGCGCGTACGGGTTGCGGATGAGCTGTACATGGTCGACGGCGGTGCCCGCCGCGTTCAGCGTGTCAGTGGTGACATAGGCGGTGCCCGAGAGCGCCAAGGAGAGGTTGCGGTAGGTCTCCGGAGCGACCATGGCCTCCGCCGTCAGCCGCCACACCCGCTTGGAGGCCATGGGGTGGGGCCAGCCGACGGAGAGCAGCTCGCCGTGCTTGAGCAGCTCGCTCGACGACCGCGGGTCGCCGAAGTAGGCGCTGGCGACCCGGAACTCGCCGCCCACGTTGTCGAGCGTCTGGGCCGCTTGGGCGTAGGCCGTCGAGCTCTCGGGCGGTGTCACCGAGTAGTAGTCGCGGTAGGGGGCGATGTCGACGAGGAAGGCGCCCAGCACCACCGCCGTGAGGGCCGTGGTGTATCGCAGCGCTTTCGCCGGGTGGCGCGCCGTCAGCCAGCGCTCGGCCGGCAGCAGCGGGTAGGCGGTCCCCAACGCCAGCCCCAGCGCGGCCAGCGGGTAGAAGCGCGGGAAGCGGATGTTGGAGAGGAATGGCACCACCTTCTGCAGGGTGATCAGCGGCGCCAAGTAGGGCATGAGGATCAGGAAGCCGACCGTCGCCAGCGCCACGATCCCGCGCGGCCCGAGGCGCAGTTGCGTCACGAAGGCGTGCACAAGGAGGGCGCCGACGACGCCGAGGACGACCAGCGGCACGATCCGCCGGTCGGTCACGAGCTGGCTCGTGGCCAAGGACACGCCCCCCGACGAGAGCCAGATCCCGAGCGCGGACGAGAAGACGATGGCGGTGAGGTGGCCGTCCTGGTCTTGGCGCGGCAGGGCCACCACGGTGACGATGGTCAGCAGGAGGCAGACCCACGACAGGTAGAAGATGCCCCTGGAAAGGCCGGAGCGGGGGCCGAAGCTGCGCAGCAGGTCCTCGAAGCTGGCCGTGCCCTTCAGCCCGGCGGAGCGGGTGACCCAGACTTCGGGGTGGGCGCCGAGGACTGCGCCCGAGCCGCTGGTCAGCTCGGCGCGCGCCGACGCGGGCGGAGTCAGCACGAACGACTTGCTCATGGTGACGAACGGAAACAGCCAGAAGGCGCACAACCCGAGCCCGATCCCCGCCACCGCCGCGGCCCGCCCGAGGACGGGCTTGACCCCGTCGCCGCCCTGCGTTCGCCGGGACCGCGCCAGTTCCACGGCCAGCATGGCGGCGCACATCAACACCAGGGCGTAGGCGTGCTCGGCCTGGTGGAGCACGGCAAACCCGCCGGCGACGCCCGCCACCGCCACGTACCCGCTCGCCTTCTCGCGCAGCGCCCGCCGGAAGCTCCACGCCAGCCACGGCGTGGCCGCCATGACCCAGACGGCCGGCTCGTGGCCGAACAGCGCCCCGTGGGTGATGAACAGCGGGTGGAGGGCGTAGACCAGCCCGGCGACCACCGTGGCCGGCCTCCGCCGCCCCCACAGCGATGCGGACAGGACGTAGGCCCCCCACCCGCCCACGACCTGCGCCAGCAAGATCGAGATGCGCACCGCGGCTTCGGGCCCGACCACCGAAGCCAGCGGCACGAGCTCCAACGTGGGCAGGGACGGAGCCAGGCTGAACAGGGGCGTGCCCGTCCACATCTCCGACAGCCAGTAGGGCACGTGGCCGTTCGCAAACCAGTGGCCCAGCGCCTCCCGCACAAGCATGACCGCGCCGACGCCGTCGAGGCTCAGCCGCCCGTGCACCCACGCTTCGGAGAAGACGAGCACCCCCACGGCGACGCCCACGAACGCGATCTTGGGCACGGAGCGGAAGCCGACGGCGGCGGCCCGTCCGGTTGCGGAGCGCGCCCGACCGCGCCGCTCCACCTCAGATTGCTCGTCCCCAGCCCGCTCCAAGAGCGCCACTGCGCTCTACCTTGCCAGGCGCCGGGCGCGGAGTGGCGGCGCTACGAAGCCTCGACCTCGGCGAGGGGGATGCGCCGGGCGACCTCGGCCGGCTTGTAGGTCTTCTCCACCGGCTTCGGGTACTTCTTGATGAAGGCCCGTTGGCACTTGCCCACGACCCCGGCCTTCGAGAGCACCCAGGCCAGCCGGCCGGGCAGCACCGAGAAGTCCATGAACTTCAGCTGGTTGTAGCCGCGGCGGGCCAGGTAGATGGTGCGCACGGTCACCCCGACGCGCGGGTACATCTTCTGCTCCTCGTTGCTGGCCCGCACCCACCTCAGCATGCGGTCGAAGATCCAGCGGGGCGGCTTCCACGTGGCGAGCAGGTAGAACATGATGTTGGCGGCCCGGAAGGGCACGGAGAGGAAGCTCGACGAGATGCCGTCCAGCTCCACGCCGCGCTCCGACATGGCCCGCTCGAGCTCGGTGTTGGGGATGACCTTGAGCGAGTAGATGAGCAGCGTGTAGGGCCGCGGCATCTTGTAGAGCAGCTCGAGGGTGTCGATGACGTCCTTGCGGGTCTCGATCGGGTTGTCGACGATGATGTCGAACGCCGGCGGCACGTGGTACTTGCCCGCGAACTCGCCGATGACCTCGCCCGCTTCGAGGATGCGCGCCGGCGGCGTGGGGCGCTTGTAGAAGTCGAGGATGTCCTGGCTGCCGCTCTGGATGCCCATGCGGATGCGGTTCATCCCCGCCCACGTGAGGATCTCGAACTTCTCCTTCTTCACGTAGTTGGGGATGACGCCGTAGACGGCGAAGGGGATCTTCACCTCGTCGTGCCACGTGACCGCGAACTCCTCCAGCTCCCGGTACGGGATGGCCATGAAGCTGTCGTCGTGGAAGCTCACCTGGCTCACGAACGGGAACCGCTGGAGGACGCTTTTGACTTCCTCGGCGATGTAGCGGGCGCTCGGGTGCCGGACCCGCTTGTACTTGGGGTCGTTGGCGATGAACTTGGTGTTGCCGCAGAACGAGCAGTGGAACGGGCAGCCGAGCGACCACACCGCCTGGTAGCCGAGGCTGAAGTGGGTCAGGTAGTCGCTGGTGCTGACGGGTACGAACCCGCCCTTGTCGGGCAGGAAGATGCGCTCGCACTCCTCGCCGTACTGCGGGAACGGCAGCGTGTCCATCTCGTCGGGCGTCATCAGCGGGAGGAACCCGTTGCGGGTGACGGCGCCGCCCTTGTCCTTGAACCACATGTTCTTGGTCGCGGTGTAGTCGCGGCCCGCGTTCAGCAGTTCGAAGAACTCGGCGAACGCGAACTCGCCCTCGCCGTTGCAGATGGCGTCGACGTCGGACTGGATGGCGTCCTCGGGGTGGATGATCGGGTGGATGCCGCCCCACACCTGGATCGTGTCGGGGCTGATCTCCCGCAGCCGGGTGACGACCCGCTTGGTCAGGTCTGAGTAGCCGGTCATCGACGAGTAGCCGACCAGGTCGCTGGTGGCGAGGTACTGCGCGATGTTGTCGATCTCCTCGTCGGGCAGCATGCCGACGGTGCCGAAGCTGCCGCGGATGTTGTTGCCGAAGCGGCGGAAGCGGTTCGTCGAGATGTAGCAGGACTGCAGGTCAGGCGTGAGCTGGGCAACGAACGCCGCCATCTTTCGGAAGCCGCAGGAGGTGATCCCATCCTCCAGGCAGACCATTTTCACTCGCATCAAGTACCTCCCGGACTGTGCAACCAAGCCGCCCGCGCTGGATCGCCGGTCACGTTAGCAGCGGACCCCTCGCGGATACGACCTGAGCAGGTCAAATGGCGATGTCACCGAGATGTCACGGCGGTCTCGCCCAAGGGTAGGGCGCCTGGCCGCCAGAGCCGGGGCAATGTTACAGTCACCCTTCCGGGCAAGTAAATGGGACGCCCCGGATGTGCCACGTTGGCTGTCTTCTCCCCGACCAAACCACCGGAGCTGCGTCCGCCGCCCCTCGCCCGGCCGGCGCCCGGCCGGGTTCCCTTCCGCTACCGGCCGTGGCCCGCCCGCAAGGGGTTGCGCCGCCTCGCCGTGGGCAGCGCCATCGCCGGCCTCACCCTCGCCGTCCTGGGCTTCTCCGGGTTCTGGTCGCACGGCGGCGTGCCCTTCGACGGCCCCGGCGAGGCCTTCCACCTCCAGCTCGCCCTCGACCAGTGGCGCGCGCTCGGGAAGCTGGCGCCGTGGCTGCCGCAGATGTGGTCGGGGACGCCGATCTGGTCGATCTCGGCGTCGGCGCCGGTGCTGGTCATGCTGCCGTTCGCGTCGCTGTTCGGGCTGGACAACGCGGTGAAGTTCGGATGCCTGGGGGCCCAGGTCCTCGGCGCCGTCGGCGCCTTCTACCTGGCCCGCTCCCTCTGGGGCCGGGGCTCGGCCTCGGTGCTGGCCGGGCTGTTCTACGGGCTGGCGCCGATCTTCATCTCCCACTCGCTGTTCGGCGTCGACCGGATGTCCTGGGTCCTCGGCATCATCCCGTGGACGATCCGCGCCCTGCTCCGGGCCTTGCGCGGCCAGGGCCGGCGGGGCGGCCGGCCCGCCATGGTGCTGGCCGGGGTGCTGTGCGGCGCCGCTGTGCTCGAACAGGGCGAGCAGGCGTACTCGCTCGCCCTCATCTGCCTGAGCCTCGTCGCCGTCGAGCTCATCCGCGCCGGCGGCCCGGCGACGCCCGACGACGCCCGCCTGCCCCGCAAGAACGTCCTGCTGCGGGGGGCGGGCGTGGGCCTGATCGCCCTCGGGATCGCCGCCCACTGGGTCATCCCGTTCATGGCCATGTCCAAGCACTTCGTGCTGTCGCCGGCCTCGATCGTCACCCAGGAGCTGACCTACGGGATCGGCGGCCGCCTGGCCCGCAACCCCGGCGGGTTCCTCACCCGCTCACCGGGCGTGGGGTACTCGGTCGAGTTCACCACCAACATCATCAAGATCGGCCCCTTCTACCTGGGCTGGGTGTTGCTGGCCGCCACCGCGGTCGGCATCGGGCTCCTGCCGAAGCACGACAAGGGCGGCGAGCTGACCGCCATGCTGCTGGCGTCGGCGTTCGGGGTCTGGCTGTCGACGGGCGCCGTGCCCCTGGCCTCGAGCGGCATCGCCACCCGCCGCCAAGTGCTGCCGTTCGTCGTGATCGGCATCATCACCGGCGTCCTGCTCGGCGCCCTGCTGCAGAAGCTGCGGGCCCGGAAGTGGGCGCTCGCCGGGGGCGCCGCCGCGGGCGGCCTGCTCATCGCCCTGCCGTATTTGACCCCCTTCCGCACCCTTCAGCGGTTCGTCCCGCTCCTCGACTCGATCCGCTTCCCACGCTTCTACACGATCGCCATCCTCGGGCTGGCACTCGGCGCCGCCTTCCCCGTTTCGGTCCTGGAGCGTCACCTGCGGGGGCGCGAGCCCCGGCTCACCCCGTTGCTCGCGGCCGCCGTGTCGCTGGCCCTCGCAGGCGTGTTCCTGGTCGACCTACACACCTACCGCAGCTACTACGAGGTGTACTCGCCCGACCCGTCCGACGCCTACCAACGGCTCGCCAAGTCGCTGGAGGGCGGGCCGGCAGGCCAGCGGGTGGCCAACCTGCAGTTCGGCAACCCGGCCATCTCGCGCGCCCTGCTGGATGCGGGGATCGACCAGTCGACGGGGTGGCCGCACCCGATCGCGTCCAAGGGCGTGTGGAACGTCACCGCCCAGGTCCTCGTCTCGCCCGCCGGGTACAAGGACGCCGCCCTCGCCCTGTCCGCCACCGCCGGGATCATCACCGAGCAGGTCGTCGAACTGCCCAACACCAGCTCGATGGTCGACTACGTCAACTTGGAGCGCAACCCGCTCGTGCTGCCCCGCGTGCGGGCCTACGACCAGGTGGTCGTGGCCCCGGACGACGACCTGGCGACGGAGATGGCGATCCGCATGAGCCAGCGCAACGTCGGCGTCGTCACCGCCAGGGCGAGCGAGACGGCCGTGACCTCGGTGCTGAAGGACCAGGCGACGGTGCTGGGCGACTCGGTCAAATGCGACAAGACGGTGCTGACCGCCATCCCCGAGAAGGACGCGGGCGAGGTGGCGATGGCGTGCGGGGCCCAGGACCGCCTGCGCTTCGGCGACTCCATCGGCGGCTTCCTCATCGTCGAGCTCCCCCCCGACGGGGCCGGCGCCATCTTCCAGTCACCGCTGGCCGACCTCCAGGGCGTCGCCGTGTGGTTCCCCGCCGGCCCGAGCCTGGTGGAGTTGGGCCTGTACGAGCTGGCGCCCGACGGGCGGTCCCTCGGCCAGGAGGTGCGCCACACGCTGGCCAGCGGCGTCGACTCCAACGGCCTCATCTCGTTCACCTTCGACCCGATCAAGGAGTCGCAGGGCCAGCGCTACGTGTTCGTGCTGACCTGCCCCCGCTGCCCCGACACCGACCGGCCCGGGATGATCGTCAACGTCGAGCGGTCCCGGCCCGGGGACCTCGTCGTCAGCGGCAAGGTCCTGCCCAAGGGCACCGCCGCGTTCATCCCCCTCTACGCGCGCACGCCGCCCGCGCCCTCGTCCGCGACCGAGGTCAAGCCGTACGTGACGGGCGTCGGCAGGTGGCGGATCGAGACCGCGGGCACGAAGCCGTCGCTGGTGGTGGTGGCCGAGGCGTGGTTCCCCGGCTGGCAGGCGAAGGTGGACGGCAAGCCGGCGCGCGTGGAGAAGGCGGACGCGGCGTTCATCGGGGTGGCCGTGCCCGAAGGCAACCACGTGATCACCCTCGAGTACCACAACCCGCGCATCGCCGTCGTGGGGCGGTTGATCACCGTCGTCACCCTGCTTGTCGCCCTCGTGCTGGCGTGGCCGACGCAGCTGGCGCGCCGCGCTCGGGCCTACCTACGGGTTCCGCGGGCCGCCGGCCGGGGCGACGGCCGCCGGGGTGACGGCGTAGGCGCAGCTGTGGGCGCCCGCGATCATGTGGCTGACCCGCTCGACGCGGGCCTCGGGAAGCACGTCACGTAGGAACGCGATCTCGCTGGAGCAGGCCAAGCCGTAGCGCTCGGCCACGTCGAGGACGGCGCAGTTGTGCTCGGTGATCCGGAACGTGCCGTCGGGCAACGCTTCGAAGTCGGCCAGGTACCCGTCCTCGTCGAGGATCTTGGCCAGCTCGGCCACCCTGCCCGCGAAGTCCTTGCCGGCCAGGCGCGCCCGGGCCCCCTCGGTGCGGCGCTGGCGGCGGCGCTCGAAGATGCGGTCGACCAACTCCGGATCGGCGTCGGTCACGTACCCCAGCAGCTCGTTGGTGAGCCCGCCGTACGCCTTCGGGAACAGGCCCTCGGCCTCCCGCGTGACGCGGTAGCGGTGCTTGGGCCGGCCCCGCCCCTCGCGCACCTCGGTGTAGGCGACCAAGCCGTCGGCGAGCAGCCCGTCCAGCTGCTGGCGCACGGCGCTCACGGTCACGCCCAGCGCCTCGGCCAGCTCGTCGGCGGAGGCCTCGCCCGCCCGCTTGAGGACCTGGAGCAGCGGTGTCGGCGCGGGCGCGGGCGCGGGCGTCACGGGCGCCCCGGGCGCCCCGGCCCGCAACCGCCTGACGCCTCGGCCCGTGCCGGCAGGATCAGGTGGAGATCGCCGAACTCGTGCCAGAGGTAGCCGCGGTCGAGGGCGGCGCGGTAGGCGTCCTCCAGCATCCGCCGCCCGGCGATGGCCTCGAGGATCAGCAGGTGCGACGCCCGGGGTTCGTGCCAGCCGGTGACCAGCCCGTCGACCACCCGCACGCCCCGCTCGGGCGTGATCACGACGTCGGCCCAGCCCTCGCCGGGGTGGGCCAGGCCCTGGTCGTCGGCCACCGCCTCCAGGGCGCGCACCACGGTCGTCCCGACGGCCACCACTCTGCCTCCTGCCGCCCGGGTGGCGTTCACGCGGGCCGCCGTCTCGGGCGGGACCCGGTAGGGCTCGGGCGGGGGCAGCTCGTGGTCTTCGAGGGACGACACGCCCGCGTGCAGGACCAGCGGCGTGACCCCGATCCCGCGGGCCACCAGCCGGGTGAGCACCGCCGGGCTCAGCGGGCGGCCCGCGCTGGGCATCTCCGCACTGCCGGGCTCGGTGGCGTAGACGGTCTGGTAGGCCTCGATGGGCCAGTCCCGTTCCACGTGGCTGTACCGGATGGGGCGGCCGTGGGCGGCGAGGTACGCGCTGAGCTCGACGGGCAACCGCAGCGCCGCGACCCACAGACGTGGTGACTCCGGGTAGCGGGCCAGCACCTCGACGAGCGCCCCGCCAGGGAGGGTGAGCGCTTCGCCCGTCAGGTCGTCGTGGAACGGCTGGCTGGCGGGTTCGGCCGGCGTCCGGGCTTCGACCAGCCACAACCCGGCGGGCAAGCGGGTCGAGACATGCACCTCGAGCCGCGCCCCGTCGGGCCGTCGGGCGTCCACCGCCGCCGCCACCGTCCCGGACGTGTTGATCACCACCAGGTCGCCGGGTCGCAGGAGGTCGGCGAGGTCGTAGGCGTGGTGGTCGGTCGGCGCCGTGCACGGCAACGAGCGCATCAGCCGCACCTCGTCGCGCTCCAGACCGCGGGCGTACGGCGGTTCGTGGGCCTGCAGCTCGGGGGGCAGGTCGAAGGCCAGCCGGTCGCGGGACAACGTCACGCTCATGGCTGCGGGACCAGTTCCTTGGCCCGGTAGCGGCCGCTGGGATGGTCGGCCTCGATCAAGGCCAGCAGCCCGGGGACGCTGTCCTCAGGCGGCGGCTGGTCGGAGATGTCCTCCCCCGGGTACGCCTCCTGGTGCATGGCGGTGTTCATGTCGCCGGGGTCGACCCAGTAGACCTTCAGCTCCGGGTGCTCGGCCGCCAGCACGTTGCTCAGCTGCTCCAGCGCCGCCTTGGACGACCCGTAGCCGCCCCACCCCTCGTACCCTTCGACGCCTGCGTCCGACGTCACGTTGACGATACGGCCGTTGGCGTCGGCGAGCAGCGGCAGGGCGAGCTGCACCAACCGCAGCGGCGCCAGCACGTTCACCGCGTACACCTGTTCCAGCACCCCCAGCGGGTAGGCGCCGAGCCGGGGCTGGGGGCTCGGGCCGAGGAAGCTGGCATTGTTCACCAGCACGTCCACGCCGCCCAGGCGCGTGGCCGCTTCCACCAGCTCGACGCGGTGCGCCTCGTCGGCCACGTCCCCCGGGAGGGCGACGACCCGGGTCCTCTCGGCCAGCTCGGCGGCCGCCTGGTTGAGCGCCTCGACGCCCCGGGCGTCGACGACCAGCGCCCACCCCCGCCCGGCCAGGGCCCGGGCCAGGGCCAGCCCCAGGCCTCGAGACGCTCCGGTCACGATCGCCACGCTCATCGTCAACCTCCCTTGTCGCCAGCTTATACCAAGGGAGACCTGTTTTTATTCCAGAACATCAGCCCTCCTTCGACGCGGTCGAGGGAGTAGCCGAGCTTGGGCGGGATGGCGGCGCTGGCCCCGTTGCCCTCGCCGCAGCGGATCTGGATGCGCTCGACCCCCGTGACGTGCTCGAAGCCGGCGTCCGTCAGCGCCTGGGCGGCTGCCGTCGCGTAGCCCTGGCCCGTCTCACTGGCGCGCACCCAGTACCCGATCTCCAGCTCGGGATGGCGGTGGGCGTGGAGGCCGCACCCCCCGAGGAAGCGGGCGGTGTCGCCGTGGCGCATCCCGTAGCCGAACTCGATACCGGCCGCGAAGCGCTCGGGCGCGGCGGCGAGGAACTCCCGCTCGTCCTCGACCGTGGGCAGGGTCACGGCCCACGGCATCCAGGGGGCCAGCGCATCCCACGACTCCTCGATGGCCTCCATCAGCTCGTCGAGCATCTCGATACGCCACCGCCGCAGTACGAGCGGTCCCGCCGCCAGCTCGTCCGGCATGCCGCTCACCGGTTCAGGAGGCCGGCGACGGCGTTGATCAGCATCGCCACGATCACCACCCCGAACAGGTAGGAAAGCAGCGCGTGGGACGTCACCGCCCGCCGGATGGGCTTGGTGCGCAGGTCGGTGTCGGCCACCTGGTAGGTCATGCCGATGGTGAGCGCCAGGTGCAGGAAGTCCCAGTAGTCGGGGAGCTCGTCGCCGTAGTTGAAGTCGATCCCCTTGCCGCCTGAGTAGTACAGGTGCGCGTACCGGAACGTGTAGACGCACTGGATCACCGCCCACGACAACACCACGGTCAGCACCGTGAGCGCGGTCATGCCGGCCTGCGCCATTCCCTTCAGGTGCGCGGCCTTCACCAGCCCGAACCCCACGCCGGCGAGGCTGACAAGGCTCGCGCCGAGCAGGAGCGCCTCGGCGGCAACCCTCGAGTTGTCCTCCCGCGCCGCCAGTTCGCCGGTCGCCTCGGCGTCGTGGGCCCGCACCTCGAGCGCGGCCCAGAGGATCGTCACCAGGGCGGCCGCGACCCAGCCCACCAGCACGGCGACCTGCCATGGGCCGATCACGGCGACGACGCCACCGACGGCCAGTCCCACCGCCAGGGCGATGACGGCTCGCCGCCGCGCCGACGGGTGCGGGTGCCTCATGGCGGGCGACAGTACGGCTCAAGAGGGGGCGCCGGCACGCCGATCTACTACCCATGGCACGGCGGTCGAACAGCGGCTCCGAAGTCCTTCACGCCGACGACTGGTCGACCCTGTGGCGCTGCGGCTGCGGCTACGGCAACGCCGGCCGGGACCGTTGCCTCATGTGCGGCGCCCGCGCGCCCGAGGCGGCGCAGGGATCGTCCGGGCTCCACGCCGAGGCCGAGGTCCTGCCCCCGACCCGACCCGAGCCGGCGCCGACCGCGGGACGCAAGGCCACCCGGACCGTCGCCGCCATCATCGTCCTCAACCTGCTCATCCAGGCCGTCGAGGTCGGCATCTTCGTCACCAACCACATCGAGCAGGCGGCGGCCATCCGCATCTCGCTGTTCAGCGGCCTGGCCTACTACGCCCTCGCCGCCGTCTGGGTCCTCGGCCGCTCGGCCGAGCTGGGGCTGCGCCCCCGCCCCGGGTTCGCCACCGCCCTGGTCGGGGCGGCCGAAGGCTTCGTCATCGGCGGCGCCACGGCGATCTTCCTGTTCGGCGTGATCCGCATCGCCACCGGCCGCCCGGTGCTCGACCCCACCGCCGCGCTGCTCACCGCCCAAGGCTCGATCGCCGCCCTCCTGATGGGCATCGTGCTCGTCGCCATCGCCGCGCCGGTGGTCGAGGAGTTGGTCTTCCGCGGCTTCCTGGCCGAGGCGTTGCGCCACCGCGGCAAGAAGAGCGCCGTCCTGCTGAGCGCCATCGCCTTCAGCCTCGCCCACCTGCGCCTCGCCCAGTTCCGCTACTACGTCGGCATGGGCGTCATCCTGGCGCTCGTCTACTGGCGGCGCGGGCTCGTCGGCTCGATCGCCGCCCACGCCACGTTCAACGGGATGCTGATGCTCATGGCCGCGGTGGCGGGGCACGGGCCCGCCATCGACGTCCAGGCGTCCGGGTTCACCGTCGCCATCCCGCCTACCTACCGCACCGCGACCGGCGTCTTCGGCGACGACCTGGTGGCCACGGGGCCGACCGGGGCGCGCGTCGAGTTCGCCCACACCGACATTCCGGGGCTGCCCCCTGTCGACCAGATCGCGCGGGACGTGGCGCAGGGCCGGGTGCCGTTCCCGCCCGAGCTGAGGATCGACTACTCGTCGATCGCCGTCCTCCCCATGCCCGCCGGTCCCGCCGTCTCGATGACGGCCAAGGTCAACGACCGCGACGGCCGGATGGTCCTGATCCGGGCGCCGGGCCGCCTCTGGATCGCCGTCTTCCGCTCGGACGGCACCAACCGCTCCATGGTCGAGTTCGACGCCATGGTGCACAGCTGGCGGCTGCCGGCGACCGCGTCAGCCAGCTCCTAACGTCACCGCTCCGTCGTCGCCGACCGTCCAGTACGGGTTGTGGGCGACCTCCCACGGGTGCCCGTCCGGGTCGATGAACACCGCGGAGTAGCCGCCCCAGAACGTCTCTCCCGGCTCCCGGCCGATGACTGCGCCGGCGGCGCGGGCCTCCTCGATCACCGAGACGACCTCCTCGGGCGAGCGGGCGTTGTAGGCCAGGGTCACGCCGCCCCACCCGCCGCTGTCGGTCACCGCCGAGTCGTGGGCGAGCTGGTCGCGGCCCCACAGCGCCACGATCGTCCCGACCGCTTGGAAGAACACCACATCGTCGTCGTCGCCGGGCGCGGCGCGCCACCCCAACGCCTCGTAGAACCGGCGCGCCCGGCCGAGGTCGCCCACGCCCAGGGTCACCAGGCTCAGGCGCTGCTCCATAAGCCCATTCTTCTACTTCACGTGCTCATCGAAGTACCGGCCCCAGTGGGGACGCGAGCCGTCGGCGTCGTCGAAGCCGTACTCCTCCGACAGGTCCCAGGAGCTGAGCGCCCGGCCGGCCTTGTCCATCACGTTCGGGTCGGCGGCGAGGGCGGCGACGGCGCGCCCGACGAAGCGAGGGGTCTCCGAGGCGATGAAGTGCGGGTCCTGGGCGGTGGCGTCGCGCCAGTTGTCGGCCGTGACGCCGAAGTGGTCGAGCATGGCCTCGGAGCGCAGGAAACCGGGAGTGATGGCCAGCGCGGTGACGCCGTGGGGCTTCAGCTCCTCCGCCATGCCCTTGGCCAGGCGGATGACCCCGGCCTTGACCAGGTCGTAAGGCAGGTTGCCCCGGTAGCCGTCGGTGTTGCCGTCGGTGACCTCCACCACCAGGCCTGACCGGCGGGCGACCATCAGCGCCACGCCGTAGCGGCTGGTGATGATGTGGCTCAGCACGGCGCGGGGCAACAGGCGCGCCACCTTCTCGAGGTCCAGCTCCCAGAACGGCGTGCCCCACTCGGTGAGCGGATCGCCGCCCCACACGTCGTTCACCAGGACGTCGAGGCGGCCGTCCTGCTCGGCCACGACCCGCTCGAACAGCGCTGCGACCTCGGCCGCGACGGTGTGGTCGGCCCTGACCGCGATCCCGTGACCGCCGGCTTCGGTCACCAGGTCGGCCGTCTCCTCGATGGTCTCGGGACGGTCCATGTCCGACCGTTGCGCCCGCGTCGACCGGCCCGTGACGTAGACGGTGGCGCCCAGGCCGCCGAGCTCGACGGCGATGCCGCGGCCGGCGCCGCGGGTTCCTCCCGCGACGACGGCCACCTTCCCATCCAGCGTGTTCGTCATGGCTGTCTACGAAACACCCGTTGCGGATGCCGCGCCAGGCGAATGGCACGCTGGAGCCGGTGAGGAAGCCGTGGTGGATGCCCGGGGGCTGGCACGCGGAGACGTGGGTGTGCTCGATGCGAGGCCACGTGGCGGCCGCCTCCGGCCACGACGCTGCCGGCGACGGCCCCGGCGACGACCGGCTGGTGCGCGGCGATCTGGTGCGGTGCGTTCGCTGCGACGCGTGGGTGCCGCTGGCCAGCGTCGATCGGGAGGCCGAGCGCGTGCCGCTCCCTCGGCGCGGCAAGTAGTTGCACCAGGCGATCGTCCTGCGCCTGGTGGCGCTCGATCGGGCGTTCCACGCCGTCCTGCTGATCCCGGCCGGCGTCCTGCTCGGCTGGCTCTGGCTCCGCCTCGGCGCCCTGTCGCCGCAAGCCCGCACCCTGGCCGAGGAACTGGCGCGGGTTTCCACCGACGTCGGCCACTTGGGGGGCCAGCTCAGCTCGGTGGCCACAAAGGTCGCGACCCTGCACCCCGACCACGTGCGCGATCTGGCCGTGCTCGCCCTTGGCTTCGGGCTCCTCGAGGGGATCGAGGCGGTGGGGCTGTGGCTCGAGAAGCGATGGGCCGAGTACCTCACCGTGGTGGCGACCGCATCGCTGCTGCCCATCGAGGTGCTGGAGCTGACCCGGCACGCAACCCTCCTCAAGGCAGGCGGGTTCATCGTCAACGTCGCAGTCGTCGTCTACCTCGTGGTCGCCAAGCGGTTGTTCGGGGTGCGCGGCGGCGAACCCGAGCGTGTCGCCGACCTCGAGGCGCTGGCGGCGGCGTCGAGCCCACAGCGGGCCCGCGCCGCCCGCGCGCCGGCGCCGGCCCCGCCTCCGGCTGCGCCTGCGGGCTAGGCCACGCCCATGATGATGCGGGGCGACTTGGCGGGGTCGAGCCAGCGGAGGACCTCCACCAGTTGCGCCACCGGGATCGACACGCAGCCCGCGGTCGGGCCGCCGACCTGGGCGTGGAGGAAGATCGCGCTGCCGAGCCCGGGGGTGCGAGCGGTGTTGTAGGCGATCACGGCCCCGTGCTCGTAGGCGATGGGCTGGTACATGGGCTCCGGCTCGGCCCCCGGATCCTGCTGGTCCTTGTTCACCCACTGGTTGTAGAGCGGGCTCTTGGGGTCGTCGACCCACACGATGGACTGGGTGATCTCGCGGTACGGGAACTTCACGCCCGGGTTGGCGCTCACGCCGAACAGGAAGTCGAAGCCGTAGACGCCCGACGGGGTGCGCCCGTCGCCCTCGCGCTTCTCGTCCGGCGGCGCGAAGCCGTTGTACCCCACCCGGGCCGAGTACGGCCCGTGCGCCTTCTGCCAGCCGTCCGCGGTCCGGTCGTACGCCGTGAGCGTGGCGGTGTTGGCCCCGTACCCGGGCGCCGTGACGACGATGGCCTGGCCGGCCGAGCCCACCCGAGCCAGCTCCGGCGCCGGCAGCGCGCCGGCGGGCGCGGCCGTGGTGACGGGCCCCACCGATGTCGGAGGCGAAGTCGACGCCGGCGCGGAGGTGGACGTGGGCGGCACGGAGGTGACCGCCGGCGCGGTGGTGGCCGGCGCCACCGGCGATCCTGAGGCTTCGACAACACTGGACGCCGGCGTCGGGCTGCTCGTCGCCGGGCGCGGCGTCGTGGTGGTCGGCGCCAGCTTCGCCGCGAGCGGGAAGGAGTCGGGCCCGCACGCCGACAGCAGGAACGTCAGCACGAGGACCCGGATGGCGAGCGACCCGGGCCGAACTGGTGCGATGATCGACGAGCCTATAGGTTCCCCGATCCGATGAAGGCAATCGTCACCGGCGCGAGCGGCTTCGTCGGGCAGTACCTCTGCGAGCATCTTCAGGCCGAAGGCGACGAGGTGATTGGCCTCGACCGCCGGCACGATCCGTCGTTCGACATCGTGGATCGCGCCAGTGTGTTTAAGGCATTTTCGGCAGCCAGCCCGGACACCATTTACCACTTGGCGGCGGCCACCCACGTCGGCCGCTCCTGGGAGGCACCGGTCGAGACCGTGCGGGTCAACGTCGAGGGGACTCTCAACGTCCTCGACGCGGCGCTCACCGCGGGCGTCGGTCGCGTGCTGTTTGTCGGCAGCGCCGAGGAGTACGGCCTTTCCGCCAATGACTGCGAGCGCGTTCCCGAGGACGCAGTCCTCCGCCCCACGACACCGTACGGCGCGAGCAAGGTGGCCGCGTCCTACTTCGCCCTGCAAGCCCAACTCGGAACGGACCTCGCCGTCGTCCGCACCCGACCGTTCAATCACACCGGACCGGGGCAGGGCCAGGAGTTCGTCGTCCCCGCCATCGCCCGGCGAATTGCGGAGGCCGAACGGGACGGCAATGACGAAATTATCGTCGGCCGCACCGATACGATCCGCGAGATGAACGACGTTCGCGACATCGTCCGGGCCTACCGCCTGCTCGTGCTGCACGGCGCGGCGGGCGCCGTATACAACGTCTGCTCGGGCGTCGGAATGACCATCGGCGAGGTCGTGGAACGGCTCGTCCTGCTGGCCCGGCGACCCCTCCGGGTCCGCCAGGACCCGCAGTTCGTCCGCCCCGTCGACGTCCCCCGCCTGGTGGGCGACCCCAGCCGCCTCCAGGCCGCCACCGGCTGGGCGCCGGAGTACGCCGTCGACGAGACGCTGGCCGACGTCCTCGACGAGGCCCGCCGCCGCCCATGAGGGAGATGCGCGGCGGGGGCGAGGTGATCATGTGGCGCGGGCCGGGCGGGCCGGGCGGACCGCCCGGCCTCGAAGCCGAGCCGGTTCCCCTCAGGGACGCCTTGGCGGTGGCCCTTGACGCGGTGCGGCTGGCCTGGTCGGCCGACGCCCTGCGGCTCACCGGCGCGGTGGCGCTCGACGTCCTGCGGGCGTCATCCGACATCGCCCAGGTCGTCGCCAGCGGCGCCGCCGTCGAGGCGGTGGTGGACGGGGCCAAGCCCCGGTCGCAGGTGCGCCGCCTCGCCGTCCTGGGCGGCCTCACGGCGTTCAGCGTGGCGACCGACAGCCTCTCGTCCATGCTCAAGGCGCGCGTGGGCCAGGAGACGACCCGGCTCGCCGAAGGCCGCATCCTCGACGTGGTCGCGTCCCTGGAGCTGGCGGACGTCGAGGACCCTGCGTTCCAGGACCGGCTGCAGAAGGCGTTGATGGGCACCGGCCACCATGGCTGGTTGCTGCGGAGCGCGTTCAGCGTCCCTCCGGCGGTGGGCGGCCTGGCGACGTCGGTGGCGACAATGGGAGCCACCGACGTGCTGCTGTTCCCCCTCGTCGTCGCCGGGGCCGTGCCCCGCTGGCTGCTCACGCGCCGTTCCGAGGACCCGATGCGTGCTCTGGGGAGGCGCAGCCGCGGGGGCCGGGAGTCGGCCATGCTGCGCCACATCCTCACCGGCGGTCAGGCTGCTCACGAGGTGCGGGCGTTCGACGCCGCGCCCTACCTGCGCGCTCGCCACGACCGGATCGCGGACGAGGCCGCGACCGCCCAGATCGCGGTCGAACGCAAGAACCGGCTCCGGTCCATGGCGGCCAGCCTCGCCTTCCGCGCCGCCGCCGCGCCGTCAGCCGCCCGGGTCGTCGTGCAGTTCGCCCAGAAGAGGACATCGCTCTCCGGCGCCGTGGCGGCAGGGATGGCGAGCAACCGCTTGGCGACGAGCTCGCAGCGCCTGGTCGACATCGCCGGCGGCCTCCGCCGCACGGCCGCGGTGGTGGCCGACTACGCCAGCTTCCGCCGCGAGGAGGCGTCGCCCGTCGCCGGCGGCGTCAGCCCGAGCCGGGACTTCGAGCGCATCGTCATCGAGGACCTGAGCTTCACGTACCGAGGCAGCGACCGGGCCGTCCTCCACGGCGTCAACCTGGAGATCAAGCGGGGCGAGGTCGTCGCCCTCGTGGGCGAGAACGGGAGCGGGAAGACCACGCTGGCCAAGCTCACGTGCTGCCTCTACCAACCGACGGCGGGCCGCATCCGGTGGGACGACGTCGACACCGCGTCCTGCGACCCGGCCCGGGTGCGAGCCAACATCGCCGTAGTCTTTCAGGACTTCGCCCGCTACGTCTCGCTCAGCGCGGCCGAGAACATCGGCATCGGGATGCCCGAGCGGATGGACGACCGGGCCGCCATCGTCGACGCCGCTCGCCGGGCCGGCGCCCACGACATCATCACCGCGCTGCCCGACGGCTACGAGACCAAGATGTCCCGGCACTTCGGCGGCGTCGAGATCTCCACCGGCCAGTGGCAGCGCGTGGCGCTGGCGCGGGCCTTCCTGCGCGACGCTCCCCTCGTCGTGCTCGACGAGCCCACGGCCGCGCTGGACCCACGCGCCGAGCGGGACCTGTTTGAGACGGTGGCGTCGCTCTACCGAAGCCGCTCGGCCCTGCTGATCTCCCACCGCCTGTCGAGCGTGCGCTTCGCCGACCGCATCTGCGTGCTGAGCGGCGGTCGCATCACCGAGTCCGGTCCCCACGAGGAGCTGCTGGAGGCCGGCGGCGTCTACGCCGAGCTGTTCGAGATGCAGGCCCGCGCCTACCGCTGAGGGCCTCGCCGCGTCAGAGCAGGTCGCTCAGGTCGTCGGGGACGTCGACGGCGTGTTCGCGCAGGGCGTCGAGGGGGACGATCTGCAGGGCCCGCTCGTGGGTGGAGGCAAGTACGACGTGGGCGGCGGCGCCGTCGAGGTGGGCCTGGAGCCAGTTCCGGGCGGTGACGCACCACCGGTCGCCGGGCACGAGGCCGGGAAAGCGGTGCTCGGGAACGGGCGTGACGAGGTCGTTGCCGATGCCGCGCTGGTGCTCGAGGAACTCGGCCGTCACCACCGCGCAGATGGTGTGGCTGCCGCGGTCCTCCGGCCCGGTGCGGCAGCACCCGTCCCGATAGAAGCCGGTCAGGGGTTCGAGCCCGCACGGTTCCAGCTCCCCGCCCAAGACGTTGCGATCGGTCATGGGCAGAAGTATTGCGGTTACTCGTCGATGCGGCCAAGGAAGTGGTCGTCGACGCCCGGGCGCACGAGCTCGTAGACCGCGAACCGCTGCCCCCCGGGCGCCCGCAGGCTGGCGCATGGGCCATGGGGGATCTCCAGCTCGACGACGTCGCCCGCTCCCCCAGCCCGCAGGGCCGCCACGGCGGCGGTGTAGTCGGCGACCCGGTACACGAGGATCGGCGTCTCACCCTGCAAGTGGCCCGACAGCAGCACGACCGGCCCCTCGTCCGACACCCGCAGGGCGGCGACGACCGTCCCCATCCCCCGCACCTTCCACAGCAGCTCGGCCCCGAACAGCTCGACGTACTGCCGGGCGGTGGCGTCGACGTCGCGAGTGGGGACGTAGACGAAGTCGAGGGACTGCAGCGTCAACGGAGGTCGCGGCGGCGCAGGAGCAGGCCCCGTCCCGACCGCCGGGTGCGGGGGTCGAGGGCGTCGCGCAACCCGTCGCCCAACAGGTTCAGCCCCAGCACCGTGAGGAAGATGGCCGCGCCCGGGTAGAACATCATCTGCGGCGCGTGGTCGAGGTAGCTGCGGCCCTCGGAGAGCATGGCCCCCCACTCGGCCGCGGGCGGCTTCACGCCCAAGCCGAGGAAGGACAGGCTCGAAACGGCCAGAAGCATCACGCCCGTGTCCAGCGTCGTCCACACGATCACGGGGGCCACGATGTTGGGCAGGATGTGGCGGAACAGCACACGCCGGTGCGACGCACCGCTTGCCCGCGCCGCCTCCACGTAGGCCTTGTTCTTCTCGCCCAGCACGGCGCCGCGCACGATCCGGGCGTACTGGGCCCAGCTCGCCACCACCAACGAGATGATGATGTTGCGCAGCCCCGGGCCGAGGACGCCGGTGATGACCAGTGCCAGCAGGAGGATCGGAAACGACAGCAGGATGTCCACGACCCGGCTGATGGCGGTGTCGATCAGCCCTCCGAAATAGCCGGCCACCATGCCTAAGACCAACCCAACCAGGGCGACGCTCAGCCCCGCCACCAGGGCGCTGCCGATGGAAAGGCGGGCGCCGTGCAAGACCCGTGCGAACACGTCGCGCCCGAGGTGGTCGGTTCCGAAAAGGTGGGCGCGCGACGGTGGGTGGAAGCGGGCGGCGACGTCGACGAGGTTGGGGTCCCGGGTGGCGACGACGCTGGCGAAGATCCCCCCGAGCACGAGGACGGACACGAGGACGATCCCGATCATGGCGGTGCGGTCGCGCAGCAGGGCGCGCACGATCTCGCGCGCCGAGCCGACCTGGACCAGCGCCTCCTGGCTCTCGACCTCCTCGATCTGCTCGAGCTCGAGCCTGGTGATGGTCACGCCGCCGCACTCGTCTTCTTCAACGAGATGCGCGGGTCGATGAGCGCGTAGGAGAGGTCGACGAGGAGGTTGACGATGGCGAAGCACACGCCGATGTAGAGGATGAAGGCCTGGATCATGGGGATGTCTCGTTGCGCGATGGCGTCCACAAGCAGCTTGCCGGCCCCCGGCCATACGAAGATCGTCTCGATGACGGTTACGCCCGCGAGCATGTGGCCGAAGCTGTTGCCGAAGGCGGTGACGACGGTGAGCAACGAGTTGCGCAGGGCGTGGCGGCCCACCACCAGCGCCTCCCGCACCCCCTTGGCCCGGGCGGTGGTGACATAGTCGCTGCCCAAGGCCTCGAGCACCGCCGAACGGATGAATCGCGTCAGGCTCGCCATCGGGGCGACCGCCAGCGTCGCGACAGGGAGGATGAAGTTGCGCACGCCGCCGCGGCCCGCGACGGGGGTGAGGTGGAGGTGGACGGCGAAGACGATGATCAGCACCAGCGCCAGCCAGAAGCTGGGCATCGACGCCCCCGCCAGCGAGGCGACCCGCACCACTTGGTCGACGAGCCGGTTGCGCTTGACCGCGCAGATGATCCCGGCCGGGATGGCGACGGCCAGCGCCAGCAGGGCGGCCGGGATCGCCAGTTGGAGCGTGGGGGGCACCCGGCGCTTCAGCTCGGTGCTGACCGGCTCCCGGTTCGAGTAGGAGCGGCCGAGGTCGCCGTGGAGGACGTCGGAAACCCAACCGAAGTACTGGGCCGGCAGGGAGCGGTCGAGACCGAGATAGTGCCGAGCATTCTCGATCTCGACCAGCGACGGGGTGCGCGCCAGGCTGCGACTGGCGAACTGCTCGGCGGGGTCGCCCGGCGCGAACTGGACCAGGATGAAGGTGAGGAGCGAGACGCCGATGAGCGTCGGGATCACCAGCAGGACCCGACGCAGCGCATAAGTCCGCACTATGAGGTGACGGTCACCTGCTCCCAGCGCACCTGGAGGAAGGCAAAGTGGGGCTGGAAGCCCTGCACGCTCTTCTTCATCCCGTAGATGCGGAAGATGCCGTTGAGGGGGATGATCGCCGCCTGGTTGTCGATGATCTCGTGCATGGCGTCGGCGACTTCCTTCTGGAGCTTGTCGTGGTCAGGCTCGGTGAAGGTGGGCTTCATCAGGGCGTCGAACTGACCGCCCGGGCCGACGATCGGCTGGTAACTGCCGCCGCTCGTCTCGGGCCCGCTGTACCAGAGCAGCCCGGGCAGGAACGACGGGCTGGCGTCGTTCTGGTTGCCCTGCTCGAAGTACAGGTCGCCGTCCTTGTCGGTCAGGTGCTTGGTGTACGACGCGCTGTCCGCCGTCTCGACGATCTCCGAGTCGATGCCCACCGCCTTGAGCTGCGCCTGGATGAAGGTCGGGATGGGACGGTGGGCTTCCGCGGTCGGGAAGCCGCTGATCATGGTCAGCTTGAGCCTGCGGCCGTTCTTCTCCCGGATGCCGTCGGAGCCGACCTTCCACCCGGCGTTGTCGAGCAGCGTCTTGGCCCCGGCGACGTCGGTGGTGAAGCCCTTGATCGTCGACGCGTACGACCCCAGCGCCCCGGGCGGGATCACCGTCTGATCCTTGGACGCGTTGCCTTCGAGCACGCCGTCGACCAGCTGCGCGCGGTCGATGGACATGGCGACGGCCTTGCGCACGTTGACGTCCGAGAGGATGTCGCGCGGCGCCGGGTTCTTGATGTTGGCGTACATCGCTTCGTAGGCGCCGACGGCGCTGTTGGCGATGACGAAGCCCTTCGATTTCAGGCCCTTCACGTCCTGCGTGGGCACCTGGTAGATCACGTCGACGTCGCCCGCCTCGAGGGCTAGGCGGCGGGCGTTGCTGTCGGCGTAGAAGCGGGCCGTGATCTTGGCCACGCCCGCCTTCTGGCCCCAGTAGGTGTCGTTGCGCTCGACGACGATCGACTCCTTGGGCGAGTACGACACGAACTTGAACGGGCCGGTGCCGACCGGCTTCTTGGAGAAGTCCGCCCCGGGTGCGAAGACGCCGTTCTGGGGATGGACGAGCTGCTCGGGCACCCGGTAGTTGGTGACGGTGGGGGTGAAGTCGAGGGTGAAGTCGTCGACGACCACCGTCGAGTTGGGGCCGCTGCGGACGGTGCCTCCGGCGGTCAGCACCCGTGCGAGCCGGTCGAACAGGCCGGCCTTGACCGCGGCCGCGTTCAGGGGCTGGCCGTCCTGGAACGTCACCCCCTTGCGGATGAAGAACCGCCACGTGTTGGGCGGCCGGAACTCCCAGCGCTCGGCCAGGAGAGGCTTGAGCTCGTAGTTCGTCCCGAAGAGGATCAGCGTCTCGGAGATGTTCATGTTCAGGGGGTAGACGCCGACGTTGACGTCGTTGGTCGGCGTCGCCTGGGTGATGTACAGGTCCTCGGTGAAGCCGACCTTGAGCTCGGCGTTGGGGTTGGCCTTCGGCGCCGCCGCCGTCGTCGGCGAGGTGGTGCTCTTCTTGTCGCTCCCGCACGCAGCGGCCACCAGGGCCATGGCGAACATGAGAACGACGATGCGCTTGAACGGTCGCAAGGGACGTTACTTTCCTTTCAAGATCCGCCACCGGTTTTGGTCAACAGGCGCTCGGGTCGGTACACGGACTCGGGCGGAGGGGCGGGCAAGTGGTGGGCGCGAGCGACGAAGTCAATGGTGGTCGCCCAGCGGTCGGCGTCCATCGAGCCGATGGGGTCCTCGGTGAAGATGCTGGCCTCCGCCAGCTCCCAGCCCTCGACGGCGTCGCCCGGATCGACATCGGGGTAGCGCTCCAGCAGGGACCCGACGCTCGCCTCCGGGTCCTCCCGCTGGCGGCAGAGGGCAGCCACGACGGCTTGGGCCATGCGGTCGACCACGTCGGCGGGAAGGCTGTCGGCGGCCACGAGGCCGCTCGAGTACACCGGCAGGTCCAGGCGCACGGCCCGCACCTCGATCCCCGCCTGGCGTCGGGTGCGGGGGATGAGGTCGGCGTAATCGGCGACCGCGTCCACCTCGCCGCGCCCGAGGGCGGCGGGCGCTTTGCCGTAGTCGACGGGAACCAGTTCCGACCGCTCGAGGCCGAGGAACTCGAGCCCGGCCTGGTACTCCGCCACCAACCCGCTGGTGACGGGGCCGCCGAGGCGCCGGCCCGCCAGGTCCGAAGGCTGATGGAAGGGCGAATCGGCCGCCACGAGGCCCGAGATGGGGTCGCGTTGAACCACCATGGCGACGTAGCGCACCGCCAGATCGCCGGACTGGGCGCGCGCCCTCAGGTAGTGCGTCACGCTGGTCAGGCAGAAGTCCGAACCCCCGGCGGCGACCCGGCGGACGTTCTCGGGGCCCGGCGCCGGCTCCATCAACTCCACTTCCAACCCGAACTCGGCGAACAGACCGTTCGCCGCTGCCGCGATGTACGGCATGTGGTAGCCCGGCAGTCAGGTCGGGCAGTAGAAGCTCAAGCGCGTTGAGGTCGGCAACGGTCCCCCCTTCCTCGCCGTCTCCTGCGCCACTATCGAGCGGTGGACGCCCCGGTGCAATAGATGTGAAACGTCACTAGCGGCGGTCGCCGGTACCTTGCAGCGCGATGAACGTGCGCCGCGCCTTCGTCGCCGTCGCCTTCCTGCTCCCGCTCGCCTCGTGCAGCGGCGGGTGGCTCAAGTCGCCTCCCCCCACGACCGTTCCGGTCGGAGGGCGGTCAGGGGCGGGCACCACCGCGGGAACGGGGCTGCTGGCGCCGACGGCGCCCCCGACGACCGCCCTGCGCGGCGCCGACCTGCGGGCCGGGGGCCAACCGCCCTGGTCAGGCGGGAAGCTGGCGACCGGGATCGCCCGCCAGGTGGGAGTCGAGCAATGGAGCCAGGCCGCCAACCGCAACAGCGCCCGGCTCGTGCTGCCTGCCGACGTTTTCCTCACACCCTCGCAGATCGTGCGCCCGGCGAGCCCGCCCGGCGGTTGGGGCGTGGTCTGGGACGACATCGGCACGGGAAAGCCCGGCGTGCTGCCTTCGGGGCAGTTCTGCCCGACCTGCGGCCGGGCCGTCGTGGGGATGTCGGCAAGCGCCGCCGCGGCCGACAAGGCGGCCGTCCTGCGTTCTCCGATCGCGGTCCAATGGAGCGACGGGAGCGCGGTGGGTTACAGCAGTGCGCCCAACGCGGCGCGCCAGTTCGTGGCCACGCTCTTCGTCGCCGGGCAGGACCGCACGTACCAGCTGTATTCGTACATCGGTCAACAACATCTCGAGAACCTGCTCGCCCAGCTGCGCTTCGTTGACAGCGCGCCCTGAAACGCGATTTGTAGTTCGCGGGCGTGAGCCTGCTACCGTTTCGGTGCTGACGCCGCGGGCGAGGGAACGCGACGCCTTATCCCATTGGGGAGGGAGCCACTTACACACGCACGCCCAGGGTGCCGTCTGCACCTCGTATGGACGCCCGTGTCCCGAGCCGTACTTCCCTGCTCGCGAGCTGATGCTGAGTGACGAGTGCCCGCATTCCAGGCCACACCTGATGCCCCGTTCGGGGCGACCTCAAGGAGGCGCAAGATGCGCAAGCCAAATCGAGCGGCGGCTGTAGTCCTCGCGGCCATTGTCGCGTTGCCCATCGCAGTGAATGCCCTGGTCGGAGCGGCCTCGGCGGATACCAACAGCAACGAAGACCGCACCGACAGCGAGGTGTATACCGAGGCCCGCGCCGACTACTGGCAGGCGCGAGCCGACTACGCGGCCCGCAAGGCCGCCACCAAAGCCAAGAAAGAAGCCGGCGAGGACGTCACGCCCGCTCCGCAGTCGCCGGCCGAGGCAGTGGCGGCGCTGACCGTGCCCGAGGCGGCCGTCGCGCCCGCCGCGCCGAAGGTCGCCGCCGTGCCTTTGGCAGAGGGCTACCCGACCAACGCCCAGCTGGCGGCGCTGCGCATGTGCGAGTCCACCGACCGGTACTGGCTGAACACCGGGAACGGGTACTACGGCGCCTACCAGTTCTCGGCCGTCACCTGGTGGTGGCTGGGCTACTCCGGCTACCCGCACGACGCCGCCCCGGCCGTGCAGGACGAAGCCGTTCGGGACCTCTACGACCTCATGGGCTGGTCGCCGTGGCCGGCCTGCTCCCGGTACCTCGGGTTCCGGTAAGCCAGCCGCTCAGACCGGCGGCTGGGGGTCGTACTGGATGTAGCGCCTGATCTGCCGGGCCCGGTCCTCGGAGGCGAGCCGGCGGATCAGGTGCAGCGCCATGTCGATCCCCGCCGACACCCCCGACGCGGTGATGATGTCGCCGCTGTCGACGTAGCGGTCGCCGGGGCGCACCTCGATGTCCTTCCCCAACGACGCCAGGTGCTCGAGCGAGCCCCAATGCGTCGTCGCCGGCCGGCCGTCGAGCACGCCGCTGTCGGCGTAGACGAGCGATCCGGTGCACACGCTGGTCATCAGCGCCCCCCGTCGGGCGACGTCGCGGACCCAGCTGCGGATGCGCTCGTCGCCGAGGTGCTGACGGGTGCCCATCCCGCCCGGGTAGACCAGCACGTCGAGGGGCGCCGCCGTGGCCCACGTTTCGTCAGGGACGACTTTGAGGCCCTTGGCGCACTCGATCGTCCCCTCCTCGGCAGCGAGGGTGAAGACCCGGGCGCCGTCGTCCGGCGCCATGCGCTCCCAGGCCCGCAGGACCTCCCACGGCCCGACGAAGTCCAGCTCCTCGACACCGGGGAAGACGAAGATTCCAATCGTGGTCACAGGGGTACCGTAGGCGCGTGGCTGGGCGCATCCTCGTTGCCCTGATCGTGCTGTTCCTGGTGGTGGCCGTGCTCGGCGCCATCATCAGCGCCCTGCGGTTCCTGCTGGGCGTGGCCATCGTGATCGCCATCATCGCCGCCTTGGTGGGCGCGGGCCGCCGCTCGAAGCCGAATTAGGCAGAATCCACCGGAAAGCGGTGGATTCTGCCTAAAGGCACGGATTAACCGACCGAGCCCTCCATGTTGATCTCGATCAGGCGCGACCACTCGACCGCGTACTCCATCGGGAGCGTGCGGGTGACCGGCTCGATGAAGCCGTTGACGATCATGCCCATGGCCTGGTTCTCGGAGAGGCCCCGGCTCATCAGGTAGAAGAGCTGGTCGTCGCCCACCTTGGAGACGGTCGCCTCGTGGCCGATACGGGCGTCCTGCTCGTTGATCTCCATGTACGGGTAGGTGTCGGAGCGGCTGGCCTCGTCGAGGATCAGGGCGTCGCAGCGGACGTGGCTCTTGCAGCCCTTGGCCCCCTCCTCGACCTTGACCAGGCCGCGGTAGGAGGTGCGCCCGCCGTCCTTGGCGATCGACTTGGAGATGATGGTGGACGTGGTCTCGGGGGCGGCGTGGACCATCTTGGCCCCGGCGTCCTGGTGCATGCCCTGGCCGGCGTAGGCGACGGAGAGCACCTCGCCGGTGGCCTTGGGGCCGACCAGGTAGACCGAGGGGTACTTCATCGTCAGGCGGGACCCGATGTTGCCGTCGATCCACTCCACCCGGGACTCGGCCTCGGCCCGCGCCCGCTTGGTGACCAGGTTGTAGACGTCGGTCGACCAGTTCTGGATGGTCGTGTAGGTGATGTGGGCGCCGGGCTTGGCCACCAGCTCGACGACGGCCGAGTGCAGGGACTCCGACGAGTAGACGGGGGCCGAGCAGCCCTCGATGTAGTGCACGGTGGCGCCCTCGTCGGCGATGATCAGCGTGCGCTCGAACTGGCCCATGTTCTCGGCGTTGATCCGGAAGTAGGCCTGCAGCGGCATGTCGACCTCGACGCCGGGCGGCACGTAGATGAACGAGCCCCCCGACCAGACGGCCGAGTTAAGGGCGGCGAACTTGTTGTCCCCCGGGGGGATGACGGTGGCGAAGTACTCCTTGACCAGCTCGGGGTACTCGCGCAGGGCCGTGTCCATGTCGGCGAAGATCACGCCCATGGACTCCAGGTCCTCACGGTTGCGGTGGTACACGACCTCGGACTCGTACTGGGCGGTGACGCCGGCCAGGTACTTGCGCTCGGCCTCGGGGATGCCCAGCTTCTCGTAGGTGGCCTTCACCGAGTCGGGCAGCTGGTCCCAGCTGTTGACCTGCTTGTCGGTCGGCTTGATGTAGTAGTAGATGTCCTGAAAGTCCAGGGTGGGCATGTTGACCGCGAACCAGGGCAGCATGGGCTTGCGCTCGAAGACCTTCAGGGCGCGCAGCCGGAACTGGCGCATCCAGTCGGGCTCGCCCTTCATCCACGACATCTCTTCGACGATGTCGGCGTTCAGGCCCTTCTTGGGCTTGAAGATGTAGTCCTCGGTGGGGTCGATCCACCCGAGTTGGTACCGGCCCAGGTCGAGTTCGGTGGTGGCCATCGGCATCAGCTCCAAACGCGGCGACCCGCGGGAAGAATTTCTCCTACGAAGATAGTAACAAACTGCCGAACCCAGATCATCCGCCCTTTGCCCGGTATCCTGAGGGCCTCGCCACGGCTCAGAAGGGGCGCTGGACTTGGTACGTACCCACGGGCGGCGATCCGGCGCCTCGGCGCTGGCTCGCCCGCGCGGCCGTAGTCGCCCCGGTGGTGAGCACCGGCCCGCTGAGCGCCGGCCGGTCGCCACCCTGACCCGCGACGACGTAGTCGCCCTCCAGCGCCAAGCGGGCAACCAGGCGGTGCAGCGGCTCGTCGGGGGCGGCCTGCTCCGGGTGGGCTCGCACGGCGCCGAGGTGACCCGCCTGCAGGAGGCGCTCGTCGCCGCGGGGGCGTCGATCACGCCCGACGGCGCCTTCGGGCCCAAGACCCGCTCCGCCGTCGTCGCCCTCCAGCAGGCCGCCGGCCTGGGCGCGGACGGGGTCGTAGGGCCGAAGACCTGGGCGGCCCTCGACTCGGGCGTCAAGCTCCCCCCGGGCAAGGCCGGCGCGGGCGGTGCTGCGGGCAGCCCGCTGATGGCCGAGTTCCTGGCCAAGCTCGCCCTCGTGAAGGCCCGGCTGGGCAAGGGCGGCAAAGGCGGCACGGGCGGCACGGGCGGCACGGGCGGCGGCGCCGAGACGCCCGCGGCGCCGCCCCAGGTCGAGCCCACCCCCCGCTACGGTTTGTTCGACGACATCGTCGACACGGTGACCGACGCCGCCAGCGGGGCGGTGACGGCGGTGTCAGACACCGCCAGCGCAGTGGGCTCGGCCGTGGGCGGCGTGGTCGGCGGCGTTGTCGAGGGCGTCGCCAGCGGCGTGAGCGGGGCGGTCGGGAAGATCGACGAGGCCGTCAGTGGGGTCATCGACAATGTGGTCGGCGGCGTGGCCGCCGCTGGGCAGGCGGTGGGCGAGAAGCTGGAGGAGGTCGGGCAGGCGGTCAGCGGGGCGGTCAGCTCGATCGCCGAGGGGGTCGGGAACCTGGCCGACGACGTCCGCAAGGCGCTCGGGCCGACCATCGACAAGGTCCTCGGGATCCTGGGCGGCCTGGACCTCGGGAGCCTGAACGACGTCGGCGCCGCCATCGCGGCCATGAACAAGCTCCTGGCGGGCCTCGACGGCGACCCCGCCGACCCCGCGTCGACCACCGTGGGCGGGGCGACGTACGACTTCAAGAAGAGCGTCAGCACGCCGAGCGACCTGTCGTTCTCGGATGCCACCTACAACGCCCTGCTGGCCAAGCTGGCTGCCCGCACCGACGAGATCGGGCGCGCCTTGCCGGCGCCGACGCTGACCCTCAACGGCAAGGTCAACGGCGACGGCCTCCCCGACGACACCAAGGTGACCAGCGCCACCCTGACGGTGGTCGAGAACATCGCCGTCCCCGACTGGACGAACAAGGATGCGACGACCGTCGAGACCGCCCAGCAGAACGCGTGGAAGTCCTATGCCGCCGGCGTCGCCGCCCACGAGGACCTCCACGCCGCCGACGACGACGGCATCTACAAGAAGGCGGCCGGCAACCTGATCGGCAAGACGGTCACAGGGGCGATCGCCGTGCTCGACGCCGCCACCGCCGCGGGCAACACCCAGGGCCCGGTGCGCGACGCCGCCAACCCCGCCCCTCGGCTGGGGCCGGCGGGAACCACCAAGGTCCCCTGACCGCGGCCGCGGTACGCTGGGCTGGTTCGGGCAGGTTCGTACCAGGAGGGCGCCGTCCTATGAAGGTGTTGAGCCGCAGGCTCCACGCGTCCCCACTCACAGGCCTGGGCTGACCTCTCGGAGGCGCCCGGGCGAACCGCCCTGGAGGCATCTCCGTTGATCGTCCCTGAAGCGCTGTTCCGCCTCGGCTGGAACGACCGCTGGAGCGCCCTGTTCGCTCCCCACCACGACGCCGGCCTGGTCCCGGGCCGCGTCGTGCGCGTCGACCGGGACCGTGTGATCGTCGGTGTCGAGGTAGGCGAGGTCACGGCCTTGGCCCGGCCCGGCGAGCTGCCGGCCATCGGCGACTGGGTCGGGCTGGCGCCGGCCGACGGCTCGGTCGGGGTCATGACGGTCGTGGCCGCGCTGCCCCGGGCGTCGGCGCTGGTCCGCGAGGACCCGGCGCGGCCCGCGCCCCAAGTGCTGGCCGTCAACGTCGACGTGGCCTTCGTGGTCGCCGCCCTCGACCCTTCGGTCAACCTCCGCCGCCTGGAGCGGACCCTGGCCATGGTCTGGGAGAGCGGCGCCCAGCCGGTCGTCGTGCTCACCAAGCCCGACCGCTGCCCCGACCTGGCCGCCGAGCTCGGGGCGGTGGGCGCGGTGGCGCCGGGCGTGGACGTCCTCGTCGCCAACGGGCTGACGGGTGAGGGCGTGGAGGCGATGCGGGCCCGCGCCAGCGGCGGCCGCACGGCCGTGCTCGTCGGCCCGTCGGGCGCAGGCAAATCCACGCTGACCAACGCCCTCTCGGGCGTCGACTCCCTGGCCACCGGCGCGGTGCGCGAGGGCGACCGCAAGGGGCGCCACACCACGTCGGCCCGCTACCTGGTGACGATCCCGGGCGGCGGCCTGGTCATCGACACCCCTGGCCTGCGGGAACTGGCCGTGTGGGACGTGAGCGAGGGCGCGGGGGCGGCGTTCGTGGACATCGAGGAGCTGGCCGAGGGGTGCCGCTTCCGCGACTGCCGCCACGACGCCGAGCCCGGGTGCGCCGTCCGCGGGCGCTTGGCGCCCGACCGGTTGCGGAACTGGCGCCAGCTGACCGAGCCCGTGGACCCCGCCGAGGCGCGCCGGCGAGCCCGGATCATCGAGAAGTCCCTCAGGCGGATGAGCCGCTGAAGAGCTCCTGCACGAACTCCTCCAGGCCCTCCTCGCCGATGAAGACGGCGGCCCGGCCGGGGCTGAGCTCGGCGGTGAGCCGGCCCGCTTCCCCAGCGGTGGCGTCGTCGTGGGCGACGAGCACCACGGCGGCGCCGGGGACGGCGGCGGCAAGCCGGCGGGCGAGGGCGGCGGCCTGGGGAGCGCCGAGGGGGACGATGAGGACGTGCATGGGAATTGCGACCTGACGGGTCGGGTTTAGACTGTACGCGATGGCGCCCACGCCGAAACCGATCGACCCCCGAGGGCCCCGGTTCAACCAGGCCGTGCTCGCGCTCGGGCTACTGGGCGGGTTCTTGTTCGACTGGCGGCCGGTCGTGCCCTTCTTCGCCGTGGTCCTGTTCCTCGGCGCGGCCTTCGGGCCCCGGTACGGCCCGTTCCTGCGGCTGTACGCCGAGCTGATCAAGCCCCGCCTGTCGCCCGCCAAAGCGCTGGAGGACCCCCGCCCGCCGCGCTTCGCCGCCGCCGTCGGGGTGGCGTTCCTCGGCGGCGCGTCCCTGGCGTTCCTCGCCGGCGCGCCCGGGTGGGCGTGGGGCCTCGCGCTGGTGGTCGCCGCCCTCGCCGGCTTGTCGGCCGCCACCGGCCTGTGCGTCGGCTGCGAGATCTGGCTCCTGTTCGCCCGGCGGCGCGGCGTGCAATTGGCGGGCTGAGGCATGGTCCTCCGGCTCCTCGTGGTGGCGACGCTGCTGGGCATGTTCGCCGTCGCGCCCTCGCTCTACCGCCGCCGGCGGGATGGCGCGCCGACCGCCCACCCGCCGGTGCCGGCCTGGCTGGTCGCCGGCGCGGATCGGACGTGGCTCTTGTTCACCACCCCCTGGTGCGCCAGTTGCGGCCCCGTCGAGCAGCAGTTGCGGGCGTCGGACCCCTCGGCGCGGGTCGTGAAGGTCGACGCCACCCAGGACCGCGAGTTGGCGGGCGCGTTCTCCGTGCGCAGCGCGCCCACCGCCCTGCTCGCCGACCGCGACGGCCGGGTGCAGGCCCGGCTCGTCGGCGTCGAGGCCGTCACCCGCTACGTGGCCGGATAGGCGGCAGCGCGCCCCGGCGGGGGTTGCTCTGGTCGCGCTTGGACAGGACGGGGTCGGGGACGCCCCAGTCGGCGGCGATGTCGGGGTCGTCCCACGCCACGCCCAGCTCGTCGTCGGGGTTGTAGTACTGGTCGACCAGGTAGGTCACGGTGGCGTCGGTGAGCGCCGCGAACCCGTGGCCGACGCCGGGGGGGATGTACACCCCGCACTCGTTGCCGTCGCCCATGTCGAAGCTCATGGTCGTCCCGTGGGTCGGCGAGCCGTCCCGCAGGTCGTGCAGCACGACCCGGATCGTGCCCCGTGGGGCGTACCAGTAGTCCGCCTGGTGGAGGTGGTAGTGGAGGCCGACGAGGCTGCCCGCCACCTTGTCGGACCGGTTGGCCTGCACCATCTCCCGCCCGCCGGGGAACCACGACCGCCGGTAGGTCTCGGCGAAGCGGCCCCGGTCGTCGCCGTGGCCGGTCGGCCGCACGATGACGACGCCCTCGATCTCAGCCATTTCACCGTTCGATGCGGCCATAGCCCCCCCGGTAGAAAATCAGTGGACCGCCCTCGTCGGTGACGTCCAGATCCCGCACCCTCCCGACCACAAGCACGTGGTCGCCCGCGTCGTACTCCGCCTCGATCACGCCGTCGACCCAGGCCAGGACGCCGTCGATGATCGGCGCCCCGGACGGCGCCGGCCACCAGCGCAGGCCCCGGAACTTGTCTGCGCCCCGCGTGGCGAACACCCGGCTGACCTGCTCCTGGTGCTCGGCCAGCACGTTCACGGCGAACGCACCCGCCTCCCGGATGCGGGGCCACGTCGAGGAGGACTTCGCCACCGCGAACGCCACCAGGGGCGGGTCGAGCGAGATGGAGGTGAACGAGTTGACCGACAGCCCCACGGGCCGGCCGCTGTCGAGGGCGGCGACGACGGTGACCCCGGTGGCGAAGTGGCCGAGGACCGACCGGAACTGGGCCTCGCCGAAGGTGGCGCTCTCGGCGCTCTCGGCCGCCGCCGGACCGAGCGGGTCCTCGACGGAGGCGGCGTCGTCGCTCACCGGATGGACGCTAGTCACGGCAGCGCCAGGCGCTTCCCCGCGCTAGTCACGGCAGCGACAGGCGCTTCCCCGCGCTGGTCACGGCAGCGACAGGCGCTTCCCCGCGCTGGTCACGGCAGCGACAGGCGCTTCCCGTCGGGCGACAGGGTGGCCAGGCCGTCGGCGACGAG
>JAHFUQ010000285.1:0-470 GCA_023265045.1 Acidimicrobiia bacterium
CGTACCCGGCGGGCGGCGGGCGCGGGTCCTGGTACACCCAGATCCAGCCGTTGCGCTCCTCGGTGGCGTAGGTCGGCAGGTAGCCGGGCCTGGTCTTCCAGAGGCGGTCGGGACCGAAGCGCTCGGTCGGGAAGACGTTCAGCCCCGTGCGCCCGTCGTAGATGTACTGGTGGCGCGGGCAGCGGATCTTGTTTTCCCACAGGGTGGCGGCCTCGAGGTCGGTGCCCTGGTGCGGGCAGTTCGCCGCGAAGGCGACGGCGTCGCCGTTCTGCAGGCGGGCGATGAGGAGGTACTGGGGTCCCACCGAGGCCGGGAAGATGTCGCCCACCTTGAGGTCGGCGATGCGGACGGTTCGGTGCCAACCCTTCTCGGCCATCAGGCGCCTTCCTCCTCCTCGGCCAGCGCCGAGCCCGGCCGCTCTTCGTCGAGCACGAGCCCCATCATGACCGCGTCCCACAGCTCGCCGTTGC
>JAHFUQ010000285.1:480-2496 GCA_023265045.1 Acidimicrobiia bacterium
TCCTCGACAAAGCCGTACCGGCGGTACAGCCGGCGGGCGGCCGCGTTGTGGGGCCAGACCTGCAGGCTGAGCTTGTGCGCGCCGAGCCGCCGGGCCGCCTCGACGGCGGCGTTGACCAGGGCGCCGCCGACCCCCTCACCCCGCCGATTGGCGGCCACGCACATCCCGAAGTGGGCGACGCCGAACGGCGCCACGTCCAGACCCAGGTGCCCGACGATCTGGCCGCCCTCGGCCACGGCGACGAGCTGGGCCCGGTTCGTCGTCTCGAAGCCGGCCGAGAGGCGCTCCCTGCGCTCCTCGCGGTCGAACGGCGGTTCGGCGCCGAGCCACACGCCCTCGTTCACGACCGCCTCGACCAGGTCCAGGAGGGACTCGACATCGTCCACCGCGAGGTCGCGGATGGTCACCACATCTTGCGGGTGGCGCCCCTGAGCACGAGCCGGGTCAGCGGCCAGGGCGACAGGCGCGTCATCAACGCGACGAAGCGGTATTGGATCCCCGGGACGAGTTCGGAGCGGCCCCGATCGAGGGCCTTGAGCGACTTGCGGGCGACTTGCTCCGCCGTCATCCATACGGGCCCAGGGATGAAGTGCTGGCCGAAGTTTCCGTGGTCCTGGAACTCGGTGCGGGTGAAGCCGGGGAGGACGTTGAGCACCTTCACCCCGCTGCCCTTCAGCTCGGCGGCGATAGCCCGAGAAAAGCTGGTCACGAACGCCTTGCTGGCGGCGTAGGTCGCCCAGCCGGGCAGCGGCTGCTCGCCCGACACGGACGAGAGGTTGACTACGCCGCCCTGGCCCCGCGCCACCATGCTGGGCAGCGCGGCGCGGGTGAGTCGCACCAGTGCCAGCACGTTGAGCCGTATCTCCTCGTCCTCGCGTCCAATCGGCAGTTCGTGGAACGGCCCCGCGGTGCCGAAACCGGCGTTGTTGACGAGCAGGTCGATCGGGCGCTCGGGGTCGGTCAGACGGGCCTCGACGACGGCCAGCTGGTCGGCGTCGGACAGATCCGCGGCCAGGACCTCGACGTTGACGTCGGACAGCTCCTTGGCCAGCTCCTCGAGCCGGTCGCGCCGGCGGGCGACAACGACCAGGTCGGTCCCGCGCCGCGCCAGTTCGACCGCGAAGGCCCTCCCGATGCCGCTGGACGCACCCGTGACCAGGGCGGTCATGGGTACACGCGCAACTCGACCACGTTTCCATCGGGGTCACGCACGTAGAGAGACGTCGCCGTGCCGCGTGCGCCCCAACGGGAGACGGGGCCTTCGAGCACGTCGAATTGGCCCGATGCGGCCAACTCGTCCAGATCCACGTCCTCCATCGCCAGGCAGAAGTGGTCGACATTGGGTTCGGCGCGGTTGGCGGTACCAGCGATGATGTCGATCACGGCATCGTCGCTCACCCGCACGGACGGGAACGGGGCCGCGCCACGCCGCCACTGCTCCACCCGCTCGGGCTGCAGCCCGACGAGGTCGGTGTACCAGGCCAGGGACCGGTCGACGTCGGCGACTCGTAGCACCAGGTGATCGAGGGCGGACGGTCGCACGCCGGCATGCTACCGGTGGGGCTGGACGAGCCCAGGGCTAGCGCACGGCTGGTGGTCCCGCGCGTGAGTTCGTCGGGGTCTTGCGCGGGCTGGGTTCAGGCGGCGACCCCGTCAACCGCCGAAGCCGCGCACGTTGTCCTCGGTGACGCGAGACCGTGCGAACGGCGCAGGCTCCTCACCGGCGCGGATGCGGCGGATGGCGTCGACGACGGAGGCCAGTGCCGCCTCCTCGTTCCCCGTCGCGTCGACGGCGGAGTGCCCGCTGGCGATGGCCTCGACATCCCCGCCGAAGAGGATCACCGGCATGATTACGGGCGCGCCGTTCGGGAAGAGGCGCTCGCGCAGCTCGACCTCGCGCTTCACCCAGTTCTCCTCGGGCGGGCGGACCAGGGTGTTGGCCGACACGAACGCGACGAGGGTGAGGGAGTCGGCCAGGGCCGCCTTCAGGCGGGCGGGAAACTGGTGGCCCACTCG